>CAXTBJ010000004.1:13497-83616 GCA_964242585.1 uncultured Bryocella sp.
TCGCGCGGCAGCACCGGACTTTCTCGGCTCTGTCGCAGTTTCAGAAGATCAGCTAGAAGATCAGCCTACCGAGGAGATTTTCCATCTGCTCCTGCCTGCCGGAACGGGGCTTGGGATCGATGGCTTTGCCTTCGGTTGCCGCGGCAATCTGATCCAGAGACAACTCCCCCTTGAGCATGGCCTGCGCTTCCGGCGTCTTCCAACCGGCGTAACGATGCGCGAGCATCTTGTCGTAGCGTCCATCCTCGATGATCTTCGCCGCCAGCAAAAAGGCCTGCGCGCACAGATCGATCGCGCCGACATGCGCATGGATCAGATCCTCCGGCTCAAAGCTCTGCCGGCGCACCTTGGCATCGAAGTTAAGGCCACCCTGGCCGATGCCGCCGGCTTTGATCACGTGATACATCGCCATTGTGGTTGCCTGCAGATCGTTCGGGAACTGGTCGGTGTCCCAGCCCAGCAGGGCATCGCCGCGATTCATGTCCAACGATCCCAGAATGCCCAGGGCTCCGGCCGTGGCGATCTCATGCTCGAAGGTATGCCCGGCTAACAACGCATGATTCGCCTCAATGTTGACCCGTACCTCTTTCTCCAGACCGAAGCGCTTTAGAAAGCCATACACCGTGGCCACGTCGAAGTCGTACTGGTGTACGGTGGGCTCTTTGGGCTTGGGTTCGATCAGGATTTGGCCGCTGAAGCCGATCTTGTGCTTGTACTCCACCACCAGGGTGAGAAAGCGGCCCATCTGCTCAAGCTCCTGCGCCATATTCGTGTTCAGCAGCGTCTCATAGCCTTCGCGCCCGCCCCACAACACATAGTTTGAGCCGCCCAGGGACTTGGTGACGTCCATGCAATGTTTCACCGTGGTCGCGCACCAGGCAAATACATCCGGGTCAGGGTTGGTCGAGGCGCCTGCCATGAAGCGTGGGTGAGAGAACAGGTTCGCCGTCCCCCAGAGCAGCTTTGTCTTGTAGCTGCCCATTTTTTCGCCGAGGTAATCGGCAAGGGTATGCAGATGCTTCAACGACTCGCCAAGGGATGCACCCTCCGGCACGATATCGCGATCGTGAAAGGTGTAGAACGGCACATCGAGCACACGAAATAACTCAAAAGCGGCATCCGCCTTCAGACGGGCCGCCTGCAGGGGATCACCGTGCATCCAGGGCCGGTCGATCGTCGGTCCGCCGAACGGATCGGTCCCGTTCATCACCAGGCTGTGCCAGTAGGCCACCGCAAAACGGAGGTGCTCGGCCATAGGCTTACCCAGAATGATCTTGTGGGGATCGTAGTAGCGGTAGGCCAGCGAATTCTCCGACCCCTGCCCTTCGTAGGCCACGGTGGAGAATGCACTAAAGAGGGTATCGCTCACGTTTGTCTCCAGGTTCTTAAAATGTTTGATCAGACCCGCAAGGCCTTCGCGACGGCAATCGCGATCTTTTGATCCTCATGGCAAAATATGTCCTGCCCGCACGGCTTGTCAACGCGGTGCGTGGGTAGGGCCGCAAGAAGGAGACCAGTCGGCGCAGTTTGAAGAAGCCGAACCTCCCGATTCGCCTTCCCTATTGCCAACAACCGCTACGTTCAAGAGAACCGGACCGTTGCGGTTCGGCTTGGGCGCTGCGTCCGCGTCGAGGAGGTGGAGGAGAGACAGATGCCTTTTAGGCAATCAGCGATGTGTACGAGGTATGACGACATCTTTTGAGTAGGCAAGTAAACTTGTATAAGGTGTGCTTAGAAAAACGCGTGACTACCCATCCCGCTTAGAATGGAAACGTAAGCGGTAGCAGGGCATTCGAAAGGGCGCATGCTGCAATCTTCCACCTATCCAAATCCCACGGATTCACGGGCCAGTTCCGCATTGTGTGGGTTGCGGCTACGACCCGCGACCGAGGTGCAATGGGATCTCGTCAGCTTGGGCGAGGTGATGCTGCGCTTCGATCCCGGGGAACAACGCATCGCGCGGACGCGCCGCTTCCATGTTTGGGAAGGCGGCGGCGAGTACAACGTCGCCCGTGGACTTCGGCGTTGTTTCAGCGAGCGGACAGCAATTGTGACCGCGCTGGTGGATAACCCGGTCGGCCGACTCATTGAAGACCTGATGCTTGAAGGCGGTCTGGACCTGAGCCTCGTGCGATGGATGCAACACGACGGCGTGGGGCATGAGGCACGGAACGGTATTTACTTTCTGGAGCGTGGCTTCGGTCTGCGCGCCGGGCTCGGCATGATGGACCGGGGCCATACCGCGATTTCTCAGCTGCGGGCCGGCCAGGTGGACTGGGACGCAGTCTTCGGCCGGGTAGCCGGCCATGGAGGTACACGCTGGTTTCACACCGGCGGTGTCCTCTGCGCGCTCTCGGCGGACGCGCCCGCGCTTGCCCTGGAGGCGGTGACGGCGGCGCGGCGTCATGGCGTGGTCGTCAGCTTCGATTGCAACTACCGTCCTTCCCTTTGGAAAGAGCGCGGCGGGCGGCAAGGTTCGATCGATGTGAATCGTCGCCTGATGCCTTTTGTCGATGTTCTGTTCGGTCACGAAGGCGATGTCGCGGCGGTGGCGCATGAGAGCTCAGAGCGGCCGCCATGGCATACAGAGGCGAGCTTCGGGGAGATGAGTACGCGTATCACCGCCGAGTTTCCCTCTCTCAAGGTGATCGCCACGGCCACGCGCAGACCACGCACCGCCAATCGAAACGACTGGAGTGCGTTCGGTTATGCGGAAGGTGCCGTGTATGCGAGCAGGGAGTACCTCGATCTTGAGATCCTTGACCGTGTCGGCGGCGGTGACTCCTTTGCGGCGGGGGTGATCTTCGGATTGCTGGAGGGCAAGGGCATGCGGTGGGCGCTCGAGTGCGGGGCAGCGCATGGCGCCCTGGCGATGACCACACCCGGGGACAGTTCCATGGCCACACGCGACGAGGTGGAGCGATTGATGGCAGGGGCCGCAGGCGGCGTGCAACGGTGAGGAGAGATAAGGTGGGGAGAGAGACAGAATGACTAAAGCGCAGGTTCTCGCATCCATGCGACGCGTCGGCTTGGTACCCGTGCTGCGAGCCGGCTCGCTTGAAGCCGCGATGGCACTCGCCGGAGCCATCGCGGACGGAGGCGTCACGATACTGGAGATCACCATGACGGTGCCCGGTGCGCTCGAGGTGATGCGCAGGCTGGCGCGCGAACGGCCGGAGATTCTAGTGGGCGCCGGTACGGTGCTCGATCCGGAGACGGCCCGAATCTGCCTGCTCGAAGGTGCGCAGTTTGTGGTCTCGCCGTCGTTGAATCTCCGGGTACTCGAGATGTGCCATCGCTACTCGGCCGCTGTTCTGCCGGGGGCGCTGACGCCCACCGAGATCGTGACCGCTTGGCAGGCAGGCGCGGATATCGTCAAAGTTTTCCCTGCCAATGCAATGGGCGGCGCACCTTACCTGAAGAGCATCAAGGCTCCGCTGCCGCAGGTAGAACTTATCCCTACCGGGGGTATTTCCTTGAAGACAGCCGAGGAATTCTTGGAGGCCGGAGCCTTTGCCCTCGGCGTCGGCGCAGACCTCGTCGATGAGAAGGCTTGGCTGGCCGGCCGGCTCGACACGGTGACACAGAACGCACGCCAATACCTGCATATCGTAGAACGTTACCGAGCTGCGTCGAGCCAGGGATAGCTCTCTGGACAGAGCAAGCCGGAGCTGCTTGGCCGCCGCTGCGTTCGAGACTCAGGTGTGTGTCGCAGGTATGCGTAGATAGCGGCTCGCGAAGACAAGAAACGTCGGCCAGTTCGGCGCGGGCGAGTGTCCTCCGCTGTGTTGGCGGAAGGCGAGATCCCCGCCGATGTCCGGTGTCTCCATGGGCGGAAGATCGGTCGTCTGCAAACCTTTGCCGCCGAGCAGGCGATAAACCGGGCTCGCTGCCAGGGCCGCAAGAAACATGCCGCGCGCATCCACCCAGCCATCTCCCTTCGTGGCACCACCGCCGATAAAGACCGGTCGCGGAGCGCAGAGAGCGATCAGTTCGTGGGCATCCACGGGGAGATCTCCAGGCGTGAGCGGCCCGGCGTACTTCAGAAAATTGCCGGCCATCCAGTGGTACTCGCCTAGCCCCGCCACATTCTCGAGCGTCTCGCCCCAGTCACGACGAATCAGTTTGGCACCTCCGGCTCCCGAGGAGCTGATGTACCCGATGGCGAAGCGCGGATCGTAAGCCATGGTGACAAGGGCGGCTTTGCCATACCTTGAATGCCCCGTGATACCCACCTGCTTCGCATCAACGGCCTTATCCGTGGCGAGATAATCAAGAGCGCGCGACGCACCCCAGGCCCAGGCTCGCAGCGCGCCCCAGTCGTCGAGCTTGCGCGGCCGGCCATGGTTACAGAGACCGATGATGCCCTCGGTCAATCCCGCACCGTTGTCAGCCTGCACGCTGTGGGGAACCAGGATGGCGTAGCCCCAGCCTTTGGCCAGCAATTGCTCCTGCCAACTCGGCCCAGGCACCAGTGGCGGCGGTGGCGCGGGCGGCTGACCGGGGCGCGCCGGGAATACAAAGGATCCGATGAAGCCGAATTCGAGGATGACAGGCACAGGCCCGCTCGCGCTTGCGGGTGTGGTCAGTTGCAGCTTCATATCAACCGTGATTGAAGGGTAAGTCGAGTGATCGACATGGCCTGTTAAAGACTTTGTCGTTACAGGCACGCCGCCCACGGTGTCCTGCTTCGTCTCCGTGATCTCCCATTGAACCGGGGGTATCTGCGCGGGCACACGCCCGTACACCTCGCGATCAAAGAATTCGACGATCTGCGGCCGGCGCTCTGTCCACCATATCTTGGCCAACGTTACGGGCTGCCCATCGTTTAGAACCAGGGGGTCGGGGAGCCTCGGATAGGGGTTGGCTTTCGACTCGTCGTAGTTGGCCGCGTAGGGTGATATCGGGCTGCCATCCCGACCACGACGAAGCTCTCGGATGCCGAGCAGATCGAGCGTGCGCTGATGATCCTGCTCCGCCGTCAGATGAACCACGGGCGGGTAAAGGCCCATGCTTTGAGCCGGAGGCGAGATCGGCGTCTGCGCACGTATTGTCAGTATTGAAGGTAGGGCCACAAGCAGGGAGAGGACGGTAAGACGTATGGCTTGGCGATGAAGCGCAGGCATGGCGGGGACCTCGCAAAGGGCTCAAAACTCGCAAAGGGCTCAAAACTCGCAAAGGGGTCAAAAGAAGAGGCAGCCTCCGAAGAAGCTGCCTTGGAGAAATTCGTAGGAGCTGGGGTAGAACGGTCGCTCACAGGCATCCCACCGCCCACCTTCTCAGCTCAGCGCAGATCTCGTCTGCGGTATGGCTTGCGCAATTTCAAAGTTATGAGGTGGAACGAGACACTGTCAAGCGGTCTTCGCAGATTTATTTTTCCTTCAGCAGGAACTCCAAGAAATCATCACGAATAGCCTCTTCTTGCGCTGTACAGGAAAGATCCGGCTCTGCAATCATTTTCTCGGGACCCAACGGATCTCCGCGCGCAGCAGGCCGGGCAGTTGATTCGCCCGTTCGCGGGAAGTCTCCCGCTCGGGGCGTCAACAGATCGCCAAAGCCGAGAAAAAGCCGAAAACCATGTATGCAGCCACCCCCGCCGACCTCCCATTGTCCATGGCTCATCCGGTTATCTTTCGTCACCAAAATAATGCTTGACAATCTTCTTCCGTGCTCTCTAGAGTCCGCATCGTCCAAACGTTTTGAGATTTTGTGACGCGCGTATGTCTTTGGAGGCAACCTGATGTTCCGCAATAGTTCAAGGCACAAAGAAACAAGGTGGGCCCGCAAAGCGAAGCGCGCCTCACTGTTCGTATGGGGGTCACTGCTGTGCGGTACCGGCGCGCTCGCGCAGGTGTTGTACGGCACCTTGACCGGGAGTATTACCGACCAGACGGGAGCAGCGGTACCGAACACGGCCATCACGGTACGCAACCAGAGCAATGGGGAGACGCGCATCCTCAAGACCAACGGTTCCGGTGAATACACGGCTCGCGATCTTGAACCCGGCGTTTATACCATCATCGTTCCGGCCACGGGCAGTTTCGGATCGTACACGCAGAAGAATGTTGCGCTGGAGGTGAATAAGGAAGTGCGCGTAAATGCGCAGCTGCAGCCCGCCAGTGTAAATTCCGAGGTTACGGTCACGACAGCGCCGGCCACGTTGCAGACCGAAACCGCCGAGGTCAATCATCAGATCTCCTCAGCCGAGCTGGAGGAGTTGCCCGTTGGCGGCGGCCAGGGCCGTAACTTTCAGCAGCTCTATTCGCTGATCCCGGGCGTTTCACCACCGATCGAAGAAAACTCGACTTCGTCGAACCCGGCACGCTCGGTGGGTGTGAATGTTAATGGCATCGCGAACGTTTCCAACACCACGCGCATTGACGGCGCGGTAAACACCTACGGCTGGCTGCCCTACATCATCGCCTATGTGCCGCCTGCGGATGCCATCGAATCGGTCAATCTGGTAACCAACAGCTTCAACGCCGAGCAGGGCACCGCGGGCGGCGCCTCGGTCAACGTCATTATCAAGAGCGGTACCAACCAACTCCACGGTAGCGCCTGGGAGTACAACAACATCTTCAATACCAATGCCCGCGCCTATACCGCGACAATGGCGGCATTGCCCCGTGTGCCGAAAAACATCTTCAATGAGTTCGGCTTCTCGATCGGCGGACCCATCACGATTCCGCACATCGTGAACGGAAAGAATAAGCTGTTCTTTTTTCAGGACTTTGAGCGTAACGTCCGGCGTTCCTCTGCAACCGGCCAGGTCACGGTGCCCACCACGGCGATGCTGACCGGTGATTTTTCGGCCGTCACCGGAATTACCACTCTGTATGATCCGCAGCCCGGCGGCATTGGCCCGATTCTGCCCGCTGCGCAGCGAACCTTAACCTTTCTTCAGGAGTACGGCAGCAACGGCATTCCGGCATCGCGGCAATCCCCCGCGGCGGCCAAGATGCTGAATCTTCTGCAGCCCATCTCTTCCCAGGTCGGCACGCCCTCGGCTGCACTCTATGCCGCGCAACTGGCGAACGATTACACCGGTTCAGCAACGGCGGACTATGACCGCAACGATTCCGACACGAAGATTACCTATAACGCGACGGACCGCACGAGCTTCTTTGGACGGTACAGCATCGATCCATTTAGCCTGACCGATCCGCAGCAGCTGGGCGCGGCCGGCGGCGGTACATTCGACGGCGGTCAGCCCGGCGCTTCCTCGGGCCGTATCCAAAACATCGGCCTCGGCGCAAGCCACGTCATCACGCCGAATCTTGTCATCGATTCCGACTTCGGCTACACGCGGCAGCATACCGGTGCGCAATCAACGCTGGATGAGCAGGTTGGCGATTTCGGCTCCAGCGCAAGCGGTCTCAACATCCCCGGCACCAACGGCGTGGGTCCGAATTATGTCGGTATCCCGGTTTTCGCGTTCACCGGGTTTACCTCGCTGGGTAATTCAAACGGCAGCAATCCATTTCTTTTCCGCGATAACCAGTACACGGGCGATGTAAACCTTAGCTGGACCAAAGGCAAGCACGCCATGAAGTACGGTGGCGAGTACTACCATTTCGCACTGAACCATTTTCAGCCCACCAGCGGCAATGACATCAACAACCCGCGTGGCGGTTTCCGCTTTCAGGGCGGTCTGACCACCAACGGCGCGAGCGGGATCACTGCCTACAACTCGCTTGCCGACTTCCTGCTGGGTCTGCCGAACAACAACGGCGGCATCTCCGTGGCCAAGGCCACGCAGCTATTCAATCCCAATGCCCTGCGCTGGTCGGCCTTCGCCTTCTTTGCGCAGGACCAATGGACCCTCACGCCGAAGCTGACACTGAACTACGGCGCACGATACGAGTTTTACCCCATGGCAGTGCGCGATCATGAAGGTACCTTTGTGTTCGATCCCAATGCGCCGCTGGCCACCAACGTCGAGGCGGGCGGCGTGAATGGCAACCCGATCAACTCCGGGGTCAATGTCGGGTGGGGCCTCATCGTGCCGCGTCTCGGCGTGGCCTATCGCATCAATGAGAAGACCGTGATTCGTGCGGGCGGCGGCATCACGGAAGACCCTGACAACTTCCGCTTTCTGCGCGATACTTTCCCGGTGGATCTGGCGCAGCAGTACAGCGGCACAGGCACGGACACGCTCGCGGTGGACCCAAGCCAGTCCAGCACCGCCAACCCGAACGGCCTGCCGCTGACCCTGGCGGTCGGCATTCCCACGGCTACGTTTCCGAGTTTCTCGTCGGGTTTTGTGTCGCTGCCCGCGAGCCAGACCACCACGACAATCCCGAAGAACTTCCGCCGTGGTTACATCGAAAGCTGGAATATTTTCGTCGAGCAGGATCTCGGCGCGCACTTCGTGGCCAACATCGGCTATGTGGGAACGCATGAGATCCGGCAGATCACGAGTCTCGATATCAATGCGGGTCCCACCGCGGACGGGACCACCGTCTGCATGGCGAATGGCCAGTACAACCCGGCTTCGGGATATGCCACTCACGCACTGGGCCAAAATCCCTGCTCATTCAATGCCAATGAGCTTCTGAATGTGCAGCATTGCAGCGCCGCCGCCGG
Source organism: uncultured Bryocella sp. (assembly GCA_964242585.1). Classification (GTDB taxonomy): domain Bacteria; phylum Acidobacteriota; class Terriglobia; order Terriglobales; family Acidobacteriaceae; genus Granulicella. The sequence goes on from CAXTBJ010000004.1 coordinate 22,084, forward strand.
CCAGAGCGCCACCTGCTACAACACCACCGGTGTCGGTTCAGCCCAGCCCACCTTCAGCGCCGAATACAGCGGCCTGCAGGCGCAGCTAACCCGCAATGCGGGCCGTCTGGCGCAGTTCGGCCTCATTTACACCTGGTCGCATGCCGTCAACTTCGCTGACAACAGCAGCTACGCCGGACCTCAATTCGCCTATCCGGGCTACTTCCAGATGAACCGGGCGACGGCCAGCTATGACCACACCAACGATCTGCAGTTTTACTTCATCTATCACCTGCCGTTCGGGCGCGACCAGATGTTCGCGCACAACGGTCTGGCTTCCGCGATCTTCGGCGGCTTGCAGCTGAATGGGCAGGTCAGCCACGTCAGCGGGCAGCCCTTTACCGTGAACGCCACTAGCAACAACATCAATTCGCCGGGGCAGCCGCTCTATGCCGACCTGGTGAAGCCCTTTGTTCGCCTGGGCGGCCACAATCGCACGGCCGGCAATACAGCGGTCAGCGGCGGCAACGGCTACTTCGATCCCACCGCTTTCGCAAATCCCGTGGAGCCGATCTACACGGCGACAGAGCTGCCTTCGCAGATCGTTGCGCCCCACTTTGGGAACACCCACCGCAATGAGTTCCGCGGACCCGGGCAGACCAGCGTGAACGCAAGCGTCTTCCGCGCCTTCCATGTATTCAAGGAGTCCGAGTTCCAGCTTCGCGTGGAGGCCTTCAATCTGCTGAACCATCCGCTTGTTTCCATCTGCGGCGCCAGCACGAGCACCGTCTGCACCGTCACGGCCCCGGCAAGTACAAGCACCGTCGCCGCCGCGGGTACCTTCGGACTGATCACCAATTTCGGCGGTACACGCGTGCTGCAGTACAGCGGGCGCTTCAACTTCTAACCGTGGGTTAGCGATTGGTGCAGAGAACAGGCAAAAGCAAGAACAACCGCAGATTCCCTTCCCACCCTATCGAGCAAAGGCGCTCCAGGGGGTGGGAAGGGAATGACAACAAAGGCAAAATGCCTCTACAGCATCAGCTATTTTGCTCTAGCAGGGAAAGATCGAGCGTACGGCAGCTCTGAGTTTGGGCTGCCGTGCAGCTGCTCTTCATCTGCCGCACAGTCAGACTTATTGACTTCTAACTTCTGGAGCGGGAAGACCTCACGATTCCCGAAGCCAATAGGTGTACCGCCGCGCACTCATTCCATGCAACTGCCTGAGTCAATCGCCGAAGAGGTTCTCCAATGTCCGCATCCCTTTCCGTGTTGCCGCGCACATCCCTGCCGCGCGGTGCACTCCATACGCTTGCAGTGTTTGTGCTCGGTGTGCTCGCTTCCGTCTATCCCGCTTCGGTCTCGGCACAAACGGGAACCGTCGACTTCTCCACCAGCAATCAGCAGATAGAAGGCTTCGGTTTCTCCGATGCCTTCGGAGAGGCGAACGCGCTGAAGGTTTTGCCGGCCTCCAGCCAGACCGCGATTCTGGATCTGCTGTTTAATCGTCAGGTGGGCGCCGGATTCAGCATGATGCGGCTCGGCATTGGCACGGATTCGCAGATCGAGCCCACGAGTCCCGGATCACCTGCGGCGACGCCGAACTATGTCTTCGATGGCTCTGACGGCGGCCAGGTGTTTCTTGCCCAGAGCGGCCAGAGGTATGGCCTGAGCGATTTCTTTGCGGACTCCTGGAGCGCGCCGGCCTTCATGAAAAGTAACAACAGCATCGATAACGGCGGCTACCTTTGCGGAACGTCGGATGACCCTGCCTGTCCGAGTGGGGATTGGCGGCAGGCCTATGCCGACTACCTCATTCAGTACGCCAAGTTCTATCGCGCAGTGAACATTCCCATCTCGGCGCTCGGCTTCATCAACGAGCCGGATTACAACGTGACCTACAACTCCATGCAAGCGACCACGGCAGGCGCCCTGGATTTCATCGATAACGCCTTTGGCCCCACGGTGCGAGCCTCCGGCCTGCCGATCCGGACCATCTGCTGCGACGGATCGAAGACACCCGTCCAGACACCCTTCACCCAGGCCATCGCCGCGGACCCGTTGGCTACTTCCTACATCGACATCGTTACCTCCCATGAGTACGGCGGCCACTTCACCGGTCCGCAACCCACCACAAAGCCGGTATGGATGTCGGAATGGAGCAGCACCAACGGCACCTTTGAGCCGCGTTGGGATTGCGGCGGCTGCTCCGGCGGACCTGACGGCATGTACCTGGCCGGCGACATCATCCAGGCTTTTGTGGACGGTAACGTGAACAGCTATTCATACTGGTGGGGTACCTCCACCGGCGCGGCGGCACTGATTCTGACGACGCCTACCGCCGGCACGTATACCGTCGCGGGCCGGTTTTACGCCATCGCCGCCGTGAGCCGTTTTGTGCGCCCAGGTGCGTATCGAGTGAACTCGACCAATAGCAACAGCAGCCTCGCCACGGTCGCGTTCCGCAACACCGAGGGCAGCAAGGTCCTTGAAATCCTCAACAATGCAAGCACCGTCATCACCGGCAGCTACACCGTGATAGCGGCACCGCGGCTTCGTCGGTGAAAACCTACTTGACCGACGCAAACCACAGCATCACCGAGACCGACACGGCCGTGATCCTTGGAAACAATCTTTCCGTCACCCTGCAGCCCCGTTCGCTGACGACCCTTGTGCTGCCACCGGCAACCGTGCCGGGGTCCGTGCAGCTTTTCCTGACCCCGACCATGGCCAAGCTCGGCGACGGCAGCTTTCAGGCCGCCGTTACGGTCACCAACAACGGCATGGGAACAGCCCAGGGCGTGACCCTTACGGGCGCTACCCTGGGTTCCACGCCCGGGGTTCCCGCGCCGATCTCGGCCCTGCCGCAGACCGTTGGCCTAGGTGCCATTGCGCCGGGCGGCTACGCCCTGATCCCGCTGAACTTCGCTTCGGGCGCTGCCCTCTCCGGTTCCATGACGATCCAGCGCTACAGCGGCACCTACGCGGGCGGAACATTTGCAGGGAGCTTCCGCACCGTACTGCCATAGCCGGCCTCTTGATTCGTTTGGGCCCAGCGCGAGCGTTTCGCGCTGCGATACACTACGGGAAATAGCAATGGCACGGCATGTTTTAGACTGCGAAAGCGACCGGTAGACTCCCTTCCAGCGCGTTCCGTGCGGCAGGGCACAAGAGCACCTTGTCCAACAGGTACGACATGGGTACGAAGCGAAAGTCCGGGCCGAAGCCGTCAGCGGCAGACCTTCAGACCGGGCATGGTGCCTCACTGAAAAGAGTTGCGCGCGGCCTGGCCTATGTGGAAGTCGCCTCCACGGAGTTGGCGCGCGAGATCAATCGAGATGTGCTGCTGGAGTTGATTCGTTTGCGGCAGCCGATCGCGCGGGCCGATCTGGCGAGGGCCTCCGGCCTACAGAACAGTACGGTCTCCTCAATCGTCGAGCAGCTCCTGCGAGAAGGCTGGATCGTGGAAGGCCCGATCGTAAAGACGGCACGCGGGCGGCGGCCGACGTTGCTTTCCCTGAACACCGGAATGGCGATGCTGGTTGCGGATGTGCACCCCGAACGGGCGACCCTGGCCATCGTCGATCTAAATGGCGCCTGCCACGCGCAATCGCAGATATCGGTGGGCAACGGGGCCAAGCGTGGCGTCAAGGATATCGTCGCGGGCCTCAAGCGGCTGCGGGAGAGTCATCCGACGAAGAGGATCGAGGGCGTCGGCGTGTGCCTGCCGGGGCGCGTCCAACCGGGCACAAACCGTCTTGTACTGGCGCCCAATCTCGACTGGCGGGAGTTCGACATCCGCAAGGCGATCGCAGACGGTCTGGATCTTCCCGCGGAGCTCGAAAATGACGCGAACGCGTGCTTGCTCTCCGAGCTTTGGTTTGGACACATCGACGGCATACGCAATGCGGTGCTGCTGGCCATCTCGGAGGGAGTGGGTGCGGCCATTCTCGCGGACGGTCGCCTGATCTCCGGCTCGATGGGCCTAGCGGGCGAGTTCGGCCATGTGATCTATGATCCGGAAGGACCGCTCTGCGGCTGTGGGCAGCGTGGCTGCTGGGAGATGTTTGCGTCCTCCGCGGCGGCGCTCCGCTACTACCGCGAGCGTCAACCCGACGCTCCGTCGATGTTGGCCACAGAACTGATTGGACGCGCTTTGGCGGGGGAGAACGCGGCTCGGGCGGCGATCGAACGCCAGGCGGAGGCCATCGGCAAGGGCCTGCGTATGATTAACGCCTCGCTGTCTCCGGAGGTGATTTTATTTGCTGGGGAGATTACGGAGAGCTGGGACCTGGCCGCGCCGATCATCGAGCGGGAGTGCGCGGCGGGGCTGCTGGGGGGCACAAGCCCTCGGCTGGTCTCCTTGCGTGGCGGCGACGCGGCGCACCTTCGCGGGGCCGCAGCCGTGGTGCTGCAGCGGCACTCCGGCTACTATCGCTCGCGGTCCGCTGCGAAGGCCAGCAAGAGCGGAGGCAGCTCCAGGCCGAGTCAAGGCGCGAGGCGGTAGCGTGAGCTTGACAGCGTATGGGAACCGAACTTAATTTCGATCAGCGAATTTTTTTTTTCTCAGTCCGCACGGCAAGACTCTTCGAGAGTGATCCGATGGGGATATCGCGAACAAAAACTTTGAAGATCGAATTTTGGGGAGTCCGAAGGAATGACTGGAGGTGCTTTCGATCTTTCGGGTAAGTGTGCCGTGGTCCTCGGTGGAACGACCGGTATCGGCCAGGTTCTGGCCCTGGGCCTGGCGGAGGCGGGAGCGGACGTGGTGGCCTCGTCGCGTTCGCAGGAGGCTACGGAAGCGCTGGCGGCGGCGATCGCTGCCATGGGTAGACGCACACTGGCACAGGCCTCCGATGTGCAGTCCCGGGAGTCCCTGACGGCGCTTTGCGACGCTGTGCTTGCGGAGTTTTCCGCTGTCGATATTCTCGTGAACTGCGCCGGCAAGACGCAGCGCCTTCCGACACTCACCTGCAGCGAGGAGGTGTGGACCTCGATTCTCGACGTGAATCTGACGGGTACGCTGCGCGGGTGCCAGGTCTTCGGTAGACCCATGCTGGAGCGGGGCAAGGGGAGAATCATCAACATCGCCTCGCTTTCCACCTTTGTGGCGTTTCAGGAGGTCGCCGCCTACAGCGCCAGCAAGGCCGCCGTGGGCTCCCTGACCCGATCGCTGGCCGTGGAGTGGGCGCCACACGGGGTGTTGGTGAATGCGATCGCCCCGGGCATCTTTCCAACGGCCCTGAATCGCGCGTTGTTGGACTCCCCCCGCGGGCAGGAGCTGAAGATGCGAACGCCGATGGGCCGCTTCGGGGAGCCAAGCGAACTGGTCTCAACGGCGCTGTATCTGGCTTGCGACCGGACCTCCTTCACCACCGGGCAAATCATTCCCGTGGATGGAGGGTTTCTCGCGAGCGGTGTAAACCAATAGCAGCGATGAAACTCTCCAAGATCTCTGATAGATCCACGCGCAAGTCCAAAAACAATTCAAAAGACAAGTCCAAGCCGCGCGCGCAGGTTCCCCCGGAGCAGGCCGCGTTGCAGAATGTGCGCGAGTTGGCCTACGTGCAGGTCGCGTCCAGCGAACTGACCCGCGACATCAACCGGGATATCGTTTTGGAGCGGATTCGGGCGCTGCAGCCGGTCTCGCGCGTCGATCTGGCTCGCGCCTCCGGCCTTCAGCCCAGTACGGTCTCATCTATTGTCGAGCAGCTGTTACGGGAGAAGTGGATTCAAGAAGGACCGGCCGTCCGCACCGCGCGTGGGCGTCGCCCCACGCTGCTGTCGCTGAACGACGATCTGGTGATCCTTGTCGCCGATGTACGGCCGTCACAGGCGATCGTGGCGCTGCTGGACCTGAATGGGCGCTTCCTGTCGCGCCAGCTCGTGCCGCTCGGCTCCGATGCGGCGCAGGGGGTGAAGGGGATCGCAAGCGCCATGCAGCGACTTCGCGCGGAGTATCCGGAGAGGACCTATGAAGGTGTGGGACTCAGTCTGCCGGGCCGGGTGGATCTCCGATCCAAGCGGCTGCTGATGGCTCCCAATCTGTTGTGGGAAGGTTTCGACATCTCGAGTGCGCTCACCGCGGAGTTGAAGCTGCGAACGGAGCTTGAGAACGCCGCCAACGCGAGTCTGCTTTCCGAATTGTGGTTCGGGCGTGTGGACGGCATACAGAATGCGGTGCTGGTCACCGTGTCGGAGGGAGTCGGCACGGCGATTCTGGCCGAAGGGCATCTGATCTCCGGCAAGGAGGGCATGGCGGGGGAGTTCGGACATCTTTGTCTGGAGCCGTCGGGCCCAGTATGCGGCTGCGGCCTGCGCGGCTGCTGGGAGATGTTTGCTTCTTCGCGTGCGGCGCTGCGCTACTTCGAAGAGTTCGAGCCGGGGGCGGGACGCAAGACATTTACAGAGTTGATCGGGTTGGCCCTGGATGGCAACCCATCGGCGCAGCGCGCTCTGGAACGGCAGGCTGTGGCCATAGGGCGGGGTCTTCGCGCCATCAACGCGATCTTGTCTCCGGAGCTCATTCTTTTTGCCGGCGACATTACAACCCTCTGGGAGATGTCGAAGGATGTGATTCAATCGGAGCTGAATCATGGACTGCTCGCGGGCAAAGGACCCACGCTGGTTTCGATCGGCGACGGGGAGTTGGCACGCCTGCGCGGGGCCGCGGCCGTCGTGCTGCAGCGGCACTCCGGCTACTACCGCGCGGCTCACAAGGGTGGACGCCGCAACGGGGCGGACGGTCACCTGAGCTGAAGGGTCACTCAGGACTTTTCTAGGTCATGTCCAACGTAAAAAGTCCGGGCATCGTGGCCGGGTCCTTGACACGGTTTGCCGGCACTGGTTAGAGTCCGGCTACAGAAGATCGCCTAAATTTCGGGTCGCGAAACATAGCTGAACGGTGTAGATCGCCCCGAGCAAGCGAATTTTGTTAAGCAATCTCCGCATCACTCCTGGAGCCTGTTCATGCGTGCGTTTCCCAAACCCCGTGCGTTTTCCAAATTCCGTGCATTTCCAAAGTTCTGTGCGACTGGCCTTTTTCTTTTGGGTATCGCTCATGCGCGGGCGCAAAGCGGTTTTCCCTATCAGAACCCCTCTCTGACCCCGCAGGCCCGAGCGCAGGATCTGGTGTCGCGCATGACGCTTGACGAGAAGGTCGGCCAGATGGTGAATGGGGCGGCGGCCATTTCGCGACTGAACGTGCCGGCCTACGACTATTGGAATGAGGGCCTGCACGGGGTCGCGCGTTCCGGGTACGCGACCATGTTTCCGCAGGCGATCGGTATGGCGGCCACCTGGGACGGACCGCTGCTGCACCGGATCGGCGATGTGATCGCGACCGAGGCACGGGCGAAAAATAACGAAGCGCTGCGGGACAATAATCACGATATTTACTTCGGGTTGACCTTCTGGTCGCCGAATATCAATATTTTTCGCGACCCGCGCTGGGGACGCGGGCAGGAGACGTACGGCGAGGACCCGTACCTGACGGCAAGGCTGGGGGTCAACTTCATTGAAGGCCTGCAGGGCGACGATCCGAAATTCTACAAGGTAATTGCGACGCCGAAGCACTTCGCGGTGCACTCGGGGCCCGAGAATGTGCGGCATAAGTTCAACGTGGACCCAAGCGCGCACGATCTTTGGGACACCTACCTGCCGCAATTCCGCGCGAGCATCGTGGAGGCGAAGGCCGACTCGATCATGTGCGCGTACAACGCGATCGACAATGCTCCGGCGTGCGGCAGCAGGATGCTGCTGATCGACGTGCTGCGGGATGATTGGAAGTTCAAGGGCTTTGTCACCTCGGACTGCGGAGCTATCGACGATTTTTTCAAGCCGAACACGCACGATACCGAGCCTGATGCCGAGCACGCGGATGCGACGGCGTTGCTGGCGGGGACGGACACCAACTGCGGATCGACCTACAACAAGCTAGGCGATGCGGTGAAGCGGAGGCTGCTCAAGGAGTCGGATATTGATGTAAGCCTCGTGCGGCTGTTCGAGGCTCGGATGCGGCTTGGACTGTTCGACCCGGCGGCAACGGTGCCCTACGCACAGATTCCGTTCAGCGCGGTGCACGCCCCGGCAAACGCGGCGGCCGCGAAGAAGGCAGCACAAGAGTCGATGGTGCTGCTGAAGAACGATGGCATTCTGCCGTTGGCCGCGGGGAAATACAAGACGGTGGCGGTGATCGGCCCGGATGCGGCGTCGCTCGCGGCGCTCGAGGGTAACTACAACGGTGTGCCGCACGATCCGCTGATGCCGGTGGATGCGCTGCGGACCGCGTTAGCCGGAGCGAAGGTGATCTACCAACCGGGCTCCACATATGTGGAGGGATTTGCCCTGCCGGTGGCGCGAACCATGCTGCATCCGGCCGATGGAACAATCGGGGAGGGCTTGAAGGCGGAGTACTTCGGATCGGCGGATATGAGCGGATCGCCGGCAATCGCGCGCGTGGATCATGAGATCGCGTTTGACTGGAGCGGGGTGAGCCCGATTGAAAGCCTGCCGCAGGGGCCGTTTTCAGTGCGGTGGACAGGAACGCTGGCGGCGCCGAAGCCGGGCAGCTATGAGTTCACGCTGCGGGTAGGGCATTGCCGGGGATGTGCGACGACACAGAGCTACAGGGTGATGATGGACGGACAGCAGGTAGCCGCGTCCGAGGCCCCGCCCGTGGCGGGCGCGCCGCAGACCATGGCCGTCAACGGAACCACAGGCCTGCCTGAAGAGCGGCATGTGGCCGGGCCGGCCAAGTTCACGGTGACCTTCGCCACGGGGCAGGCGCACCGGATTGAGATCGACTTCATGCGCACGTCCGCGACGGTGGGCTCCGGGATCACACTCGAGTGGACGCCGCCGGCGGGTATCTTCGAGCCGGCGGCGGTGGAGGCGGCAAAGCAGGCCGACCTGGTCATCGCGATGGTGGGGCTGTCGCCGAACCTGGAAGGCGAGGAGATGCCTGTAAAGCTGGAAGGCTTTGCCGGGGGCGACCGTACCGATATCGCTCTGCCGAAAGCGCAGGAGGAGATGCTGAAGGCCGTGGCGGCGACGGGCAAGCCGATGGTGGTGGTTCTGATGAACGGATCGGCCTTGGCCGTGAACTGGGCGCAGGGGCACGCGAATGCGGTGCTCGAAGCATGGTATCCGGGTGAGTTCGGGGGCAGGGCGATCGCGGAAACCTTGCTGGGACAGAACAACCCATCGGGCCGTCTGCCGGTTACGTTCTATACGTCGCTCACGGAACTGCCGGCGTTTACGGATTATTCGATGCAGAACCGGACGTATCGTTATTTCACCGGAAAGCCGCTGTATGGGTTCGGCTATGGGCTCAGCTATACGAAGTTTGCCTACTCCAAGCTGGCGCTTTCTAGCTCGACCGTGCATGCCGGCGACACTTTGACCGCAAAGGTCGAGGTAAGAAACACGGGGCCGATAGCAGGTGATGAGGTTGCGGAGCTTTACCTGATGCCGCCGGCGGAGGGCAATGGCGGTTTGTCGCCGAAGCTGCAGTTGGCGGGGTTTCAGCGCGTGTCGCTGCGCCCCGGAGAAGTCAAGCAGGTGACCTTTACGCTCGATCCGCGGACATTGTCCGAGGTGAACGGGGGTGGAGTGCGCGCGGTGCAGCCGGGCAGGTACACCCTTGCGGTGGGCGGCGCACAGCCGAACGATCCGCTCGCGGCGGCAGCCCCGCAGAGCGCGCCTTTTGTAATCGAGGGCACGCAGGAGCTGCCGCATTGATCCTGAAACGGCAGTCGGGCTGCACGCCCAATCGCACGGCGCCGCAAAGGCGCGAGAGCCTCCTCCGTCCCATGGTGGCAAGAGCGCTGCATCGCGCGGTTTGCATGGGAGCTGCAAGCCTTGGTCTCTCCATGGGAGTCGCGGCCCATGCTGAAGACGGTTCGGCTGCCTGGCTGCGGTATGCGCCCGTTGCGCACACGGCGCAGTATGACGCCCTGCCCACACGCATTGCGGTAATGGGGAATACAGCGATTGACCGCGCGGCCGCTGCCGAGTTGCAGCGCGGGTTGTCGTCTCTGCTGGGGCGACCGTTCACCGTAGCGGGGCCGCCACAGAGCCTGGCGGCGGGTGACCGGGATGCCATTGTGATCGGGTCGGTCGAGTCGGTCGAGTCGGTCGAGTCGGTCGAGTCGTCGGGGTCAATTGGGTCGCCGGGATTGCCGGCCGAGTTCGGCAGGCGGTTTGCGCTCGACCGTACCGACCCGCCGCTGCAGGGGGAGCAGTATCGTATCGCGCTGAAGACAGCCTCCGGTAGAACGCAGCTTCTTCTTCTGGGCGGCACGCCTCAGGCTGAGCTTTACGCCGTATTTCATCTATTGGAGGAGATCGCCGCCCAGCGGTCAATTCCAGCAAATGACCGCCAGTCCCCGGCAGCGCCCATTCGCTGGACCGACGAGTGGGACAACCTGAACGGGACCATTGAGCGCGGCTATGCAGGGCCTTCGATCTTCTTTGCCGGTGGGCATGTGCGGCCGGACCTGACGCGGGCCGGCGAGTATGCGCGCCTGCTGGCTTCGATCGGGATCAACGGCTGCAACGTGAATAACGTGAATGCGGATCTGGATCTGCTGACGACCCAACACCTGGGGGAGTTGGCGCGGCTGGCCCAGGCGTTTCAGCCCTGGGGTGTGAAGCTGGCGCTCAGTATCGATCTCACCAGTCCGCAGACGGTGGGCGGCTTGCCGACGTTCGATCCCCTGGACCCGCGGGTTGTCGCATGGTGGAAGACCAAGGTGGACGAAATCTATCGTCTGATGCCCGACTTCGGCGGGTTTACGGTAAAGGCGGACTCGGAAGGGCGCAAGGGACCGTCGCAGTATGGTCGTTCCCCGGCGGATGCGGCCAATGTGCTGGCACGGGCGTTGAAGCCGCATGGCGGTGTGGTGCTGTATCGCGGCTTTGTTTACAACAACCATCTGGACTGGCACGACCCCAAGGCGGATCGCGCGCGGGCGGGCGTGGATAGCTTCATTCGCTATGACGGCCAGTTCGACGCGAATGTCATTGTGCAGATCAAGGAGGGGCCGATCGACTTCCAGGCCCGCGAGCCCGTATCGCCCCTCTTCGCGGCGCTGCCTCACACCAACGTGGCGATCGAGGTGCAGACCTCGCAGGAATACACGGGTCAGCAGCGCCACATGGTGTGGCTGCCGAGTATGTGGCGTTGGGTGCTCGACACCGATCTGCGCGCGGAGGGACGCCGTACGCCGGTAAAAGACATCGTGGAAGGCCGCAGCTTTCCATTGCCGGACGGGAAACCGCGCCTGGGTGGTTTTGTATCTGTGACCAACGTGGGCGGTGAGCCGAACTGGCTGCATCACCCGATGGCGATGGCGAACCTGTATGGCTTCGGCAAGCTGGCCTGGAATCCCGATGAACCGTTGGCGTCAATCATCGACACGTGGACGCGGCTGACCTGGGGCAACGATCCGACCGTTGACCGCACCGTGGACGCTATGCAGCTGGCCAGCTGGCACATCTACGAAAGCTACACGGGACCGAACGGCATGGGCACGCTGACCAACATCTTGGGCGTGCACTTCGGTCCAGGCGTTGAGAGCGCCGAACACAACGGCTGGGGCCAATGGTTTCGTGGCGAGAAGGATGGCATCGGTATGGACCGCACGGTCGCTACGGGAACCGGCTACGCGGGCCAGTACCCGCCGGAGTTGGCGAGCAGGTATGAATCGCTGGCGACCTGCCCGGACGATCTGCTGTTGTTCTTTCACCATGTGCCGTATGGCTACAAGCTGCGCAATGGCAAGACGCTGGTGCAGAGCGTGTATGACACGCACTATGCGGGGGCGCTGGCGGCCGCGGAGTATGTCCCGCAGTGGACCTCGCTGCGGGGCAAGATTGATGACGACCGCTACCGGGCCGTGCTCGCGCTGTTCACCTTCCAGGCCGGTCATGCGGTCGTTTGGCGCGATGCCATCGACACATGGTTTCAGACAACGTCCGGGGTCCTCGATAGTGCACACCGTGTAGGGCACGATCCCAATCGCATTGAAGCGGAAGACATGCAGACCGTGGGCTATCAGCCGATTGCGATTACGCCGCCGGAGACGGCTTCGCTTGCGAAGGCGATGGTGTGCAAAGAGGCCGCGGGATGCACACTGACGACCACCGTCGAAAAACCTGCGGGGCTCTACGATGTAGCTGTTCAGTACTTCGATCTGCGCACGGGGGTATCGCACTACACCCTGGCCGTGAACGGCGAACAGGTTGCGGCGTGGACGGCCGCGGACGTGCTGCCTCCGGCGGTGATGCGGCCCGTTATGGATGGACAGACGAGCACCCGCTACACGGCGCACGGCGTGGCCCTGAACCCGGGAGATCGCCTGGAGCTGCGAGGCGTGCCCGACCTGCAGGTGGCGAGCGGACGCAGCGAAGATCCGGCGGGCCGTTCCCCACTGGCGAAGCCCGGCGTGGAACCTGGCGACGCTCGCGAACTCGCGCCGGTTGACTACCTCGAGATCGGCCCGGATGGGTCCATCACACCGCAGTAAGAGCGGCAAGCCTGCGGTTGGAAAGGAAGTTATGAAGATCACCGGGGCACGCCTGATCGTCTGCTCGCCCGATCGCAACTTCATCACGTTACGCCTCGATACGGACGAAGGCGTATACGGCCTCGGCGATGCGACCTTGAATGGGCGCGAGATGGCGGTCGCAAGTTATCTTTCCGAGCACATTATCCCCTGCCTGATTGGGCGCGATGCCTTTGCCATCGAGGATGTGTGGCAATACCTATATCGCGGAGCGTACTGGCGGCGCGGCCCCGTTACCATGTCGGCCATTGCCGCGGTGGACATGGCGTTGTGGGACATCAAGGGCAAGGCGCTGGGAACGCCCGTGTACAACCTGCTGGGAGGTGCCTCAAGGCAGGGCTGCCTGGTCTACACGCACGCGAATGGCGCGGACATCGACGAGGCGATCGATTCCGTGCAGCAGCATATCGCCGAGGGGTACCTCGCGGTCCGCGCACAGGCAGGCGTGCCCGGAGTCTCCTCCAGCTACGGTGTACCCAAAGCGGGCAAGCCGTATGAACCGGCCGAGCGCGGCCTGCCGGGTGAAAGTCTGTGGTCGACGGAGAGGTATCTTCGCTTCGCGCCGAAGCTGATGGAACGCGTGCGTTCCGCGGTGGGCGACGAGGTGCATCTGCTGCATGATGTGCATCATCGGCTGACGCCCATTCAGGCGGCGCGTCTGGGCAAGGAGCTTGAGCCGCACCATCTCTTCTGGTTGGAAGATCCGGTTCCGGCAGAGCTGCAAGAGGGCTTTGCGCTGATACGCCGGCACACCACAACGCCCATCGCCACCGGTGAGGTATTTAATTCCTTTCACGACGCACATGACCTGATTCGGCATCAGTGGATCGACTACCTGCGTATGACGATCGTGCATGCCGGGGGCATCACCGCTCTGAAAAAAGCGGCCGATTTCGCGGCGGTGTACCACGTGAAGATGGGGTTTCATGGGGCTACGGACCTTTCCCCGATCACCATGGCGGCAGCACTGCACTTTGGCTTGGCCATACACAACTTCGGCATTCAGGAGCACATGCCGCACACGCCGTTGACCGATGCGGTCTTTCCTCATGCGTATCGCTTTGAAGCCGGGTATATGCACCCCGGCGACAAACCGGGGCTGGGAGTCGAGATCGATGAGGTTCTCGCAGCCGGATATCCCTACCAACGCGCATATCTTCCCGTGGCGCGGCTCCTGGACGGAACGCTCACGGATTGGTAAACGCGCCGTTGCCCTATGCGGTTCTACGAAGGTTCAAGCATGTACACGGAAACAAATCGCAAGCGCGTCCATGGGGATGCGGAAGCCATGCCCTGCATGGGTCTTTGGCATGGGTTGGGTAGCGCGGCGCCTCTGCTCTCTCCCAAGCAGCGCACACATCGCGCATTGAGCCGGCTCGTGATCATCATGCTGTTCTTCTGCCTGGTGAGCGTGCGCGCGTATGCTCTCGGGGAACCGCGCTATGTCGCCGCAACGTCCTCTTCGGGCAGCTTTGAACTCGCCCAAACCGGCAGCGTCGCGCCTCTGCTCGTCAGCGCGGCCGACTGGCCAGGCGTGATGCTTGCAGCGGCCGATCTGCGCGATGATCTGCGGCGCGTGACCGGCATCGCTCCGCCGCTGTTGCGGGATCGTGTCCGCCACGCCGCCGATGTGGTGCTTATCGGCACGATCGGCAAGAGTCCCCTGATCGACAATCTTGTGCGTCAAGGCCGGCTCGATGTCAGCGGCATTGCCGGCAAGTGGGAGGCAGAGGTGACAACGGTTGTCAACCACCCGATGCCCGGGGTGCGGCGAGCCTTGGTCATCGCCGGCGCCGACAAGCGCGGAACCATTTTCGGTATCTATGACCTTTCCGAGCAGATCGGTGTATCGCCCTGGTATTGGTGGGCCGATGTTTGCGTGCCGCATCGAGAGACGCTCTATGTGCCGCCGGGTCGCTACGTGCAGGCCACCCCCGCGGTGAAGTACCGGGGAATTTTCCTGAATGACGAGGCGCCGGCGCTGAGCGGATGGACGCAGGAGAAGTTCGGAGGCATGAACAGCCAGTTCTACAGACACGTCTTTGAACTGCTGCTGCGCCTGAAGGCGAATTATCTCTGGCCGGCGATGTGGAATAACGCCTTCGCGGAGGACGACCCGAAGAATTCGGCGCTTGCGGATGAGTATGGCATTGTGATGGGAACCTCGCATGAAGAACCGATGATGCGTGCCGAAAAGGAATGGACCCGCGGCGGCCATGGACCATGGGACTACAACGCGAACAGCAAGGAAATCGACGCCTACTGGCGTGCCGGCATGGAGCGTAATAAGCGCTACGAGCAGATAGTCACGCTGGGGATGCGGGGGGTCAACGATACCGCGATGTCGGCTTCGACCAACACCGCCGCGTTGGAGCGTGTCGTCGCCGATCAACGCCAAATTCTGAAGGAAACGGTGAATGCGGATCTGACCAAAACACCGCAGGTGTGGGCGCTTTACAAAGAGGTGCAGGGCTACTACGAGAAGGGTATGCGCGTGCCCGACGATGTGACGCTGTTGTGGTCCGATGACAACTGGGGCAATCTTCGCCGTTTACCTACGGCAGAGGAGCGTCAACGGCCCGGCGGCGCGGGGATCTATTACCACCTCGATTACGTGGGCGGACCGCGCTCTTACAAATGGCTGAATACGACGCCGATACCGAAGATTCAGGAGCAGATGAATCTTGCCGTTCGCTACGGCGCGGACCGGATCTGGGTGGTCAATGTCGGCGATCTGAAGCCGATGGAGTTTCCTATCGAGTTCTTCCTGAGCATGGCGCGTACGCCGGCGCGATGGGATGCGGATCATCTGCATGAGTTCACCGTGGATTGGGCGGCGCGCGAGTTCGGTGCCGAACATGCCGAAGAGATCGCGACTTCGATGGAGGAGTACACGCGCTACAACGGCCGCCGTAAGCCCGAGCTGATTGATGCGGCCACATTCAGCCAGACGAACTATCGCGAAGCGGACCGTGTCGAAGCGGAGTGGCGTGCGCTCGCCCATCGTGTCGATAAGTTAGCGGCCAAGCTGTCTGAAAATCAGCGCGCATCGTTCTTTGAGCTGATTCAATACCCCGTCGATGCCTGCGCAAATCTGGCGAAGATGTACATCGCGGCGGGACGGAACACGCTCGCCGCGCGACAGGGGCGTGCTGATACCGCCATTTTCGCCCAGGAAACACGAGAGCTTTTCGCCAAAGACGCCATGCTAACGGAGGAGTACAACCACAACCTGCTGCATGGCCGGTGGGATCACATGATGGATCAGACGCACATCGGGTATTGGTCGTGGCACGATCCGCCGGTGAACGTGATGCCCGCCGTAACGGAGGTGCAGGCAGCCGATCCCGCGTTGTTGGGCGTGGTTGCGGAAGGAGGCCTGGGTAGCCGCCCGTCGTTTGGCACGGTGGACTCGGTCGCGCAGCAGACTCGCACGCTGCTGGTCTTCAACGGGGGTCGAGCGCCGACGGAGTTTCACATTACGGCGAGCGATCCGTGGATTGTGCCGAGCCGGGACCTCGGAACTGTTTCGACGCAGGAGACTCTCCAGATCAAGGTGGATTGGGCAACGGTGCCGCCGGGTATCTCGCGTGGCGTTGTGACCGTGAGCTCAAAGACCGGTCCACCCTTCAGGATTCCGCTGGAGGTAAACAATCTCGGAAGCCTTACGCGCACGACAGCCGAGGGCTTTGTGGAAAGCGACGGCTATGTGGCGATCGAAGCCGCCGACACGGCAGCCCGCCATGCGGACGGTGACGTGCACTGGCAGGAGTTGCCCGGCTATGGCGCGACACGCTCCGCAATGACCGTATTCCCCGTCGAGGCAGCGAGCGATATGTCATCCACCGCTGCGTTGGACTATCGCGTGTTTTTGACCGAGGCTGGCCAGATGACGATGCAGGCGACGCTTGCGCCCACACAACAGTTCGTTCCCGGTCGAGGATTGCGCTTTTCCGTATCGGTAGATGAGGGGCCGCGAACGCTGATTGACACGCTGGAGCACAACACGCAAAGCGACTGGGAGCAGGCCGTCAGCGACGGGGTGCGACGGGTCTCGGTCGGTCTGCCTGCCCTGACTGCGGGGTATCACACCCTCCATCTCTGGGCGGTGGACCCCGCCATTGTGCTGGAACGTCTCGTGCTTTACCGCGGGACGCTGCGGCCAAGCTACCTGGGACCCCCGGAAAGCTTTGGCCCGACTCGTTCCATGGTGAATTAAACCAACGATTCACCTTTGCTTCTTTCACAGCCTCTCTCACAGCGAGGAGCTCACGATGAATCCTGATCAAACTCGCTCGCCTTGGCGTCCGCTCCGCGGCGCCGTGAATCGCCGCAGCGTCTAATGCAACTATGCCCGGCGCACCGCAGTTTGTCTCCCCCGCTGATCTGCAGACGTCGCTGGCAAGTCTGGAAGAGCTTCCCGGCCGCGATCTCGACGGCTTCTTCGGGCCGGACTCGGTGACATGGCAGGTAAATCGCGAGTGCGGCGTCTTTCTCGGCGCTGGGCGCGCGGCGCTGTTGCAGCTGGCGCATCCATGGGTGGCCGCCTCGCTGGCGCACCACTCGAACCTGATGAACGATGCGATCGGCCGATTTCACTCCACGTTTCGTGTGGTGTACACCATGCTCTTCGGCACGCGCCGGCAGGCACTGGCGGCTTCGCGCCAGCTCTACCGCCGTCACATCGGTATCCGCGGCGAACTGCCCCATGCCGTCGGTGCGCACCCCGCGCGGGAGCATTATGAGGCAAACGAGGTCGCAGCCCTGCGCTGGGTGTATGCCACGCTGGTGGACAGTGCCCTGTTGGCGTATGCGACGGTTCTGCCGCCACTGTCGCCCCCGGCACGGGACCGGTACTATGCCGAAAGCAAGCGTTTCGGTGTTCTTTGCGGCTTACCCCGGGAGGCGATGCCCGCGGACTTGGACAGCTTTGTCGCCTACATGGCGCAAATGCTTCATTCATCGGATTTAGGCGTGGATGCGAACGCCGCGGCGCTTGGCCGGAGTGTGCTTTCGGGCGTCGGCACATGGGTGCGGCCGCCGCGCTCCTACCTTGCTCTCACGGCCGCTTGGTTGCCTCCGCGGTTGCGGGACGGATTCGGCTTGGCATTCGGTGCAAGCGAACGGAGTTCCTCCATGCGCGCCGAACGTTGGCTGCCGCGCCTCTATGCTCACCTGCCTGCCGCGGTGCGCTTTGTGGGCCCGTACCACGAGGCGAACGCCCGGCTTGGAGGCCGGCTGCCCGGAGCGTTCACACAGCGCAGCAACCGCTTCTGGATGGGCCAATCTCGCCTGTTGTACCCGGAGCTGGCCTCCTCGCATCCGGGGGATGAGGCAAACGGTCGGCCCAAGGGGTAGACGGTCATTCGGTCTTCAGCCCTGTCGCGGCCGGTGGGCTCTCGCGTGATCGGCGGCCGCAACGTCTCGCGATCGTGGCTTTGACAAGGGCCATGGCTTACAACTTCCGCCCCATTGTGCGGCCGCAGGGAAGGCCGTAGTGTGCAGCTTGGGATAAGAAACCGCTGTTTCGGTCGTAAACAGGCCTATGCCCCAGCGAACGTACATTTACATCTCGGCAGCCCTGCTGATCGCGGCCACAAGCTGCCGGCTGGCGTTCGGGATGGGCTCTCAGGGCTGGCTCGCATTTGGTTTACTGCTGCTTGCCTGCGTGTGCAGCTCCGGCCTCAAGGTGGAACTGCCCAACACCGATGGCACCATGTCGGCTACCTTTCCCTTTATTCTGATCGGTCTCATCATTCTTTCGCCGTTTCAGGCGATGGTTCTCGCGGCGCTCTCCGTGGCAGCCCAGCGGCGTAAGGGCATTGCCACGCTTTTGATGGCGCTGCAGCTCAGCTTCAACATGGCGAATGCCATGGTCGCGACGGCGCTCGCGTATGCCGCCTTCGCGGCTCTGCAACGGTCTCACATGCCGTCGGCGCCGGCGTTGGCCCTGGCGTCGGTGGCATACTTCGTCTGGAACACCGGCGCGGTGGCCGTCGTGATCGCATCCTCTACCGGTAGCGGGCCTTACCGGGTCTGGCATGACGAGTTTCGCTGGTACCTGCCCTTCTATATCCTGGGTGCCGTCCTGGCCTCCACGGCCCATTGGCTCAATGTGCGCTTCGGCTGGGCAACGGCCCTCCTGCTTGTGCCCGCGGTGTATACCCTGTACCGCGCGTATACCAGCCAGATCGCCCAGATGAAGGAACGCAAGCATCACCTGGAAGAGACCGAGGCCCTGCACCTGCGCATCATCGAAGGCCTGTCGATGGCCATCGAGGCCAAGGATCAGAATACGCATGACCATCTTTTCCGAGTGCGGGCCTATGTGCAGGCGGTCGGCACAGCCCTGGAACTCGATAAGCTGGCGATGCAGGCGCTCCAGACCGCGGCCTTTCTCCACGATATCGGCAAGCTCGCCGTCCCGGAACACATCGTGAACAAACCCGGCAAGCTGACGCCGGAAGAGTTCGAAAAGATGAAAATTCATCCGGTGGTGGGGGCCGACATCCTGGAGCGCGTGCGGTTCCCCTATCCCGTGGTACCCATTGTGCGCTCCCATCATGAGTGGTGGAACGGTACCGGCTACCCGGACGGCCTGCGTGGGGAGCAGATTCCGATTGGCGCCCGAATTCTTACAGTCGTCGACTGTTTTGATGCCATGGTCTCCGACCGGCCCTATCGCCAGGGCATGGGCAGCGAAAAAGCGCTGGGCATCATTCGCGAACTGGCGGGAAAGCAGTTCGATCCCGACATCGTCGCCGCGTTCGAGCGTTGCCACACTGCCGCCGAGCTTCAGGCCGAACTGCAGACGAGCAGCGTCTTCACGGCGTTAAATACCGAGATCGAGGTCGCTCGTGGCCATCAACCCGGTGCGGGCTTTGAGGGGGGATCGAACGACGGCAAATCCGGACCGCCCATGCCGGAGGTTCAGCTGCAAGGCGATGCCGCGAGCCGCTTCGAGTCCCTCCGCCTCGTCGCGGAGGCCACTCAGGAGGCTCAAACCTTCTTTGACCTGAGCCGTAGCCTCTGCGAGTCCCTGAGCCCGGAAGAAACCGTCGCGGTGATGGCTTCACGTCTGCAACGGCTTGTTCCCCATGACCTAATTGTGATCTATCTACGTCACGGCGATACATTAACCCCACGTTTTCTATATGGAGCGTGCGCTCGGCACTTCACGCAAACCCCCTTGGCTTTGGGCGAAGGAGTGTCTGGGTGGGTCGCGCAAAGTGCAAAACCGCTGTTGAACGGCAATGCCGCCATTGAGCCCGGCTGCGCGAAGCTGCCCTCTGGCGTTCAGGCCCTGCAGTCGGCGCTTGCCGTACCCCTGTTCGACGGACAGGGGCAGGTCTCTGCCGTGCTCACGCTGTATTCCGTGAAGGAGGGTTCGTTCGGGCGCGGCCATCTGCGCATATTGCAGGCCATGGAGCCCAAACTCTCTTCTGCCCTCGGCAATGTCCTGCAGTTCCGTCCTTCTGGGGGCGATGCCGAAACGGACGTCTTCACCGGCTTGCCCAACGCTCGCCGCCTGTTTCTTCAGCTCGAGGCGGAGTTGGACCGCTGCCGCACCGCAGACACCGCCTTGACCCTCATTCTCTGTGAGCTGAACGGCCCGCCTGAAGAGACAAACGGCAGGGTACCTGCGGTGGGTGAACACATTTTAAGCCTGATCGCGCGTGAGTTTCAGCTTGACTGCGAAGCCGGCCATACCCTGGCGCGCATGGGCGCCGACCAGTTGGCCTTGCTGCTGCCGAACATCGGACGGATAGAGGCAAGCGGGCAGCTTGAGATGCTCCGCCGATCGGTGGACGCGGTCTCCCGCCGCATGCGGCCCGGCATTCAGATCGGCACCGGCTTTGGAGCGGCGTTCTACCCGGAGGACGGCACCAGCGCGGAACGCCTGCTGGCGGCTGCGGACCGGCGCATCTCCCGTGAGCGACGGAACTTCGATCAGGTCATGCCGCCGGAGAGAGTCTCAGCAGGGGAGGCCATCTCGGCTTGAGGCGCAGGCGAATGATCCTCAATCTACTCGCACGCGGCAGCCGGATGATCTCGCTTGTCCTGTTCGCTGCCCTGGGCGCAACCGTCCTTATGCGGTACGCTCCCGGTTACCTCGCCGACGGCCGCGAGCTGGATGCCGCTCATGCCGGGCACGTGCGTGCGCAGTTGCAGCAATTGGGGGCCTCGCAGGGCTCCCTGCCTATGCTTCTGGATCGGCAGTGCCGGCAATGGCTGCACGGTGACTTGGGCCGGTCGCGTCAGTATGACGCCCCGGTTGCCGACCTGCTGCGGGAGCGATACCGCCCCACGGTCCGGCTGCTCGGCTATGGCGTTGGTATGGGTTGGCTGTTCGCCTTTGCGCCGGCGCTTACGCTGAGCCTGCGGCATCGCGGTCGCGGTGAGTTCTTAATTATGCTCGCGACCGCGGCCGGCATGGCTGTACCGATCGGCGCGCTCGCCACGTTATCGCTGCTTCTGGACAAGGGCGGTCCCGTGCTGATTCTTGCCCTGCTCGTCGCGGTTCGGGAGTTCAAGCTCCTCTATGGGCTGTTGTGTGCCGGCTGGCGCGCGCCCTGCCTCCTGCACGCACGGGCGCAGGGCTTCTCTCAGGTGCACTCATTGCGGGTGCACCTGTTGCGAAGAATCCGTCCGGATCTGTTGAATCTACTCGGTATGTCGGCGGTCGTTGCCCTCAGCGCCTTGGTTCCCGTCGAGGTCATCTTCGATGTTCCCGGCCTGGGACAACTCGCCTGGACCGCAGCCATCAACCGCGATCTGCCTGTACTCGTTGCGATGACGGCTCTGATGGCCCTCTGTGTCGGTGTCGTGGGCTTGCTGGTCACACGCGAGAGCCCGGGAGGTTCTCCCGTATGCGAGTAGCCGCAACCGTTCTGCTCGGGCTGCTGCTGGCCGCCGCCGGCGCCGTCCTGTATTGCTCCCCCTGGAGCTACGCCGACCAGGACCGCGTTGAAGCTGCCGCTCCCATCACGCGGGCACATCCGGCGGGTGCCGATGAGCTCGGCCGCGACCGCCTTGTACGCACCTCTGCCGCGCTTCTGCTGAGCATGGGTGGTTCCGTGGCGGCCAGCGCTCTGGCGACCTTTTTTTCGCTCACCCTCGGCGTCGGCGCCGCCCTGTGCACGCCCTGGGTGGGCCGTCTGATCCTGTATGTGGGAGATCTTTTTCTCGCGCTGCCCTGGATCTTTCTTTTGATGATGATGCGCGCGGCCCTTCCGTTGAACCTGGCTCCCGCTCACGCCGCCGCTCTCACCTTCGCTCTGCTGGCGCTTCTAGGAGCGCCGGCCTTCCTGCGCTTCCATTACACTCGTACGCTCGCGTTCAGCCATTCGGGGTGGCTGCTGCAGAGCCATGCCGCGGGGCTTCGCGGCACGCAGATCTTTCATCAAGTCATCCCACACCTGCGGCCTTTGATCGTCACGCAATTTCTGCTCTACGTTCCCGCCTGCATCGCCGCGGAAGCCAATCTCGGCACCCTTGGTCTCGGCATCGGCGAGCCTTTGTCGTCCTGGGGTTCCATGCTGCAATCGTTGCAAAGCACGGCATTTACCAGCACCTCTCGTCTGATCTACCTACCGCTGCTGCTGCTCGTACTGGTGCTCACCCTGCTGGAGCTGCTTGCCGAGCGGAAAGCTGAGGAAAACCTTTGAATCACCTGTTCGGGAAACTCATGTCCATGGGCGCTCTTCTTTATGGATTGTGCTTCGCTTCACTTTGCCTTAACCACGCCGCACGCGCCCAAACGAGCGGTGCGGGTGAGATCGCCTGGGCTATCGGCTATGACCCGAAGACCTTTGATCCCGCCAAGGTGGACGATCAGGCATCCGAACTCGTGCGCTATCTGACCGGCGGTGTTCTGCTGCGCCTGAATCGCGAAAACTTGCGCGTTGAACCGGCTCTGGCCGAGAGCTGGAATGTCACCCTGGACGGCCGGCTTGTCTCCTTCCACCTCCGGCCGAATCTGCGCTTCTCCGACGGCTCAGCCCTTACCTCGAAGGATGTCGCCGCCACCCTGGAACGGGTGTTGCAGTCGGCCACCGGCGCCCCCGTGGCCGAAGAGTTCCTGCAGCCGGCCAAGGTCCGCGTGGAGGCTCCCGATCCGGCGACGGTCCGCGTTCATCTACCCGGCCGCATCACCTCCATCGCCACGATCTTTGACGAGATCGCTATCGAACCCGCGGGACATCCCAGCGAAGGCCGAATCACCGCCGGTCCATTCGTGGTTGCCGACTACAGACGCGGGGAGTCGGTGCACCTGGTCCGCAACCCCTTCTACTGGCGGCACGCCCCTGACGGCGCGGCGCTGCCACGCCTCCCTTCCGTTCGTCTGGATGTCCTCAATAACCGGGAAGCCGAAGAGCTGCGCTTCACCCGCGGCGAATACGCGCTGCTGCAGGACGTTCCGGCCGACGGCTTCGCCGCGCTCAGCCGGCGAGCCCCCGGCGCCGTGCATGATCTCGGGGCCTCCCTCAACACGGAGCAGATGTGGTTCAACCAGTCCGCCGCGGCCCCGATCGCGCCCTGGGAAAAATCGTGGTTCGCCGATACAGCGTTTCGGCAGGCCGTATCTGCAGCCATTCACCGGGCCGACCTGGTGCGCCTGGGTTACCTTGGCCACGCCACACCCGCCAACGGATTCATCTCGCCCGCCAACGGCGTCTGGTACAACCGCGCCCTGCCCCCCGTGCACGAAGATCCGGCGGATGCGGCCAGGCTTTTAGCAAAAGCAGGTTTTCGCAAGCAGGGCAATGAACTCATTGACCGCGACGGCCACCCCGTGCATTTTTCCCTGCTGACCAATACAGGCAACGAGGCCCGTGCCCGCATGGCTTCGCTCATTCAGCAGGATCTCGCCAAGCTGGGAATGCAGGTCAACGTGGTCACGCTGGATTTCCCCGCGCTGATCGAGCGCCTGATGCATACCGGCGATTACGAAGCCGCCCTGCTTGGCCTTTCCGATGTGCAGCCGGACCCAAGCAGCATGATGAACATCTGGTTGAGCTCCTCACCCAATCACCAGTGGAACCCTGCGGAGAAAAGCCCCGCGACACCGTGGGAGGCGGAGATCGATCGTCTGATGCAGGGGCAAGCCGAGGCGAACGACCTGGGTGTCCGCCGGGCCGCCGTTGACCGTGTCCAGGCAATCGTTGCCCAGCAGCAACCGTTCATCTACCTGGTGTACCCCAACGTTCTCTGCGCCGCCTCTCCCAATCTCGAAAATCTGCACTTGACCGTACTGCAGCCGGACGTCGTCTCCGAGATTGAGACCGTGAGCCTGAAAGGCAGCTCCCGCCCATGACACCCGTGCTGCAGGTGAACCTCAGCGCCGGCTACCGGGGGCGAACTGTGATCGACGATCTGCAGCTTACCTTGGAGCCGGGGGAGCGCTTCGGGCTGTTGGGGACCAGTGGCGCCGGTAAGAGTACCCTTCTGCTGGCGCTGCTGGGACTGCTGCCCTGGCGCGGCGGTTGGGCCCGCGGCGAGGTCCTTCTCGATGGCCGCAATATGCTCGCGTTGAAGGAGCGGGAGGCGCGCCACCTTCGCGGCAAGGTGCTTGCCCTGGTGCCGCAGAGTCCCACCAGTGCGTTGAACGCGGCGCTCTCGCTCGAAACTCATTTCCAGGAGGCTTGGCGAGCGCATGAACCCTCCAGCAAGGCCCGGTTTACGGTGCGTCTTGAGGGCCTGCTGCGCCGTGTGCAGCTGCCGACCGAGGCGGCCTTCCTGAAGCGGCGGCCCGGGGAGATCAGCGTCGGACAGGCGCAGCGCTGTACGTTGGCGCTCGCGCTGCTGCACCGCCCAGCCGTGCTCATCGCGGACGAGGCGACCAGCGCCCTCGATCCCGCCACACAGGTTGAGGTTCTCAGCCTGTTGCGCGAGGTGAGCGAAGCGGAGGGCACAGCCCTGCTCCTGGTCTCACATGATCTGCTCTCGGTACTGCGCCTGTGCACCCGGTTTGCGCTGCTCCATGATGGAAAACTCGCGGAGACCTCCACGGTGGAGCGGGCCGACGAGGTGCAGCACCCCGTATTGCAACGCCTGTTGAACACACTGCCTGTACCGCCCGGCGTTCTGCGGCAGCATGTCGGGATCTCCACAGCGGGGCCAACATCACGGCCGGGCCTGGTCAGTTCCGAACACATTACCCGAAGGTAATGCCTCGGAAGAGGAGTTAGCACAGGAGCGAACCTCCACTATTGTGGAACTGTTCGTAGGCCCCTGGGTGTCCCGTACGCTTTCCAACAAGTTCTGCTTGCAGCAGAAAGCCTGTGAATCGCGCGCCCGATCAATTCTCTGGAGTTTCCATGTCTCATTGGAGTCGTACTTCGCGTTTCTCTCTTGCCTTTGCTTTCGCCGGCGCCGCCCTTTCCTCTTTCTCTGCCCATGCAAGCTGTAAGCATGCCAAGTGCTCCCCCGATGTGGACGCGGCAACCTCCGCGAACGTACCCGTGATCATCCAGTACGATCACGGTCTTTCCAGCGCCGAACTCGACCATATTCAAGCTCTTGGCCAATTCAACCGGCACATGCCTTCGATCCATGGTGTTGCGATCAAAGTCGCTGCTTCCAGCCTGACGCAGATCGCCGCTTCGCCCGGCGTGACCTATGTCTCACTGGATCGCAAGCTGGCAGCCCGCGGCGTTATGGCGTCGCCGCCGAATCCGCCGCAAACAGTAACGCCGATCGGCACAACGCCCGAATTCACCGCGGAGCCGATCAACGCACCCTGGGCTCAGGCGCAGGGATACACCGGGCAGGGTATCGGTGTCGCGGTCATCGACAGCGGCATCGATCAGGCCGACGACTTGTACGCCAGTTCTAAAACCAAGGGAGCCAAAGCACTCAGCCGCATCCTCTACAGTGCCAATTTTGTGCCGAACGAAACGGTGACCACGGATGCTTATGGACACGGTACCCATGTCGCCGGCCTGATCGGGGGCAACGGCACGGATTCCACCGGAAAGAACTTCTCCCGTACCTTTCTCGGAATCGCCCCGGACGTCAATCTGATCAACCTTCGTGCCCTGGATGAAAACGGCGCCGGTACGGATTCGTCCGTGATCGCAGCGATTGAAACGGCAATTTCACTCCAAAGCACATACAACATCCGGGTCATCAACCTGTCGCTGGGCCGGCCGATCTATGAGAGCTATTTACTGGACCCCCTTTGCCAAGCTGTGGAACAGGCTTGGAAGGCAGGCATCGTTGTAGTCGTCGCCGCAGGTAACGATGGCCGCGATCTGGCTCTGAATGCGGAGGGTTACGGCACGGTAGAGGCCCCCGGCAACGATCCCTACGTCCTGACGGTGGGTGCCGCCAACACCATGAATACGGCGGTAGTGACCGATGACGTGATGGCTAGTTACAGCTCCAAGGGGCCCTCGTTTATCGATCAGATATCCAAGCCGGACGTCATTGCCCCCGGCAACCTGGTCACCAGCCTGCTCGCTGCGGGTTCGAATCTCCAGGCGGAAAACCCGTCGTTTTACACACCGCAGAGTTGGTATATCGGTAACGGCAAAGCAGCCGCTTCCACGGACTACTTTCCCCTGAGCGGTACCAGCATGGCTACAGCGGTTGCCAGCGGCGCGGTGGCAGATCTGCTGCAGGCACAGAACAATATGACCCCCGACCAGGTCAAGGCGCTCCTGATGCTGAACGCCAACAAGAATGTCATTCCGGATACGAATTTTGTTACGGATCCTACCTCCGGCACCCTATACACGGCACATAACGACCTGTTTACACAGGGTGCGGGTTATCTGGATCTGGAGGCCACCATCAACAGCGCGCTGGGCTCCGGCGGCGTGGTTCCAACCGGGTATGCGATGTCCCCTGTGGCGTATTACGACTACTCCACGGGCTTGGTCACGCTTTGGGTGGACCCGGCCTCTCTTTGGGGTCAATCCTCATTGACCGGCCTTACGTCTTGGCAGGCAAGCGACGTTTATGGGCAAAATGGCTTCATACCAACCGGCTCGACGGCGCTGTGGGGCAAAACAGCTCTGTGGGGTAAGAACGATCCCGCGAGCTTTTCCGCCCTGTGGGGCCAAACAGCCCTTTGGGGAAAGGCGACGCCGGACGCCGCTACGGCTCTCTGGGGCAAGTCGGAAGATTGGAGCCAAAGCACCAGCTCCGGTACGACTGCTCTGTGGGGCAAAAGCTCAAGCACCGGCTCAACAGCCCTTTGGGGTAAGGCTACGGCAGACACACAGTAGATCTGCTGTAACTTCCTCTCCAGGTCTGCTGTAATTCAAGCTTACCTAACACTTAAAGTATGGTCAGGGCGACCGCACTTCGGGGCGCCCTGCATCATTCTGCGGTATGACCTCCCGTAATGATGCCGACAGTCGTGATTGACAGGGATGCGACACGGCCGTCCTGACAAGAGCACGCCATGTTACAAGAGCACGCCATGTTACAAGAGCACGCCATGTTACAAGAGCACTCCATGTTACAAGAGCACTCCATGTTACAAGAGCACTCCATGTTACAAGAGCACGCCATGTTCATCTCTGCACTCACAAAGGCGAGCCGCTAGGGCAAACACGCCTGCCGTGGCACAAGCCAAGCCAGAGAGTCGCTACGCGCCCAATCGCTTTAGAACCTCCGCAGCCGCGAGTTCCTTGTGCTTCTACTGCGAGGCATGGAATCTGAAGGCGGTTTGCAAGCTCATGGAATCGTCGGTGAGAAAGGTGGCCGTGAACTAACGGTAATACTCAGAACGAAAGGGCAAAGCTTGAGGGTATGCCGGCCAGCCTGCAGCGGGTGATGTGGCTAACGTCGGCGAAAATAGAAGCGTTTATCTGGGCACGGGCGTCGCTTTCCTCCATAATTGGTCAACGATGCGACGTTTTCCAGCCCTGATTGTCCTTATGTGCGTTGTCGCATCGCTTTCAGCCCAATCCATCCCGATTCCGCCTTCCCGGGCGGCAGCCGCTGCCTTTTCTTTTACGACGGATCACGAACCTGTCATCTCGCTGGCTGGACGATGGCGCTTCCAGGCCGAGGACGACCCGCGTTTTGCGAATCCTGCGTGGGACGACTCGAACTGGAAGCTGCTTCGCTCAGGAGACAGCTGGGCCGACCAGGGCTATAAGAACCTGAGCGGATTTGCCTGGTACCGCTTTCGCATCACCCTGCCGCCCGGCGAGGAGCCATTCAGCCTCCTGCTTCCGGATATGAATAGCGCGTATCAGGTCTATCTCGATGGCGCCCTTGTCGAGACCTCCCCCGGTTTCCCGCCGGCCCGCCTGCTCTTTTATCAGGCGCCTACCCTGATTCCGATTCATGGTATTTCCCGGCTTTCACTGCGCACCGTGTTCGTGGCCGTGCGGGTCTGGCATTCCCCCGTGTGGGCCAATTACGTGGGCGGCGGCCCCGAAGAGGGAAGCGAGTCGTTGCAGCTCGCGGGCCCGTCCGCGTTGTTGGAGCGCCATCTTCGCCATGATGTTCTGCTTCAGCGGTTCAATATGAGTGCGTCTCTCGATCTCGCGACCCTCGATCTTCTTGCCGGACTGACCTCCCTTGCCCTATTTCTGCTCCGCCGTTCCGAGCGCGAGTACCTCTACTTCGGCATCGCGATCAGCGTGCCCGCTCTTCCGCTGCTGCTCTGGTATACGACGGTCGGCCATCCGCTCTCTGTCTACCTCATCGATTCAGCCACACTGGTCACGCGGCTGATCTCGCGTCTCGCCTACCTCGCCTTTTTTTACCGTCTTCTGCAGTCCAGATTCACCTGGCTCCTATGGGTCGCGATCACGTGTCTTTTTCTAAATCTAATCCCGATGACGTTGCTGGAAGGCTTCGGTGTGCTCGGGGTGGGTTGGGCGAGTCTGCTCGGCACCCTCACCTCCTTGCCTTTTCAGGTCTGGGTGGTGTGGCTGCTGATCCGGCGCTCCCTTGACCGGTTCACCGATGCCCGTCTGCTGCTGGTTCCCGTTCTGCTTGTCTTTGTTTTGAATCTGGTGAACGACAGCTTCGGTATGCTGGAGGCCTTCAACCATCCGCTCAGCTTCAGCATGTCGCGCCTGAATGTCACGTACCCTTTTACGATCCGGCCGACCGAACTCGCGGATGGCTTCTTCTTACTCGCCATGCTCGCCATCCTTGTCAATCGTTTCGCGCGAACCCGCCGCGAACAGGATCGAACGGCCTCCGAGATGGAGGCGGCGCGATCCGTGCAGCAGGTGATTGTTCCTGAGCATCTGCCCGCAACACCGGGTCTGCGCATCGAGACTGCCTACTATCCCGCGCAGGAGGTGGGCGGCGACTTCTTCCAGGTCATTCCTACCGCAAACGGCAAGATCCTGATCGTGCTTGGGGATGTCTCCGGCAAGGGCCTGCCCGCCGCGATGACGGTCTCGCTCGCTGTCGGCGCTATACGGGCACTCGCCGACTTCATCCCCTCCCCCGGGGATCTGCTCACGGGAGTGAACCGCCGTCTGCTCGGACGCAGCAAAGGGTTCACCACCTGTCTCGCTCTGTTGATCGCGCCGGACGGTACCCTAACCCTGGCGAACTCCGGGCATCTTTCGCCCTACCTCAACGGTCACGAGCTGCTCACGGCGCCGGCGCTTCCACTCGGTCTCGATGAGGACACGGTCTATGAGGATCAAACCGTGTCGCTTCATCCAAACGATCGCCTTACCTTGTTGACGGACGGCGTTCCCGAGGCTACCTGCCGCAACGAGCTCTTCGGCTTTGAGCGGAGCCGGAGCCTGAGCACCCTGGAGGCAGTTTTTATTGCAAATGAGGCCAGGAGCTTCGGTCAGACCGATGACATTACAGTGCTCACCATAGACGTGCTGACACGGCCATAAAGCAGGCTGCTGCCGACGTGGAGCCGGCAGCCTGTTCCTATACGCTTTCTAGAACTGCTTAGGAGGCACCCTGCCAAAGGTGCATCAGGGTGGGCGAGACGAACTGCGGTAAGGGGACGTACCCGAGCGCCCGCGCCTGCTTGAGGGCCGCCTGCACCTCGGGGCGGAGAGCGGCGGCTTCGGGGGGCTGGCCTGCTTCAAGGAGCGCACGGTAAAAGTGTGCGGCCCCCAGATAAAAGTACGCCGCGCCCCGCGACGGCGCGTTCGGCACAGCTGTCAGAGTGCTGAGTTCCCCTTCCGCCTTCTCATACTGGCCGGCGTAGAAGTCCCGGATGGCAGTGGCCGCGGAGGCTCCGGCATCGGACACCGAGGCGAGCCTGGCCTTGATGCGTCCCATGCCGTCTGCAGCGGCACCGTTGGCGGGGTCTGCTAACTGGGCCGCCCGGAAGCTGGCAAGCGCGCCCTCGAAGTTGTTGGCAGCCTCCTGCGCCACGCCTTTGGCAACGAGCTGAGTGGCTTTTGCGTGTCCCTGGGCCGCGCGCGCGAGCCGTTGTGCGTCCTTGGCCTGTGCCACCTGCTCCGGAGTGAGGGTAGCGGCGGTTTGCTGCTGAATGCGGGCGATACGCGCCACCGGTTCGCCCGGTCCATCGTTCTTGATGCGAGCGGCGATGGAGTAGGCCTTGATGGCGGCGGCGGAATCGCGCCGGCCCTCGGCTGCGGCGCCATCCTGCAAGGCAGCCA
Organism: uncultured Bryocella sp.; assembly: GCA_964242585.1. GTDB lineage: Bacteria > Acidobacteriota > Terriglobia > Terriglobales > Acidobacteriaceae > Granulicella. The sequence goes on from CAXTBJ010000004.1 coordinate 52,211, forward strand.
CATAGGCCCGGATGCGATCGATCATCTCCGCAGCCTCCTTCTTGAGCGAGGGCGATGTGACATGCCCAGCGGCTGCCGCGGCCTGGGCAAAGTCGTTGGCCTGGTACATGGTCTTCGCCTTTTCCCAAAGCGCGGCACTCGCCCCATCCCCCGCGGAGGTCTGGGTTTCCTGGGCAACCGCTCCGATGGCCGCTGCGGCAGGGGCGTTATCGTGGGCGGTATGGGATGCATTTGCGATCGAACCGGACCCGCCGGCAACGAGAGGAAGCCCGGCTCCGGAGAGGAAGAGAACCGTCGCTGCAGTGCAGAGGTGGCGAATCATTGGCGGGGTCCCCCGTCCAGAATGGCTTGGACCTCCGCATCGCTAAGAGTTGCGGAGCCGGCAAAACACACGTGCTGCTGCGCGTCGAAACGGCAGTGTGCCTGGGTCACCTGCCCACCTTCCGCCTGGAGGTCCAGGGTATAGCTCCCCGGACGCAGGTCACTCAGGCGCAGGGGCGTTAGGTGATCGCCCGGAGGCAGAGAAACGCTTGCTCCGCCGTCCGCCGTAACCTGCACCACACGCGCATACGGGGAAGCGATGATCTGCGCGTAGGTCGCCGGCAGGGGCACGGGCTTCGGACGGTGATGCAGAACGGCAAACAGGACGGCAGCCAGCAAACCGAGCACGACGACCCCCAGAGCAATTAGCCCGAACTGCCCGGAACGCCGAGCGGTTGCGGATGGGGTGAGGACCGGGGTCTTAGCCGGCGCTCCGGCAAGTGGCCGGGATGCTTCCGGCACCGAGGTTCGGGACCCGTTCGCAGCCGGTGGTCGAGGTCCCTCTAGAATCGGCGGTCGGGCTGTGTCCGAGGCCGGAGCGGGGAGGCTACCTGACTCAGACTGCCTGACCGTGGAAGCCGGGGAGGGTAACGGCGCCAACGAAGGCAGCTCCGGTTTTGCGGAATGAACGGGCTTGCTGAGCGGGCTATCGGGCAAGCTGCCGGTCGTGAGGGTAGGCTCAGGCGTGGCAGGCTGGGTTTGGAGCTCCGAGACAGCAAGATCAGGAAGCGGGAACTCTGGGACCCGTAAGTCTTGCGCCCGAACGTTTGGGATTGCAGGTTTGGCGGCTGCAACCTCCGGCGCTGCAGGTGTGGGTGCTTCAGGTTTCAAGGCTGCAGGTGTTGAGATTTCAGGTGCCGGGGCTTCAGGTGTTGAGACTAGAGCTTCCAGGGAGGGGAACTCGCGCACGGTCGCAGGAGCCGGCCGCCCAGGAATGGGCTCACCCAGGACATCCACTTGCGGAGATTGCGGCGGCAGTTCCGGCGGAACGGTGTGTCCGGTTTCAGTGACGGAAACGGGCGGGATACCGGCTTCGGGTGCCGTGATCAAAGGGGACGTCGGCGATTCGGTGTGAAGCGAATGGGGCTCGCGGGCCCACTCCGGTGGAGACGGCGGGTCTGGCGGAAGGCTCGATTGCAGCCCAGGTGGAGGTGCCAGCGCCTGCACGACCTCTGCCTCCACGGGCTTTGCCTTGAGGGCTGCCTCGATAGGCTCTGCTTCAGTAGCCCCCGTTTCGACAGCCTTTGTCTCAATAATTTCTTGGGGCGGCACGGCAGGCGAAGGCGGAGCGCTCACCGCCGCGATCATCGCCTCGATCTGCTCCTGCAAAGCCATTAGGGCTTCGTTCCCCGGCGCACGTTCGAGCGATCGCTGCACCAGTTCCAGGGCGCGGGCCTGGTTGCCGCGTTCGGCCTGGCCACGAATTTCGATGACGATCTGAGCGATGATCCGGCGTCGGCGTTCCTCCTGCTCCGCCATGGACTGCGCGGCTTCGGGCGGTGTCGCATGGTCCGGGGAGGCGGCAGCCGTCTCCGGCGATGCGGCGCCGGCGGCCATCCCCTGTGTATTTATCCGCCCGGTAGCTTCGGTCTCCGGCCCCCTGGCCTCGGCAAGACGTTCGGGCTGATGCGTCAGGCGCTCCCCGAGCTCACGCAGCAGGTTGCGGACGGCGGTATTCTGCGGGGCAAGACGCTGCAGATCGAGCAGAAGGGGTCTGGCGCGTTGAAGCTCGTCCTTGTCGATCAGGCTGCGTACCTGGCCCAGCAGGTCTTCCATTCTGGAAAGCCGGATCGCGTCCCGGGTCGCTTCCAGATCGCCTGCCATCTCCAGAGCCGTTGGGTAACGCTGCGCAGGGTCCTTGGCCAGCGCACGGGCGATGATGTTGTCCAGCGACGTGGGGTAGGCCGTCGACAGCAGCGTGCCCAGCGGAGGGTAGGCATCGGTGATGACCCGGTGCAGCGCGGAGATATCTTCGCCCGGGAAGGGCAGCGTGCCCGTCAACAGCAGGTACAGCACGACGCCGGCGCTCCAGATGTCGGCGCGGCTATCGGACGGTTCGCCCTTCAGCCTCTCCGGGGAAAGGTACTGGTAGGTGCCGATCACGGAGCCTGCCACGGTATGCCCTGACAGGGTCTCCAACTGGGCTATGCCGAAATCGACCAGCTTGACGCAGCCGTTGCCCAGCACCACGATGTTGGCCGGCTTGATATCGCGATGGATCACGCCGCGGGAATGCGCATAGCCGAGGCCTTCGCAGACCTGCCGCACGATGTCCAGTTTTTCGACCAGGGTGAGCGGCTGCTTCTCCTTCACAAGGAGGTCGAGACTCTGGCCGTGAAGAAACTCCATCACGATGTAGGGATTGTCCTCGTGCTCCCCAAAGTCATAGACCGTGACCACGTTGGGGTGATTCAGAACGCCGGACCGGGCCTCGATCGCGAAGCGCTGCCGCATCTCCGGCGTGGCGTCCACCAGGGTCTTGATGGCGACCTCGCGGCCGATAAATTTGTCTTCGGCACGATACACCACGCCCATGCCGCCACGGCCGAGCACTGCCAGAATCTTGTACTTGCCTATCTGCGTCAGTGGTTCCGTGAGATTCATAGGATGACGATATGCCGAGCTGTTCCCTTCAGGATAGCCGCCGATGGCGGATGACTCATGCCGATTTTGTTGTAGTGTAATGGCCCCGGGAGCTGCCTGGCAGCGCTTCTGTGATCAAACCGTCCTGGTTGCAGCGGCTCCGCAGCAGAGTCTCGCCGTCGGCACCCTCAATCAGCCATTCCTGCACGGGTCCGAAAAAATATAGCAGTTCGGCGTGATTCGCGGTGGGCAGAAACTCCCGCAGCACGCGCGGATCGTAGAACCGGAAGTATACCTGGGGGCCATCCTCCATCTGCACCATGAGAAAACGCCGCAGATGCCGCCGCAGTTCATTGAAGGGCACGTGGGCCGTGCAATAGCTGGCCCAGGCCTTGCCCCAGCCCTCGCGCAGCAGCGTGCGAAGCAGCGGGGAATCGGGTGAAAGGGCAAGGAGGTAGGGAGCCCAGGGAGCCAGCTCCTGCCCGGCTGCGCCCTCATAAAGCGACTGCATCGCCGAGACCGCCTCGCGCTGAGGGTGTTGGAGGTGCTCAAAGACGGCGGGGTCGGCTGCGGCGTCCACCACGGCGAAGAGCGGCATACCGCCCGCGGTCAGGTTCGTTACCAGGGCCTCCACCCCGGCCTCGGGTACCGGCGACGAGTCGACGGCCTGGACCGAGAGCACGGGCTCGCCTTCAAGCGAGGGCCCCACGGTGGGCACAAGCCGCAGCGCAAGCGATCCCACCTGAAGAACGTCCCCCGGAACGGCAAACGCTTCGTCGATGCGAGCACCGTTCAGCGACGTGCCGTTTGTGCTCCGAAGATCCGTTACGGTGACGCCGCTGCCATCCGCGGCGGCCAGCAGCTGCACATGGGCGCCTGAAAGAAATGTGTCCCGCGGAAAGGGCAGGGTCACCTGCGGGGACCGGCCGAGAACCGTCGCCGCGGGGCCGAGAACAAGCCTGCGACCGGCGTCCTCGCCCGTCAGAATCAGCAGTTCCAGCCTCATGTGGCGCACTTGCTCGCAAACGGTGCGCCGTTCGCGGCGGCCCCGGCGAGCGCTCCCGCCTGTGCCGAAAGCCCGATCATCACGGTGGGCGCCCCCGAGACGATCATTCCGCCGTGCGCCGTGGGATCGCCCAGGCGCGCGGCCATCTGGAAGCCGATCAGTACCGTGGGGCAGCCCATCACGATCATGTCCGGGCCGGTACACACGCAGACATCGCCCATGCGCGCCGCCGGCAGGTCCACGATCAGCACCGTGGGCGCGCCCGTCGCCGCGACGGGCCCAGCCCCGCCGGGGCAGGTGTGCATATCCGTGAGCCGGGCAGCCGGGGGCATGGGGCAGGTCTCCTTCGGCAGCTATGCCGGCAGATCGTGATATTGCAGCAGCATACAGGTGATGTTGTCGACGCCGCCCGCATTTTTCGCCGCGGCCACCAGCCGTTGGCACGAGGCCTCCAGGGCGTCGGGGCTGCCGAACTGGACCAACCGGGCAATGGTCTTGACGTCTAGGTACCGGGTCAGGCCATCCGAGGCCAGCAACACAGCGTCGCCGTCGCTCAAATCCATGAAAAAGAAGTCGGGTTCGAGCGTATTGGGCGTCCCCAGCGCGCGAGTGATCACAGAAGCGAAGTTTCGGAAGCGCGGACTGCCTACTTCCTCAAGCGGCACCGCACCGCTGCGTACAAGCTCGTTGGAGTAGGAGTGATCGACCGTGAGCTGCATACAGCCGCCGTTTTTCAGCACAAAGGCGCGGCTGTCGCCCACATTGCCTACCAGCAGCTTGCCGCCCTGCACCGCGGCCGCGACCAGCGTCGTCCCCATGCCCTGCAGCCCGGGCCGTTGCGCGGTCTGGCAGACGGCCAGGTGCGCGGTCTGGATCGCCTCCGAAAGCCTCACCTCCATGGGAAGGGCGGCCGGCTGCGTCGCGTACACCTGGATGCAGGTGCTGCAGGCCAGCGAGCTTGCCACCTCGCCCGCCGCCATGCCGCCCATGCCGTCGCAGACCACATGCAGCCCGTGCGCGGGGTCATAGCCGAAGCTGTCTTCGTTGTTGGCGCGGACACAGCCCACGTCGCTCAGCGCGGTTACGTCGATCCTAGCGGGCAAGGAATCCTCTCCGGCTCACTTCTAAGCTCATTGGGCGGCCACCCTCGTCGTGCAGCGCAGCGCACCCCGCATGAAGCTAGGATTCAACAACGAGGCTCCGGGGCCACCCACATCGTAGGTGTAGTCCAGCGGCACACCCGCGGGGCTTGTGACCGTGTGGCCGTTCACCTCGAAGACGAACTCCAGCCGGTTGGCCGATGGATGCTTGGCGAGCTGGTAGGTGAGGTGAAACAACGACCACGGCCCGGTCGGCGGCGTCATGCTGTTGCCCGCTCCCGTCAGGTGAATCGAACTTGCGGGCGTGAAGTTCCAGGTGAAGGACCTGGTCTGCGCGGGTGCATTCAGCACCGTGCTGTTGATGGTCAGCGTCGCCGGGGGAAGGTTGGGGGTGGCCTCCTCCGTCAGTGTGAAGCTGAGCTGCGGCTGGCCTCCCGCGGCGGGGAAGAACAGCTCGGAGATGTTCTGGCCGGCGTTCAGAAAGTGGAGAAACGCCGGGTTCACCCTGACCATGGAGCCGGGCGCCTGCACCCAGGTCTCACCCTGCAGCACGACCGTATCCTGCAGCCGGCCCGCGTACTGAGCCAGGACGCCTTTGCCGGGCTGAAAGACCTCGGCGATCTCGGCCATGGTCGCGTCGGTGCGGCCCTCGGGGTTGAACGGGAACTTGTTGAGCACCGGCGAGACGGCCGCGCAGAGCGCCTGCGCGCCCCCCCCGGCCGCGCGGGCCGGGGCCTGCCGGGCCAGATCCTCCACCGAACGTATGGGGGCCAGCAGCAGCCGTTCCGAGGTGACGTCCATGCCGCCCACCGGATCGGGCGGGGCAAATCCGCTGCGAAGCGTCTCGACGGCCGACTCCGCCTGCGAGGCCGCCGTGATCACCGGCGAGACCGCGGCCGGATTGCTTTGGCTATTTGGTATCAGCAGCATGGAGTTGATCGCTCCCTCCAGTCCCTGCAAGCCCTGCATATAGCCTGAGTTTGCCGGCAGCGCCTTGGCCGCGGGAGGAACCACGGTCTGCGGCGCTTCAAAGGGCTGGCTGAAGGACGGGTTCGGCACGGCGGTATTGACGGAGATCAACTGAAAGAGTTCAAGCAGGCTGGAGGCCGGGCTGTCGATCTGGTGCAGCTTCTCCTTGGCATCCGGAAAGCTGCCCGTGGATACAACATGCGCGCTCTTCAGGTAGGTGCGCCAAGCGTTCACAAAGTCGTTCTGATACTGCGCGGGAAGTTCCGTGTGCAGGCGTGCGAGGTCGATCGGCCCCGTGCCGCCCGAGCCCAGGACCCAGGCCTCGCCGCTGGTGTAGGGCTCCGGGTGCGCGAAGGCGTTCTGCATGAATTCCCAGCCGTCCCGGGTAAAGGCGCCTTCGACCGTGTAGGGGTCAACCACGTAGCGCGCCGAGCCTGGAAACTGCTCGTTGAAACGTACCGCCGGGAAACGTCGATCGGCCGCCGTCTTCATGCTCAGGTACACCTGCTGCAGCCCCTGGAAGTGGCCCAGATAGGCACGCGCCTGCCCTACGGCCCCCATCTGCGCCGGGCCCCCCAAGGCGGCCATGCAGGCCTCCGGACCGGCCATGTGCCCGGCATAGGTTTGGAACTGGGGGGAGGTCAGTTGTGCGATCTCCGGCGTCACGGTGTGGCTGCCGGCCCAGGCCGACGCGAGCGCGGCGGGAAGGAAGTCCGGGGTGCTCCGGGACGGGTACGCGGTCGTGATCAGGTAGGCGCGCAGCGGCACATAGGCGGCGCTGTAGTCGTCCCCGGGCTGGGGCACGGCCGGCAGCGATTGGAAGTGCGTGACGAGATTGGCCTCCGTGGGCGCCAACAGCGCGGCGCGGAAGTGCTCTCCGTAGGCCTTGCACGCGGTGTGAAACAGCCGATCGCCGTCGAACAGGCCCCAACGGTAGGAGAGCGGCGGGCCCTCGGTCCGCAATGCGTCGATCTCGTTGAAGACCAGCCGGAGCTGCTCCAGGTCGCGAAGACCCACCAAATCCGGCGCGTCGCTGTGCACCGGCTCGGACGGGTAGCCGGCAGCCGCGCCCAGCCGGGACTCAAGACGCGTATTGCGGAAAAATGAGACCGTCAAACCGGTGAGATATACCAGCAGCGCAAGCGCGGCGACGGCGGCGAGGCTGCGCTTCAGCACTTTGACTTTGGTGGAGCTTTGGCTGCTCTCGAGGGCCGAGCGATCGTTCAAAAGAACCTGCGAAAAAAGATGGGGCAGAAACACCCACTGCGGCCGGCGTCGGGCGCTTGAGCCCCGACTGAACACCGCGCCCGGCAGATCGACATTGGGAAAAGCAACGCCGGCCTGCCCGGGGCCCCCGCTTCCATCTTCAGACAGGCGGGCGCGGACGCCGGTGAAGAAAAAGCCGCGTAGAAACGGATTGACGCCGAGCTGGCTAGGCCGCCCGGCTCCCACCAGCAGGTCCACCACCTGCCCGCGCAGTTTACGGAGCTCGCGCGGGAACTCGTATGCGCGGGCCAGATCCGCGGGGGCCGAGCCGCGGCTCAGCAGCTCCAGCCGGAACTCCCCCAGGTTGTAGCAGAGCTCCTCAAAACGTGCGGCGATCTCGGCCGTGGCGCGTTCGCCGTACAGGCCCGCTCCCCCGTCGAAGGGAGGCAGCAGCGAGCCGAAGGGCTGCTGTACCTCGGCATCGGTCATGTTGGCCGCGAACTGCGAAAAACCGGAAACGGTGTCCAGCTTGGTGAACAGAACGTATACGGGCAGAGAGATGCCGATGATTTCGGAGAGCTGGCGCAGGCGATCGTTGACGGTCTGCGCCCGCGACCGCAGACCCTCGGAGCCTCCCTCGGCGGCGAGCAGATGCTCAAGACTGACGCAGACCACCACCGCCCGGGTGGGCAACCGGTCGTTGCGGCCCAGCGCGGCCCGCAATCGGGCGGGTTGTGTCCGCTTCACCAGCCGTTCCCACAGCTCGCCGCTGCGGAAGATTTTGCCGCCGGCCTCCACGACCGCGGTCGAGCGGGTGTACCAGACATTGATCAGCGCGGTGGGTTCGACCACCCCGTCGCGCAGCGCGGCGCCGGCCAGCAGCTCCGGGTCGAGCTCGGCCTGCAGGACCGTTTGGGTCTTGGCGGAGTTCTCCTCGCCGAGCATGTAGATCAGGGGCAGGGAACCGACGCCGCGAGACCCGGCGAGCGCGCCCTTGAGCTTCGTGTCCGCCGCGCGCACCAGCAGCTCCAGATCCTTCAACTCCGGGCTGTCCGGAGTGATGGTCTCCCTCGAGCGTTTGCGCAGGTACCAAACCGTGCCGAAGCACGCCCCCGCCGCGAGTAGGCCGGGAATGAGCAGGAACAGCAGCCGCTGTGTGCCCTGAAAGCCGAGCTTTGTGCTCACCGTCGCCAGAATCAGCATGAAGGTGATAAAGATCAGCACGGCGGTCGTGGTGTGTCTCTGGTTCATACGGCCAGTCCTCCCCACACGGAGGCTACCGGCGCACGCAGGGCAACGACGGAAAGATTGCTGCCCAGGATGGAGTGAAACACCGCAAACGCCAGCAGGCAGGCCACCAGCAAAATAGCCGCGGCGAGCACAAAGGTGCGGAACAGGCGGTCGCCGCGGGGTGTCTTGGCTACCGGGGCCGCCGCCTCCACCTGCCCCAGCACGAACGGTCCCCGTACCCGGGCGATCTTGGCGCGAATCTGCCCCAGCAGCGAGTGCACCTCGCCATCGCTGCCGAAGGCGAACTTGCCGCGATACCCCAGCAGCAGGCAGATGGCGTGCAGCTCCAGCGCATCGGCCCCCTCCGCCGAATCGGGCCCCTGCAGCAGCTGCGTGAGGTGCCGATAGAAATACTCGCCCGCGAAGTGGCCGCCGAAGAGCTCCTCCTGCAGCGGCCGCCGCAGCCAGTCGGCAAAGGTGGGATCGTGCGAGTTCAGGACGCTCTCATCCAAAAAACCCACAATGGCGTACAGGGCCATTTGCGTCGTGGTGTCGCTGTAGCCGGCACGGCGCGCCTCCGCCGTAGCCGCGGCAATCATCTTGCGGACGCTGTCGCGGAAGGCCTCCGCGTCGGCCACGCGCTGGGTGCGAAAGCGCACCCGCAAAACGACGGTCATCACATCCTGATAGGCCCAGGCCAGATTGCTTTTGCGCACGGCGTGGGGCATGGCTGGGGGGGCGGTCATTGATCGTTCTCCATGACGACGGTGATCTCAAAGATGGCCTGGCCGAGTTCGCCGGGAAGGTACACACCCACCTGGCGGGTCGCCTGGATGTGCTCCCAGCAGGGCCCTCCCCGGTCGATGGTGAAGTACTGCATATCGGCCTGCGCCACCACGGCGGAGGGCGGCACCGGCAGGTGCTGCAGCGCCAGCCCCTGCAGGGCCCGCTGCACGAGCTTCACCACACCCTCGCCGGAGCAGATCTTCGCGAGTGTCGGCACGGAGCGCATCAGCGCGACCTCCGGCACATCCGACCGGATTCCGAAGATCCAGCGCGCCCGCCGCAGGCAGCGTTCGTCCGTTACCGGGGCGACATAGACATATTGCTCGGTCTGCTCGAAGGCCAGCGTCAACGTGTTGGAGGGCACCACATACTCCAGATGCCGGTAGATGTGATCTTCGAGCCGTTGAAAGGCATTGTGCAGATCCAGGTGCTGGTAGGGGGGCAGGACGGCGGGATCGGAGTCGGGAGCGAAGGTGCACAGCGCCCCGGCCAGCTCGGCAAGCGTCATGTAGACGTCCTCCGGGTGCACATGCCGGTTGCCGAGATGCTCCCGCAGCGCCGGCAATGCGGTGCACAGCGTGTGCAGAAACCAGTAGCTGGCGACGTCCAGCGCGGAGGTTCCCGCCTCGAAGCGTCCCCCGCTCCTTCTGCCGCGGCGCGTGGTGTCGATCTTGTCTTCCAGGGCGGAGGCCAAGCGTCTCAGCCGGCGCAGGAGATCGTCGGAGGCATGCAGGCGCAGCAGGGGCGGCAGAAAGGCGGCGTCGATCGCAAAGCCGCCCTCATTGTCCCGCACGATACGGGCTACCGGGAGCGACAGATCGCGGCCGGAGCCTGGGCTGCTCCCGGTCAGCTGCAGGTTTTTCCGGCCCAGCACCACGGGGTATTCGTCGTCGGAGATGGTTTCATCGCGCAGTACGTGTTCCACACCGGCGTAGCGGGACGCGGCTCCTTCACTCGCCGGTGTCAAAACGCCTTCACCCCGCAGGGCGATGCGCAGGTGCAGGGTGACACTGCTGTCCAGTGGGCCGAACAGGTCGCGCAGACGCAGCGGCTCCGGAAAGGGATCGCTATCGGGGATCTCGAAGGAGAGACCATCCGGAAAGATGCCGGCGGCATGGCGAATCACCGCCAGCCCGTTGCGGGCAGCCTCCGTGTCCAGCGACAGGCTCAACAGCCCCCAGGGATAGGAGCGCAGGTTGCCCGTCAGAAACCAAAGAAGGTCCTCAAAATACCGGCTTTGTGTTTCAAAGTGCTGTGGGCTGAGGTGCATACCCTCCGACCACACGACATGCGAGAGATACTTCATGCACGCAACCCGATCCAGAATGTTCAGCTCAGCATGTCAGCCTGGTATGTTCGGCTCAGAAGGCGGAGACCGGAAACCCGCAACGGTTATCGCTCCCCGGCTAACCCCACCTGCACCAGCCCGCACACAGAACTGTGGTCAATGTACCAGCCATGCGGTTCTCCCTGAGGCGAAAGAAGAAGGAAAGGCGAGGAATACATTCCACACCGCCCGCCGGCCACTTGCGGCTATGCTGAAGGGGGCTCATTCTTAGAACAAAGTCTTCGCGATCTCACCCGGCAGCACCGCCGCTGCATCGAGGTACACCTTGAGCGAACTCAACCCGAAAGACGCGGCCGCCTCCGCCCCGTCGAGACAGCCCGCAACCTCTCCCGGTGCCACCGGCATCTTCGGTGCGCTTGTCCCCGAGCCGCCGGCCGGGGCAGCATCCTCGTATGAAGTGCCCTTCGGGGGAACCTCTTCCGGGCAGGTGCCGGTGGCCGCGTTTTCGGGCCAGAACCGGGCCCCGGCGCAGGCCTCTCCCACGGTGCCGTTCCCCCCGGCTCTGCCTCCCAGGCCCCCCGCGGCACCCTTGATTGTGCATGAGGTGACCTTTCAGGCCCAGGAGACAGACGGCCCGGATGCGGCCGATCCGCTGCACCGCCTGATGCAAAGCCAGCCTGCCGTCCCGCACGAACCGTCCCGGCCGCAGCCGGCGACGGGCGGTTTCACGCAGCTGCTGAGCGCCTTGCAGCTACCGCCTGCGGAGCCTTTGCCCGTCCCTTACGCCGGCTCCCAACCCGCTTCCCGGATTGCTGCCCAACCCGCTTTCCAGCCCGCCCCTTTAGCCGTTCCCCATCCTCAGCCCGCTCCTCGGCCGGTTCCCCAGCCTGCCCTCAAGTTGTCCCCCTACGAGCTTGTCCTGAACGAGAGTGAGCGGCAGCAGGCGCAGGGGGGTGAGGCAGCGCGGGAGATGTCCCCTTCTGTTGGTGCTAGTGCCGTCCCTGCAAATTTCATCCCTGCTGGTTCAGGCGCTGCCGCGCTTGGCTCCTCGCCCGCGGAACAGCGCCCTTCCAGCCTTCGTCCACCGCCGGACGCCGAAGACGATCTGAGTTTTACGCAGCTTTTCGAGGCGCTGGCGTCGTCGCCGCCACCCGCCGCTGCACCATCTCCCGCCTGGGGAGCCGCTGCCCAGCACGCCCCAAACATATCGGCGGAGCCTCCGGCGTCCTCGCCCCCACAAATGCCCGCCCCCGCCGGCCGCAGTGGACCCTCCGTGACGGCTATCCCGCAACCCGCGCCGGTCATGGCCGACGTGCCCGCCAGTTTTACCCAACTCTTCGCCGCCCTGGGCAACGGTCCACGGCCGGAGTCCAATCAGTCCACGGACTACCCACCCATTGTGCCCACCTCCCACCCGGCGCAGGGAAGCGTCAGGTCTTTTCAGGCAGACGCCTTTCAGGGGGCAGCGAACAGAGCGCAGGGGGCAGGCTGGTCGGCTTCGGGGCCAGCCCCCGGGCCGGCTGCGGGGTCTGTATCCGGAACGGCACTCGGTTTCGCCTCCGGCTCCCCGCTTGCGGCATCGCCGAATCCAGTCAGAACGGGCGCTCCCGCGGACCTGAGTTCATTGACTCAGCTGTTGCAGGCTCTGGAGAGCGGACCCGGCATGGGCCCGCGATATGAGCCCGCGCCGCCGGCAGCCGCCCCTTTGCGGACCGAGCCTTTGCGGACCGAGCCCGCGCGGGGCCAGGCCATGCGGGGCGAAATGGGTTCCGGCGCCACCGTGGCCTTTACGCCGCCGGAGTCGGTACAGCGGCTGACGGCGCAGCCGCCCAGGGTTCCCACCGGTCCCGGTGACTTCACCCGCGTGCTGCAGGCCTCGGCGCTGCGCGAAAGCGGTATGGGGTCCCAGGCCGCGGCGGCAGCGCATCCCGCCGGACCGCCTGTGCCGTCGCATCCGCCGGCTCCGGCTGCCGGAGCCGCGCTGCCTCCCTGGGCCGCTCCGCCTGCGCCTTACCTCACCTCGTTGCCGCATTTGGCCCACGGCGGCCACGGCGGCGTGAGCCTCGGTCCCGTACCCGGCTTTCCGGCGCATGGGGCGGGGCCTTTCTCCATGCCGCCGCCGGGCACCCCGTTGCACCCTCCCCAGCAAACCGTTGCCCCGCCGCGCGCAGGCTTGCCCCTGCTGCCCCTGATCCTAATGGCGATCATCGTGATCCTGGTAGGCGTGCTCGTGGCCCTGCTGCTGCGGCACTGACCGGTCCCTTAAAACCAGAACGCATGGTGCCACGGGAAAGCGGTCAGGAGCCGGAGGCCGTCTCCGGCAGAAGAATGATCAGCTCCAAGGCCGGGTTTAGGAACTCTTGAGGGGCATAGACCGCGAAATTACGCGCCCGCTGCACCGAGGCCCACGCCCCCCCGCTCTGCTCGACGGCAAAGTACTGTTGCCGCACCTTCACGGGAATCGCCCGTGGCGGACGCTCCACATGGGTCAGCCGCAGGCCGGGCAGGGCATGGCGGACCAGATCCTCGATGTGCGTGGCGGAGGACAGCTTCAGCAGCTTGGGGGCGCGTTCGATGATCTCGGGATCGCGCAGGTCGGAGCGGACCCCGAGATACAGCCGCGTGTTCTGCAGCAGGTCGTCGCGCTCGATGACCGCGGTATAGATCGAGTCGCGCAGACGCCGCAGCGGCAGCACCACGAACCGCGTCGGCACCACCGTATCCAGCAAGAGGCGGATCTTGGCGTCGAGCTCCTGAAACGGCGGACCTGGGTTGTCATGCGCGTACCGTGGCAGGTCCCGCGGGTCCACGGTTGTCGAGAATGTAGCCAGCGCTCCGGCCAGATGAACCATCTCTTCAAAGAGCCGCCGGGGAGCCACCGCCTTGGTATGCAGAAGATGCCGGAGCCGCGGCAGATGGCTGTTAACGGTGTAGAGCAGCCAGAAGCTGACGATATCCGCGGCGGAAAAGTCGGGCAGGGCCTCGCGTTTGCCCTGGCGGTTTCCGGCCAGCTGCGCCCCCCGGGTCACCAGCAGCTCCAGCAAGCCGCCGAGCAGATTTCTGAGCACCACGCTCGCGTGGAGATCCACCAGGGGCGGAACGAAGCGGGTGTCCTCGGCAAAGCCGCCCGCGTCGGTGCGCAGCACACGGACGCAGGGGAGCAGAACGGCCCCTTCGAGTGATTCGCCTTCCGCGAGCAGCTGCAGGTTTTTCTGCGCGACCTGAACGGGTTTTTCGCGGGTCCCGGTGGCGGTCTCGTCCCGCACCCACTGCACGTGTGCCTTGAAGCGCGTGCTCACGCCGGAGCGGTTCAGGGCGATGTTCATCGTGGCGGCGCGATACTCCGGGACCGCCAGGAAGAAGGTGCAGGCCGCGCGGCCGTTCTCGAAGCAGGGCTCGAGCACGCGGCTGGGCGGGGCCGGCTCACAGGATGGAAAATCGAACGGCGTCGCATCCGGCAGGACGCCCCGGGCGGAGGTCAGGCTCAGCGTGCCATCCTCCAGGGCGCGCGGGTCGATGGCCAAATGCTGGAAACCCCAGATCACGTCGCCGAGCGATTCCATATAGAAACGCAGGGTGTCTTGAACAAAGCGCTCCTGCGCCTGAAGGTGTTGCGGGGAAAGCAGCGTGCCCTTGGACCAGATCACCGGTTGAAGCTGTCGCATGGATCTCCTTGTGAATGAAAACGGCCTTGGCGGGAGGCGCGAAGGGCACGAACCGCGGAGTTCTCCCATTCTGCGGGAGCATGGCGAGGGTCGCAAGGGAGCGATGCGACGGCGGTCCGCCCTCTCCCGCGATCCCCGCACGCTCTCGCGGTCGTCTCCCGCTTGCGGAGGCGGTCCGAAATGGGAAGAAAGGCCAGAATTTCAGTCCCGGCTGCTTTACAAGCTTCCCGGCTTGTGGTCTCTTGGTGTCAGTTGAGCGAAAAGGGGTTCCCATGGCCAGGGAAAGCACGCAGCACAAACTCGATCGGGTTCGATCGCCGCGCGTTCACATCACCTACGACGTCGAGGTCGGCAACGCGATCGAGATGAAGGAGCTGCCTTTCGTGATGGGCATCCTCGGTGACCTCACCGGCCAGCCGGAAAAGCCGCTCGCCGCCCTGAAAGATCGTAAATTCGTGGAGATCACGCCTGATAACTTCGACAGCGTGCTGCGCGGTATGCAGCCCCATCTGGCATACTCCGTCGTCAACAAACTCAGCGACAAATCGGATGCCGGGCAGGTGAAGGTCAATCTCCGCTTTGAAAGCATGGACGATTTTTCGCCCGAGAATGTAGCCAAGCAGGTAAAGCCCCTGCGCGATTTGCTTGAGCTTCGTACCCGGCTCTCGGATCTCCGGGGCACGCTGCAGGGCAACGACAAGCTCGACGATATGCTGTTTGAGGCTGTTTCCAACACGGAGGCCCGCGAGCAGCTGAAAGGCGAGCTTGCCAACGGTAAGGAGGACGATCATGAGTAGTCCGTCGGTAGTTCCATCGTCCGTGGCACCCGAGGCGGCGGCAACGGAAGCCGCGCAACCCTCATCGTTGCTCGACTCCATCGTGGAGCAGGGCCGGTTCAACCGGGATGCCAGCTCCTTCGAGCGTGGCCGCGATCTGGTCAAGGAATTCGTCAGCCAGGTGCTTGATGGGCAGATGTCGCTCAGCAAGGACGCTGAAGCGACGATCTCGGCCCGCCTCGCCCAGATCGACCGGCTGATCAGCCTGCAGTTGAACGAGGTGATGCATCACCCTTCCTTCCAGAAACTGGAAGCGACCTGGCGCGGGATTCGTTACCTGCTCGATCAGAGCGAGACCAACGATCAGTTAAAGCTCAAGGTGCTCAACGTCTCCAAGAAGGAACTGCTGCGCGATCTGCAGCGTGCACCCGAATTCGACCAAAGTGCGCTCTTTAAGAAGGCGTACGAGGAAGAGTTCGGCGTCTTCGGTGGAGCTCCTTTCGCGGCGCTGGTCGGCGACTATGAGTTTGGGCGTGGTCCGGAGGACATTGAGTTGTTGGAGCGGGTGGCGCAGGTGGCCTCCGCGGCGCATGCGCCCTTCATCTCCGCGGCCTCGCCGGAGCTGCTGAACCTGAGCGAATACACGCAGCTCGGCGCGCCGCGCGACATGTCGAAGATCTTCGACAGCACGGAATATGCCAAGTGGAAGAGCTTCCGTCAATCGGAGGACTCGCGCTACGTCGCCCTGACGCTGCCCCACGTCCTCATGCGGCAACCCTATGGACGCGAAACCAAGACGATCGAAGCGTTCGATTATGAAGAGGATGTCGACGGCCGCGACCACTCGAAGTATCTCTGGGGCAATGCCTCGTATGCCTTGGCGGCGCGCATGACGGCTTCATTTGCGAAGTACGGCTGGTGCGCCTCTATCCGCGGCGTCGAAAACGGCGGTTTGGTCGAGGGTCTGACAGCGCACAACTTCCGCACCGATGAGGGCGATGTCGCGCTGAAGTGCCCCACGGAGGTTTCGATCACGGATCGCCGCGAAAAGGAATTGGCGGATCAGGGCCTGGTACCGCTGGTGCATTGCAAGGGAACGGATTATGCGGCGTTCTTCAGCGTGCAAACGGTGAACAAGCCGAAGGTTTACGACAAGGATGAGGCGAATGCCAACTCCCGGCTATCCGCGCAGCTGCCGTACATTATGGCGATGTCGCGGTTTGCGCATTATCTGAAAGCGATCATGCGCGACAAGCTCGGCAGCACGATGAGCCGATCGCAGGCCGAGCAGTACCTGAATACATGGGTGACGAACTATGTCGTCGCCAATGACAATGCATCGCCCGCGGCAAAGGCGGAGAAGCCCTTACGGGACGCACGGATCGAGGTTCTCGATGTACCGGGCAATGCGGGGGCGCTGCGTGCCGTTGCCTTTCTGAAGCCGCATTTTCAGTTGGATGAACTCACGGTATCGCTGCGTCTGGTTGCTGATTTGCCTGCCCCGGCGAAGTAGGGCCCGAAGAGCAAGCAGTAGGTTGTCGTTGCTTCAGAAATGCAAAGGAGACTTCTATGGCAGTGGATTATTTTCTCAAACTCGATTCGATCAACGGTGAATCGGTAGACCAGAACTTTACAAACCAGATCAGCGTTCTGTCCTTCAGCTGGGGCGGCACACAGACGACTTCCGTCGCCGGCACGGGTGGGTCGGGTGCGGGTAAGGTCAGCCTGAGCGAGTTCAGCATCGTGAAGTATTACGATTCGGCCAGCCCGGAGATCTTCAAGGCCATGCTGCAGGGAAAACACATCAGTTCAGGCACCCTGAGCGCGGTAAAATCCGGTTCCGATGGGAAAGCATTCCTCACCCTGACCTTCGCGGAGATGTTTGTCACCAGCCAGCAGATAAGTGCTTCGAGCGAGATTCCCACCGAGACGGTGTCATTCTCGTACAACACCATCAAGACCGACTACTCCAAGCAGAACGAGCAGGGCAACCTGACCAGTGTCGGCGCGGTGAGCTACGACCTGAAGGCGAATAAGCAGTCCTAAGCACCCCATGACCCCACACGAGCACTACCGAGCGGGGGAGTTGGATCGAGCCATTGCGGTGCTGGGGGAAGAGTTGCGGTCGCATCCGCTCGACCCCCGGCGCCGTACGTTTTTGTTCGAACTCCTTTGTTTTGCCGGCCAGTACGACCGTGCCGAAAAGCACCTGGATATCCTTGCGGACACGGCGAGTGGATCGGCTACGGCCGGTCTGCTCGCCTACCGCAGTGCCCTGCACGCGCAACGCAC
The DNA here is from genome assembly GCA_964242585.1 of uncultured Bryocella sp. Classification (GTDB taxonomy): domain Bacteria; phylum Acidobacteriota; class Terriglobia; order Terriglobales; family Acidobacteriaceae; genus Granulicella. The sequence goes on from CAXTBJ010000004.1 coordinate 69,433, forward strand.
CCGGGAAGCCATGTTCACTTCAGGGCAGTTGCCGGCCACGCCGGTGGAGCCGGGCAGCCGAGGCACCTGCAACGGCGTATCTTTTGAAGACTTTACCGATGCGGACTCCCGCATCGGCGATCACCTGGAGGTCTTCGTGGCGGGCAGCTATACCTGGGTGCCGCTGCAGTTTGTGCAAGAGTTGCGGATCGAGCGCCCGGAAGGCCTGCGCGACCTGCTTTGGGCCCGCGGACGCCTGACCTTGTTGCCCGGCGCCCCCCTGCAGGAGGTTGGGGAGGTGTTTCTGCCGGTTCTGACGCCGCTCGCCCATCGCAGCTCGGATGACGCCGTGCGCCTTGGGCGCGTAACGGTATGGGAGCCGCTGCCCGATCATGGAGACGCGCCTGCCGGGCAGAAGATCTTCCAGGTGGATGAGGAAGAGGTGCCCTTTCTTGCGTTGCAGACAGTGATCTGGCAGAACACAGGCCGGGAGAGCGAATTTGAAGGGCAGGGGTAGTGCCCAATGCCCTTGCGCGACGATCTCTTGCAGCCGATCTCCGAGGACGCACCGGCCGGTGCGGATCTGTCCTACGACAAGCTCTTCGATCAGATTAAAGAGGCCCGGACCGAGGATGACGATTCGCTGCCCACCGGCAACTGGAGCCGTCCGGTAAAGCGGGCGGACCGCGCATTGGTGGTCCAGTTGGCGGGCGAGGCACTGGCGACGCGGTCGAAGGATCTGCGGCTCGCGGGCTGGTACGGCGAGGCGCTGCTGCGTCGCGAGGGCTTTACCCAGCTCACACCCATCCTCCAGCTGATGCAGCAGGTACAAGACCAGTTCTGGGATGGGCTCTATCCCTCCCGGGATGACGATGGCGATCCCGGCCGAAGAATAGGCGCCTTAGAAGGCGTAGCGACCCAGCTCGCGGTGCAATTAAGGTCCCTTCCGATCACGGGCACCGGCATCAGCTTCTCGCAGGCGCTGGACGCCCGTGCGCTGGGCTATGAGCGGGATGCCACGACGCAGGCGAAGAAGGATCTGCGCGCGGATGCGGTGAAGCGGGGCCGTGTTGTCGCCGAGGACCTGGACAGGGCGATCGCGGATACACCAAAGGCGTTCTATAGCGAAACGGACGTGGCGCTCCGGGGCGCGGTGGTCGCCTTGGAGGCTCTGGATGCCTTTCACGAGGAACGGTACGGGGACGACCCGCCCAGCTTTCTTCGGCTGAAGTCCGCCCTTGGGGAGGTGCAACCGTTTGCCGCGGGCATTCTGGCGGAGAAGCGCAAGCTCGAGCCGGACCCAGACCCGCTGCCGGCGGCTGCCGAGCCGCAAGCGACGGCAGCAGAGCCGTCGGGCAAGGCGGAGGAGACGGTGGCCGCCTCGCCCGTTCACCCGGCGGCGGAGCCGGACCTTGCCGGGGCGCAGATTGCCGAACAGAATATGGCCTTTCCTGGGCCGGTGGCGAACACGGCTTCCGCAAACCGCCCTCTTGCCGAACCGGATAGCCGCGGCGCGGCGCTGGGCCACCTTGCAGCCGCTGTCCGTTTCTTCAGCCGGGGCGAGGCGTCGCTGGACACCGCCTATCTGCTGGCGGCCGCGCCGGGCGTCACCCTGGTGCTGCGTACAGAGCCGGATGTAGGCTGGCCGGCACCGGGAACCGGGGTGCGGCAGCCCCTGCGGCAGCTGGCCCGCAGCAAGAACTGGGCCGCGTTGGAGCGAGCCGCCCTGGAGACCTTTGCCGCGCAGCCGGAGATGGTTTGGCTCGATTTGCACCGATATCTGTGGCTGGCCGCTGCGGAGCTTGGACACCATGCCCTAGCAGGGGCGGTGATGGCTACCGTAAGCGGCTGGCTGCAACACCGGCCGGCTCTGGAAAAAGCGCTGCTGGACGACGATACGCCCATGGCAAGCACCGAGACCCAGCACTGGCTGGCGGCGCTGCAGCCGGAGCTCCCGGGCGAGATCACGCCCGTGGCAGGCCACACCGCCAGGGAGTTGTCCGCCGCCGTGGCTGCGGTTCTCACGCGAGGAGCGGGAAATTCTCCTCAGCCCGGCCATGCCGGCACGGACCCCTCCGGAAAGGCGCTTTCCTTATTGCAGGAGGGCCGCTCCGCCGAGGCCATTGGGCTGTTGTCACGGTATGCCGAAGAGCAGCCCAGCGGGCGCATGCGGTTTGAACGCCGCCTGGAGACAGCGGAGCTGTGCCTGCAGGCGGGTCATGCCGCGGTCGCACAACCCTTGCTGGCGGATCTGACGGCTGAGCTGGAACGCCGTACGTTGGAAGGCTGGGAGGCGGCCAGTCTGCTTGGAAAGCCGCTGGCGTTGACCATCCGCTGCCTGGACCAGGGGGTTTCCTCACCGGAGAGCCGCGGTGCGCTGTTTGCGCGGTTATGCCGTCTGGATCCCATGGCGGCAGCGGCGCTGGACCGCCGTGAGGCAGGGGGCACCGGCTAGCGATGGCACGTCCACGGCTGGAAACGCTGGTGAAGCAATCGCTGCTGGACCGCTTGACGGCGACCCAGGCCTGGCCGGCGACGCGCGGGGCCTCTGTGCGCATGTATCGCGAAGGGCTTCGGCGCGATGTGGAATGGCTGCTCAATACCCGGCGGCCGCCGACAGGTCTCTTTGAGGACTACCCTTCCGCGGCGAAGTCCGTGGTGAACTACGGCCTGCCTGACCTGACGCACATGTCGTCAAGGCGGGAAAATGCGGAAACCCTGATTCTGGCCATCGTCAACACCCTGCGCCTGTTTGAGCCGCGCATTCACAACCCCGAGGTGACGCTGGCTCCGAGCGAGACAAATGCCCGTGCGCTGCGGTTTCAGGTGCGCGGAACGCTTCGCCTGGAGACGGGTGAGGAGGGCGTCGTCTTTGACACACGGCTGGAGATCGCCAGCGGCGAGTACGAGGTGAAATAGCGGATGCGCCGGGAGCTGCTGGAATATTACGAGGGGGAGCTGAGCTATCTGCGGCAGATGGGCGTCGAGTTCGCGCGCCGTCATCCCGGCATTGCGGCCCGCCTGCAGTTCGACGGCCAGCCGTCCGTCGATCCGCATGTCGAGCGGCTGATCGAAGCCTTCGCCTTCATGGCAGCGCGCGTGCACCGGCGCATCGACGACGACTTCCCCCTGCTGACCGAATCGCTGCTGAACCTGATCTATCCGCGCTATCTGCGGCCGGTTCCCTCCATGACGGTGGTGGAGTGCCAGCTGGACCCGGCGCAGGGCAAAAGCCATGCCGGTACGGTGGTTCCGCGGCACACGGAACTGGTAAGTCATGCCACTCTGGGCGGTCTGCCGATCCGGTTTCAGACCTCGTATGAGGTCGCGCTATGGCCGCTGCAGGTCTCAGAGGCGGAGTGGCGGCAGCCCAACCGGCTTCAGCGGCCGGTCCGCTCCACGGGCGGCAGCCCGGTAGCGGCGGCGGCGCGCGTCCGGCTGCAATGCGTTGGGGATGCGAGCCTGAGCCAGATGGGCCTGCGGCAGCTGCGATTCTTCCTCTCCGGCGACCCCGCGACCATGTATCCGCTGTATGAGCTTCTGGCCAGCCGCTGCATGGAGATCCAGCTGCAGGACCCCGGCGACCCGAAGCACATCGTCAGTCTGGACCCTGCGCATCTGCGGATGACCGGCTTCGAGACCGGAGAGGATGTTCTACCCTTCGATCGTCGCTCCGTGGATGGGTACCGGCTGCTTCAGGAATACTTCGCTTTTCCGGAGAAGTTCCTTTTCTTCGACCTCCATGGGCTTGAGGTGCTCCGGGAGGGGCATTTCACCCGCGAGCTGGATCTCGTCTTCCTGTTCGCGCCCTTTGAGCGCACCGAACGCCAGCAATTGCTGGAGCTTGGCGTGACGCAGGGCACCTTTCGGCTCGGCTGCACGCCGGCGATCAATCTCTTTGAGCGTACCGCCGAGCCCATCCTGCTCTCGCAAACGCGTGCCGCGTACCCGGTAACGCCCGACTCGCGGCACCCTGAAGCGGTGGAGGTGTATGCCATCGACGAGGTGGTGGCGACGAACCCGCAGATGCGTATGTCTGTGCCGCTGAAGCCACTGGTCAGCTTTCAGCACGGAAGCCGCACCGCGGGCGAGGGGCTTTATTGGAGCGCGACCCGGACGGTGCCCAGCGGGGGAGATCATCGGCCCTCGACCATGCAGATCTCGGTGGTGGATCTACAGAGCCGTATGCAGCAACCGGAGGCGGACGTGCTTTCGGTCCGCTGTACCTGTACGAACTTCGACCTGCCCACCCGGCTGAGCTTCGGCACGGCAACCGGAGATTTTGAGGCTGTGGGCGCGGGCGCGGCGAAGACCGTGACTGCGCTGCTGCGGCCGACGCCTTCGATCAAGCCGCCGGGCGCCGACGGCCAGTTGTGGAGGCTGGTGTCGCTGCTGTCGTTGAACTATCTATCCCTCAGCGAGACCGGATTGCCGGCCTTGCAGGAGATTCTGCGGCTGCACAACTTTGCCGAGAGTGAGGTCCCGCAGCAGCAGATTGGGGCGATCCGCGCCCTGCGCACCTCCCCGCACTTCGCTATGGTGGCCTCGGACTACGGCATCTCCCCGGCCCGGGGAACGGCGGTGGAGATCGATTTGGACGAGGGGCAGTTTACCGGCGGGGGCGCCTTCCTGTTTGGGGCGGTTCTGGATCGTTTTCTGGCGGGTTACGCGTCCATGAACAGCTTCACGCAGCTTACGGTGTGCTCTTCCCTGCGCAAGGAACCTCTGGGGCGTTGGCCGCCCAGGGCCGGATCGCAGGTGCTGCTGTGAATGCGGAACAGGTGAGAGACGGACGGGAGGACACCGCAGCGCCGGCAGAGACGCCGGGCGAAAGCGTGCCCGCGCCGCCCGAGCGTCTGGCGCGTATCGCCTCGCTGCTGCAGGAGGAACCGTACCGTGTCGAGTTTTTTCAGGCGGTTCGCCTGCTGCAGCGGCTCGGGGGCGAGCGTGGGCCGGTGGGCTACTTTGTCGCACCGAATCAGGAGGCGGTCCGGTTTTCTTCGCTGCCGACGCTGACCTTTCCGCCCAGCCAGCTGCACTCGCTGGAGCATGGACCGGATGGCCAGCCGCGGCTGGTGGTGCAGTTCATGGGTTCGATGGCGGCGATCTCCAGCCTGCCGCACAGCTATACCGAATACCTGCTGGGCCTGCTGCGGGACAAGGACACGGCAATGGCCGACTTCCTGGACATCTTCAATCACCGCATCATCTCGCTCTTCTACCGCGGGTGGGAGAAGCATCGGTTCTTTCTCGGCTTCGAGCAGGGAGGCCGGGATACCTTGTCGCCGCGGCTCCGAGACCTGCTCGGTCTGGGCACCGCCGGGTTGGAGGAGCGCACCGCCCTGCCGGACCGGGCCTACCTGGCTTATACGGGCCTGCTGGGCAGGCACACACGCTCCGCGGCCGGGCTGGGGCAGCTGCTGGAAGACTTTTTCGCGCTGCCGGTGCGGGTGGAGCAGTTTGCCGGCATGTGGCGGCGTCTACCGGAGAGCGATCAGACGATCTTCTCCGACACGGCCCGGGCCGGTGAGCGGCTGGGCGTGGCCACGGTGGTCGGCAGTGAGATCTGGGACCAGCACGGCCGCATCCGGGTGGTGCTGGGACCCATGCCGCTGAAGGTGTACCTTGGATTTCTCCCGGGAGAGTCGGCCTATCGGGATCTGGAGTCCTGGATGCGATTTTTCACCTCGGGCCAGTATGAGGTAGAGGTGCAGCTGCTGCTGCAGCGGGAGGAGGCACCGCCCTGCGTGCTGGGTGCCCGAAGCCCCCAGCGGCCACGCCTGGGGTGGGTGAGCTGGTTGAAGACGCGCCCGTTGCCGGAACATCCCGGAGATGCGGTGTTTCTGCTGCGATAAGCGAAGTAGTGAAGTAAACTTCGGACGAGAGATTTGCGTTTGGCGACTGCGGATCGAGGTACGGCGCGTATAAGCAGTACGGAGTGGTTTAACTATGACGACCAGATTGCCCAACGACATTCCTTATCTTTATCTCGCACAAGATGACTTATTAAGGTTGGGAAATGCCAGCGTACCCAGGTTGGACCATGTACGATCCGACGACGTTAACACCTATGAGAGAAACGGTGTCCATCTGGTGATGGCAAATGGAAAGGGCACCTCTCTATCGACGAAAGAGGCATTGCTCGGCTGCGAGGCGGCTGGCTTTGGAGGCTTCCTCGAGGAACCCAGCTTCCATGGGTCTCGGGCTCTATAACAACCACGGCGCACATTATGCCATCTGTCCTACCCGCGAGATGTCGGTTGAGGCTTACAAAGGTTTGCTTCTTGACTTAGCTTCAAACTGCCTAAGACTGAGAAAGGTATAACACTCATGTCAAGTGAATTGCAGATTTCTCTACATGAATGGGACGCACGCCTTATTATAGAAGCGTTGCAGGAACTCGAAAAGAAGTATGAGCGGATGAACGAGACCAGCCCCGACGAGGACGAACAGGCCGAGTATGGTAACGACCTAGTGATCCTCGGCGACACGAAAGATAAGGTGATTGCCGCAGCAGCCGCTGTGTTCGGTGAGCAAATTGCCTTTCGCCATCGGATGCCTTTGTAAGTGTTAGACCAGAAAGCTGTCTTCGGCGATGGTAGAACTTCTTTCCAAGACAGAATAAACGCCAAGGACGAGACTGAACCGTGAGCCTGAACCTTAAGTCGCTGATCGGCAAGCTGAACGACACCACGCGCCGGACCCTGGAAGCCGCTGCCGGGCTCTGCGTCTCGCGAACACATTACGACATCGAGATCGAGCATTTTCTGCTGAAGACGCTGGAGGCCGGCGACAACGACGTTTCAGTTCTCTGCAGGCACTTCGGTGCCGACGTGCCGCGGCTGACGGCCAGCCTGCAGCGCACGCTGGACGGTTTCAAGGCGGGTAATGCGCGGTCGCCGGCCTTTGCGCCCTCGCTGGTCAAGCTGCTGTTGGAAGGCTGGAACGTGGCCTCGATCGAGTTTGAGGCCACAAAGGTGCGCACCGGACATGTGGTGCTGGCGCTGGTAGAGCACGAGGATCTCTTCCGGCCGCTGCGCGAGAGCGCGGCGGAGCTGCGGCGCGTTCAGCCGGAGAGTCTGCGCGTGCACTTCGCGGAGATCACGGTCAATTCGCCGGAGAGTGTCCGTGCCGGCGAGGTGGGGAACGGCCGCGCAGCGGGTACAGGCGAGCCTGCGCCGGGTGATTTTGCCGAAGCTCCCGGTGCGGACAGGCCCGCCGGCAAAACGCCCTATCTCGACCAGTACACAGTGAATCTGACCGCCAACGCACGCGCGGGGCGCATCGATCCGGTGCTGGGCCGCGACGCCGAGGTCCGTCAGATGATCGACATTCTGATGCGCCGACGCCAGAACAACCCGATCCTGACGGGCGAAGCGGGCGTGGGCAAGACGGCGGTCGTGGAGGGCTTCGCTAATCGCGTCGCCGCGGGCGATGTGCCCCCGGCCTTGCAGGGCGTCCATGTCCGCACGCTGGATCTGGCGCTGCTGCAGGCCGGTGCGAGCGTGAAGGGTGAGTTTGAGAATCGACTGAAGGGATTGATCGAGGAGGTGCGCTCGTCCTCGCAGCCGATCATTCTTTTCATCGATGAGGCGCACACCATGATCGGCGCCGGGGGGCAGGCGGGCCAGAACGATGCGGCCAATCTGCTGAAACCCGCGCTCGCTCGCGGTGAACTGCGCACGATCGCCGCGACCACCTGGTCGGAGTACAAGAAGTATTTTGAAAAGGACCCCGCGCTGAGCCGCCGCTTCCAGGTTGTGAAGGTGGAGGAGCCGACGGAAGAGGTCTGCTGCACGATGCTGCGCGGCCTGGTCGCCACGCTGGAGCGGCACCATGGGCTGCGCATCCGGGATGAGGCGATCGTTGCGGCCGCCAAGCTCTCGCACCGCTACCTGGCCGGCCGGCAGCTGCCGGATAAGGCGGTCAGCGTGCTGGACACCGCCTGCGCCCGGCTTGCGCTGATGCAGAACGCGCAGCCGGCCGCGCTTGAGGAGGTCACACGGCAGATTGACGCACTCGCAACGCAGGCGCGAATTCTTGGACGCGAAGCCACCCTGGGGGTGGATCATGCGGAGCAGCTGCGGGAGATCGATACCGCCCTGGCAGCCTGTGCGGAGCGGGTCGGGCAGCTGACAAAGCAGTGGCATGCCGAACGCGAGCTGGTGCGCGAGATCCGGGCGATGGAGGCTCAGTTGGAGGGTGCGAAACCTGCCACGGAGGGCGCCGAAGGAGCCGATAACGAGGCTGAAACACCCGCTGCTTCCTCTGCCGACCTACGCGCGCTCGAGGACAAGCTCGCGGCCCTGCAGGGCGAGACACCGATGGTGCGTGTTGCGGTGGACGCCTCCGTGGTGGCCGAGGTGCTGGCGGGCTGGACGGGCATTCCGCTGGGCAACATGCTGAAAGACGAGCTGGCCACCGTGCTGTCGCTCGATGAACACCTGCGGCGGCGTGTGATCGGGCAGGACGGTGCGCTGGCGGCCATCGCCAAACGCATCCTGACCTCGCGCGCCAGCATGGAAGACCCCGTGAAGCCGCAGGGCGTGTTTCTGCTGGTGGGCCCCTCCGGTGTGGGAAAGACGGAGACGGCCATCGCCCTGGCGGACCTGCTGTACGGCGGCGAGCGCAACATGGTCACGATCAATATGTCCGAGTTCCAGGAAGCCCATACCGTTTCCACGCTGAAGGGCTCGCCACCGGGGTACGTCGGCTACGGCGAGGGTGGGGTGCTGACCGAGGCCGTGCGCCGCCGGCCGTACTCCGTCGTTCTGCTGGATGAGGTCGAGAAGGCACATCCGGACGTGCTGGAGCTGTTCTTCCAGGTCTTCGACAAGGGGCGGATGGAAGACGGCGAAGGCCGTGAGATCGACTTCCGCAACACGATCATTCTGCTGACCAGTAACGCGGCCTCGGGGACGTTGATGAAGCTGGCGGCGGACCCAGAAACGATGCCGGATGCGGAAGGCATGCTGTCGGCGCTGCGGCCCGAGTTGAATAAGATCTTCAAACCGGCATTCTTGGGCCGTTTGCAGGTGATTCCCTACTTTCCGGTGCGCGACGAGGTGCTGCGGCAAATCATCACGCTCAAGCTCGGCAAGATCGAACGCCGCCTGCGCGAAACACATCGCATCCGGCTCGATTGGGATACGGGTCTGGTCGATACGGTCGCGCAGCGGTGCACGGAGGTGGAGAGCGGCGCCCGCAATGTGGACAATATCCTCTCCAATACCGTTCTGCCGGAGCTGTCGCGGGAGATTCTGAGCCGTCTTGCGGAAGGCCGTACCGTGGACGGTGTACGCATTGCCGCAGAGGCCGGTGCTTTGCAGTACACGTGGAGCGAACCGGCCGCGATGATCCCGGTTGCGCACTCAGGGCAGACCGCAGCGCAGGTCATCCGCTAGAATTCGCTAAAGACATTGCCCGGCAGGAGAGGGGGAGACGATGGCAGCTATCACGCAATCCGGCCGACTGCTGCAGTTCAGCTGCACCGGGCTCGCTCCTGATGCCCTGCTGCTCCAATCGGTGGAGGGTATGGAGGCCATGTCGCAGCTCTTCGACTTCACGCTGGAGCTACTGCTGCCGCAGGACGGCGATCCGGTGACGCCCGAAGAACTCATCGGCAAAAACGCCACCGTCACGATTCAGCCGCTAGGCACCGATCAGCCGCGCTGGATCAACGGCCTGATCTCCTCTGTGGAACAGAACTGGACGTATACGGACTTCGATGTCTACACGCTGCATCTGGTCCCGGCACTGTGGCAGGCGACTTTGAACTTCGACTGCCGTTGCCTGCAGAACCTGAAGCCGATGGACCTGATCAAGAAGGTTCTGGAGCCCTATAGCCTCAGCCTGAGCGACAAAACGACGGGCTCCAGTCCGGATGGCAAACCCTTCACCGCCTCCGATTACCTGACGCAGTACAACGAGAGCGACTTCGACTTCATCAGCCGGGTTGCCGAGCAGCATGGCATCTTCTACTGGTTCGACCATTCCGAATCGGGCAAACACATTCTGACCTTCGCGAACTCGCGCGATGGGTATGCCACGGGCAGCTTTCCCGTGAGCTTCGCCGCCGGGGAAGGGTCTCATGAATTGATGTACCGTCCCATCGTGAGCGAGTTCCGCCTGACCGACCGCATGGTGTCGGGCCAGCACCTGCGCCGCGATTACGATTGGCGCAACCATAAACCGTTCACAATGAATACCGTGACGAGTACCAAGCCCGGACCGGGCGGCAAGAACGCCTTTGAAAACTACACTTTTCCGGCAGCCGGCGCGCCGCAGTTCAAGGCGCTCGGCAAACAGCTGCAACCCACCGCGGGCGCCGATGCCAGCGTCGAGGCGCAGCGCAATGCGACCGATGTCGCCTCCAATCTATTTCACGGCGCGTCAACATCCCGTGCGCTCTACCCGGCATCCACGCTGGAGCTCGACCATCCCCGCGATGACTGGGCGCAGGACTATCTGATTACGCTGATCTCGCACAGCGCGCAGCAGGCTCCGCCCTACCAGAGCGACGGCAGCGGCATGGACGGCGGGTATACGAACGACTTCACCGCGATCGAGGCGACCCGGGTCTTTGCGCCGCCCCTGTCTACCGCGCGTCCGCGCATCCACGGCATGCAATCGGCGGTGGTGGTTTCGCCCCAGGGCGAGGACATGAGCGTGGACAAGGATGGCCGCATTTGTGTGCAGTTTTTATGGAACCGCGGCGTGAAGCCCGACACGCTGGATAACACGTGGCTGCGGGTGGCGCAGCAGTGGGCCGGCAGCGGCTGGGGCACCTACTTCTGGCCCCGCAAGGGCGATGAGGTCCTGGTCGCCTTCTTCAATGGAGATCCCGATGACCCCATCATTATGGGCTCGGCCTACAACGGCGTAAATCAGCCGAAGTTCAGCCCATCAGAGATGAGTACGCGTTCGGGCATCCTGACGCGCAGTTCGCTGAAGGGCACCGCTGCCAACGCCAACGAGATGTGGTTTGAAGACAAGATGGGCGCCGAGCAGATCGTGATGCATGCCGAGCGCGACTTCAACACCAGTGTGGAGGCGAACAACACGCGCACGGTCGGTAATAATGAGTCGATCACGGTCTCCGGCGACCGTGCCGTGCACGTGGTCAAGAACCAAACCGTCAACATCGACCAAAATCACACGCACTTTATCGACGGCGACTCCGAATTCACCCTTGGCGGAACCCTGAAGGTTCTGCACAAGAGTGACAGCAACATGACTTACCAGGGCACGTTGCTCGAAAAAGTCACCGGGGATCATTGTGTGCAGTCCGTCAGCACCTTCGAGCAGAAGATCGGGTCCACGTACAACATTCAAGCCGGCAGCGAGGTTCATTTAAAGGCCGGCACGAATCTAGTGATTGAGAGCGGCGTCGGTCTGCACCTGAAGGTCGGCGGCAACCACATCACCCTAAGCCCCGCGGGCATCACCATCTTCGGAACGATGGTGTACATCAACAGCGCACCCGCGCCCATGACCGGTACGCCCATTGAGGTAACCGACCCAGAATTACCGGCTCCCAAACCTGCCCCGCCGCCACAAAACTAAGCGGCATGTAAGCTGACCTTTCCATGTTCCAGATCCGCAGTGGACAAATCGCAGCCATGCGCCGAAAGACGATCGGCGACACGCTGATCGAGCGGCTGAGGCCGTTTGTGACCGCGAGCTGGGATGCGCAGGGCCGGCAGGTGCTGTTGCGGGATGAACTGGGACCCCGCGGTGCGCTGAGCTTCGACGCCGTGGGATACCTGGGCGGCTACACCTCGCCCCTGGGTAGAATCTGGCAGCTCACGAACGCACCCGACGGCAAGTTGCTGGAATTCGCGAGTCCATCCGGCCACGTACTCTCGATGGCCTACAACCCGGAAGGTCTGCTGGCAGCCTTTGCCTCAACGACGCAGGCTCGCATCGATCTGTTCTACGATCTGCACCGCTATGCAGCGAGCCGGCATGTCGACGGCACCCTGGAGCGGGTCTCTTATACCTTCGCCGGTGATCCGGAGGTCCTCAGCAACCGTCTGGGAACCCCTGTGCAGTGCACCTATGACCGCTATCGCCGGCTGACGGCCCTTGCCGACGGGAACGGGCACAGTACCCAATTCGTCTACGACCGCTGGAACCGGCCGACCGCGGTGCTGTACCCGAATGGGCAACGGGATAACTTCGCCTTTGATGCGGAAGGCAAGCTGTGCCGTGCCGGCTGGGGTGACGGGGGTTCGGCTGAAATCGTCTCCACTCCCCGGGGCCGGCCGTTGCACCTGGCCTACAGCGACGGCCTTGAAGCTACCTTCAGCTACGGCGAGTCCGGCCTCCTGGTGCAGGCTGCCGGTTCCGGCGCCAGCAGCAGCTTCGAGTATGACGAGCATGGGCAGTTCATTGAAGAGACATGCGGACCTTATACGCACACCTTCAGCTACGATGCCGCCAAGCGCCTGCGTTCCATCACGACGATGGGGGCCGCGGTCCAGTTTCAATGGGATGCCGACAGCCGCCTCGCTGGGTACACCGATTGGAGCGGTGGCGAACACACGATCGAGTACCTGCCCAACGATCGCGGCCAGGTTGCCACCGGTCCTGCCACAAGGACCGGGCTTCCGGGTGTACGGTCGTTTCTGCGCGCGGACACGGCGGGTCGCCTTGCTCGTCTGCAGGTCACTTCCGGGGGCAAGGCTAGCTTCACGCTGGAGTGCAGCTATGACATTGAAGGCCGCCTGAGCGCAAGCGCCGACAGCGCCTTCGGGCAGCGGGCCTTCGGCTACGACGCGGAGAGCCGCGTAACCTATGCCGACGCCGCACAGGTAGAAAGCCACGAATCCTTTGCCTATGACCGTGCCGGCAACCTGGCTGTCGTCAACGGCAGTCGCCTGGTGTATGACGCTGCCAACCAGCTGCTCGCGGCCGGGGAGACGACCCTGCATTGGGACGATCGCGGCAATCTGCTGGAGAGCGCGGGGCCGGCAGGCACCACGCGCTTCCGTTACAACCTCCGCAACCAGCTGGTGGCCTCCACGGCCGATAACGGCGCTGAGACCACCTACACCTACGACGCCCTGGGCCGGCGCACCGGCAAGCGCACCGGGGACGTGGAGACGCGCTTTTTCTGGGCGGGCGAACAGATGCTGTGCGAGATCCGCGCCGACCTGCTCACGGGCACGCTGCGGCGGCAAGACTTCCTCTACCACCCCGAAACGGGCGTCCCGCTGGCCACCTGCATCGACGGCGAGGTGTTCACGATCCACACCGATCACCTGGGCACGCCGCGCGCAGTGACCTCGGGTACCGGCGAGGTAGTCTGGCTGGCGGAGCTCAGCACCTTCGGTATGGCGCGGGTTGTGGTGGACACCGTACCGATGCCGCTGCGCTTTCGCGGCCAGTACCACGACACGGAAACCGGCCTGCACTACAACCGCTTCCGCTACTACGCCCCGCAGTGGGGCCGATATATCAGCCGCGATCCGCTGACGTTCCAGGCCGGGACCAATCACTACCAGTATGCCGATGGCAATCCGCTGAACGTTACGGATGCCTATGGGCTGTCGTTCTGGAAGACGGTGGCGGTGATTGGTGCGGCGGTGGCTGTCGGCGCGCTGGTGGTGGCGCTGGCACCCGTGGCCTTGCCGCTGGCTATCCTGGCGGGTGCTGTAGCGGGTGGCGCCGTTGCGGGTGGTCTCAATGAAGCACTGAACGAGAAACAATTCAATCTAATCTGTATTGCCCGCGCTGCAGGACTGGGCGCGCTGGCCGGAGCCGTGGGAGCTCTGCCGTTTCTGGCATTGCCGGCTACAGCGGGGTTGCTGGCGTTTGCCGGCGCGGGCGCGTTGGGCGGCGCGCTCTCCTATGGCGTGAATTGCCTCGACGGCGCGGAGAAGAACCCGAGTTGGGGCGGGTTGGCGCTATCCGTGGGCGGGGGGGCAATTTTGGGCGGGCTGGGCAAAGGCATCGGCGATGCGTTTGGCGGGTCGCCAGTTGAGGCGGAGGCACCCGAGGCTGTGCCGGAGGCCGGCGCGAGCGACCCGGTCACCGAAGCAGACCCACCGCCATCTCCTTCCGAGGGTGAAACTGCGGGCCCGGGTGAACCCGCGAATGATAACGTTGCGCCTCCTGGAGAAGCAGCGAATGACAATAATCCTTCGAGTTCAGGTCGTCCAACAGAAGACAGCTACGCCGAGCCTGGCGAGGCGGCGAACG
>CAXTBJ010000005.1:0-39989 GCA_964242585.1 uncultured Bryocella sp.
CGGACCAGCGGCGGCCGGGCATGAGGCGGCCGGTGAACTCGTCGACGATGATGATTTCGCCGTTCTTGACCACGTAGCCGACGTCGCGCTTGTAGAGCGTGTGCGCCTTGATGCCGACCTCGATGTGGTGCTTCATGTCCCAGTTGTCGGGGTCGGCAATATTATCGATGCCAAGGAGCTTTTCTACCTTTTCCCAGCCTTCGTCAGTGACGGTGATGGCGCGGGCCTTTTCGTCGACGACGTAGTCGCCGGACCAGATCTTCTGGTCGACGGTTTCGATGAGTTCGCCGAGCTCGAGCTGCGGGATGATTTTGTTGGCGATGCCGTACTTGTCGGTGGTCTTGTCGGTGGGGCCGGAGATGATGAGCGGGGTGCGGGCCTCGTCGATGAGGATGGAATCGACCTCGTCGACGATGCAGTAGTGATGGCCGCGCTGCACGGTTTCGGCGAGATCGAACTTCATGTTGTCGCGCAGATAGTCGAAGCCGAACTCGTTGTTGGTCCCGTAGGTGATGTCGGCGGCGTAGGCGGCGCGGCGCTGCTCGTCGGAGAGGTCGTGCACAATCACGCCCACCGTCAGCCCGAGGAAGCCGTAGATCTTGCCCATCCACTCGGCGTCGCGCTTGGCGAGGTAGTCATTGACGGTGACGACGTGGACACCATGGCCGGCGAGCGCATTCAGGTAACACGGCAGCGTGGCGACGAGGGTTTTGCCTTCGCCGGTCTTCATTTCGGCGATCTTGCCCCCGTGCAGGACGATGCCGCCGATCATCTGGACGTCGAAATGACGCATGCCGACGACGCGGAGCCCGGCCTCACGGACGACGGCGAAGGCTTCGGGCAGGAGATCGTCGAGAGCGGCTTTCTCGGTGGACTTGATCTGTTCGGGGTCGGTAAGACCTTCAAGGGCTTGAGCGAGGCGAGCCTTAAACTCGGGAGTTTTCGCGGCGAGCTGCTCGTCGGTGAGGGCCTTGAGCGCGTCCTCACGGCTGGAGATCGCGGCGAGGGTGGGCAGCAGACGCTTGACGGCGCGTTCGTTCGAGGTACCGAAGACTTTGGCGAGGACGGCGTTGATCACGGGAGATTCCTTGGGGCGGCGGGACAGCGAAGATCGGTGTCCGTAGATAAGCCTGGCTTGGGTCAAAGCGGCTTGGGTCAAAGTCTGGTTCAGCATGAAGGGGGCGCAGGGACGCCGGACACATCAGCCGCGGAGCACGAGGGCGGCGGTAAACGGCGGTCCCTGCGGCTGGTAAGCGCCCTCGACGAAGCCGAAGCGTGTGCGATACGGCTTGCGGTTACCGCTGCCGAGGCGGCCGATGGCTCTTTGCGCCCAGGGCTGCCCCGAACCTCTGACGGTGAAGCGGTCGAAGCAGGAGACGCCGGCTTTGAGGGCGGGGAAGGAGAGCCGAGCCCCGTCGAATCGTTGCAGACTTCGTTGCAGGCCCTGTCGGAGGCCCCGCTGCCTGGGCGCGGGACCGATGCCGCCGTGGCCCAGAATGGCCTTCATGAGGGCTGTGGCGGACCCGCGCTGCTCGGCGAGGCGCGCGGGCGCGCCTACGCCGGAGAGCAGGAGCAGCAGAGCCGTGATGGGAAACAGGGCGAGGTTCACCGGAGTTGGCGCACAATACCTATTTCCAGTCTAGACGATTTGCCGGATGCCGCGGTGATCCGGGTGCCGGTTCTACCACGAAAGCGGCGGATCGGTTCTTCGCTCACCCTGTCACAAGGGCTTTCCCATCTTTGAAACGGTGATCTCTGGCAACTTTGGCCGTTGACCTGGGTTCAGACACTTCGGAGAAGACATGGATCGAAGACAGTTTGTACAGACCGGTGTATTTGCGACTGTGGGCGCAACCCTTGAGGCTCAGGCTCCGGCGAACCCAAAAGGCATGAATGTGCTGTATATCTTCAGCGATCAGCACCGTGCCGTGTCGATGCCGGGCGAGCCCTATAACCAGGCTATCGCGCCCAACCTTGATGCTTTTCGACGGCAAAATTTTTCGATGGATCACTGTATCTCGAATTACCCGCTGTGTACGCCTTACCGCGGTATCTTGATGAGCGGTCGCTGGCCGCAACAGACAGGACTGATGCAGAACGAGGTTCCCCTGAGTGCAACGGAGATCTCACTCGGCGATACCTTTCGTCAAGCCGGCTTCCATACCGGCTATGTCGGTAAGTGGCACCTGTCGGGTAAATCGCAGGCTTTCATCCCACCGGGCCCACAACGTCTGGGATTTGAAGACTGGCATGTGTGGAACAACACGAATGCGCATTACAAGTCATGGACCTACGATCAGCAAACCGGCGAAAGGATTCAGCCCACGGGTTGGAATTGCACGCTGATGACCGATGAAGCGATAGCGTTCGTACAGAAGCAACCGGCAACTCGGCCATGGTTTCTGATGGTTTCGTGGAACCCGCCGCACCCCCCGTTCAATCCACCCCCTGCGGACACAGATCGCTACGCTAAAGATGGATCGACATTAGAAGAACCGACGTCCCGTCCCAATGTGCGGCTCGCGGCCGCCGGGCAACCGGTGAAAGGACCGGCAAGATTCCTTGCCTCGCAAGACGGATTAGGCGAGGCGGAGCGGGGCTACTATGGGGCCATTACAGGCGTCGATCTTGAGTTCGCGCGCCTGCTGAAGGCGCTTGAGAAGAGCGGGCAAGCGGAGAACACGATCGTCATTTACACCTCCGATCACGGTGAGATGATGGGATCGCAAGGACGCATGGCAAAGCAGGTACCCTTTGAAGAATCCTGCCGAGTTCCGTTCTTTATCCGTATACCCGGACAGAAGGGCGGCAACTCCGGTGTCCTGTTTGCGGCGATCGACATTTATCCGACGCTGTGCGGCTTGGCGAGCATACCCATTCCGCCTGGACGTGGAGGAAGAGACTTATCCGGCGTGATGCGCGGACATGCCCTGCCAGCCAAGCCGACTTTGGTGTTTCTGATGAATCAAATACCGGTGCAACCCGGCGTCGGCATGGAAGAACCGGAGGACGAGAGCACTGAGGATGGCAAAGGGACGCTCATGCTCGTCAATCAGCCCAGCTATCGCGGCGTGCGGACAGCGACACACACCTATGCCGTGATGGAGACGGGCCGATGGTGCCTGTATGACAACGTGAAGGACCCGTATCAGATGCAGAATCTTGTACACGACAGCGATCAGCAGGACCTCATGAAGAGGCTTGACGGGCAAGTCATGGAATGGCTGCAAGCGATGAAGGACCCGTTCCCGTACGCGAATGCCCTGGGCAAGATCTCGACGTTTCCTGCGTGATGCTCGCAAAGACCCCTGCAGTTACACATCGGTCGAGGTACGGAAGATGAGTGTTGCACGCCGCTGTTGCACGCCTCAAGCCGCCGCTGGAAGCGTCTTGCAGAAGGAACCTGGAGCCGCTCCGAAATCGGATGCCGCCATGCTCATGCCCTCGATTTCGCTCCCGGGCGGAACGTTCCTGATGGGAACGGACGACAGCACCTTTCCCGCCGACGGCGAGGGCCCTGTACGCCCGGTGACGCTGTCGCCGTTCGGCATGGGTCGTGTACCTGTCACCAATGAGATGTTTGCCGCCTTCGTTCGCGTGACCGGCTACCGCACCGATGCGGAGACATTTCACTCTTCGTTCGTCTTCCGCGGACATCTTCCGCCGGAGCAACAGGATGAGCACCAAACCGTTGTCGGGGCATCCTGGTGGTGTTGCGTTGCCGGTGCCTGCTGGCACGCGCCGGAGGGGCCAGGCTCTTCGACGAGCGGGCGCGCGGATCACCCTGTCGTGCATGTGAGCTGGAACGATGCGATCGCTTTCTGTCGTTGGTTCGGCGGCCGGCTGCCCACGGAAGCGGAATGGGAGTATGCGGCGCGCGGCGGTCTGGAGCAACGGCTTTATCCCTGGGGTGATGAGCTGGAACCGGGCGGGCAACATTTATGCAACGTCTGGCAGGGGAGCTTTCCCACGCACGATAAGGCCGCGGACGGGTATGCCGGCACCTGCCCGGTCGAAGCCTTTCCAGCAAACGGCTTTGGTTTGCATTCCATGACAGGCAACACCTGGGAATGGTGCGCCGACTGGTTCGGCACCGACCGTAGTTCTCTGCTTGACCATCGCGATCCGCGGGGACCGTGCATAGGAACAAGCCGTGTGCTGAAGGGTGGATCGTTCCTCTGCCATGCTTCCTATTGCAATCGGTATCGCGTAGCCGCGCGGTCGTCCAATACGGGACAGAGCAGCGCGTCGAATATTGGATTCCGCTGTGCTTCCAGCTCGTAGAGCCTTCCGGAGATTGGCCACAAGGAGCCGCATAGATCATGTCGAAAGAAGCGAGTTTAAAGATCAGAAGGCTGGCTCGTCTGCCTTTCATCCAACTGCTAGGGTTTTGTTGTTTCTTCGTCACGCCGGCCAGCTGGCGCATCGGGGATGCATCCTTAAGAACAGCGCCCACCGTACCGGAAAGAACAGAGCCCACCGTACCGGGGGCGAACTCCACAGGCGTCATCAGCATCTCAGGCAATCGGTTGCTGCGGGATGGAGTCCTCTGGATTCCCCATGCCGTGCAACTCGTGGCGTTTGTCGCTCCGCCAAGCGCGCAGAGACCGCCCTTTATCGCTGCATACAATCACTACAGCACAGCCGAACTTGCGGCCATTAAGGCCTGGGGCGCGGACAGCATTCGTTTTCAGATTTCACAACCGGGCGCCGATCCACAAAACCCGCTCTACGATCCTGAATTCGTGCAGAGGGCAGTCAATGCGGTGAAGGCTGCGCGCTCCATGCAGCTCAATGTGATCGTATCGATTCAGGACGAGTCGCAAAGTGGAGAGACCTCACCGACACCCTTACCGAACGCCGCCACCAACCGTGTATGGAAAAGACTCGCACCCATGCTTAACAGCGATAACGGCATTATTTACGAGATGTTCAATGAACCTCGGCCTGCGCCGAATCCCGCTGACTGGCAGCAATGGGCGAGGGCGATGAACGCCACCATACGGATGATCCGCCATACTGGCGCTACCAACACGTTGCTGGCCGATGGTCTGAACTTCGCGGAAAGCCTGAACGGCCTTATACCGCTCAGCGATCCGCTGAACCAGGTGTTTTACGCTTCTCACCCTTATTTTCACAGCGCGGCAGACCAGATGCAGAGCACATGGGCGAAAAAGTTCGGCAGCCTGGCCGCAACCGCTCCAGTGATCGTGGGGGAGTGGACGACAGCTACGACATACTATTGCGATGCCAACACTCCCGCTGCCGCCCTTCAGATGCTGCAGTACCTTCAGTCGCTGCACGTCGGCATGGTCGCAGTCACTTACGATTTCGGCCTGCCCAAGTACGGAGGCATCGTAAGCAACTACAGCGGAACACCGACAACCTTTGCGAACGGCATCGCCTGTGGTGCAACCGGCTTCGGCCCTGGATCTCTGATTCAGTCCTGGTACAGAACAAGCGCAGCGCCCTTGCGACTTGAATAACTTCTCCGACAACAACGCAGTCCATTGCTCCTGTTGAATGCCTCTTGAACGAAGGTGTCGATGAGGAGATCGATTTCTCTGACGGGTTGCTTCTCTGCGCCGGCAGGCGATTCGCCGCACGCGATGCACAGCCTGCCGCTGCCTCACGACTACTACCTTTGTCTCGATTCCCTTGGACGACCCGTTACTTAGGGTGTCGGTGTTGCTCACGGTACGTCAGTTGCCTTCGTCAGCCTAAAGCTCAGATGTCCTCAGTTTGTTCCGACCAGACGACCAATGGCCATGCCGAGTCCGTAGGTGACCACGCCTTCGACAGCCCCGAAGATTGTGAGCTCGATCCCTGAACTCCACCAGGGTCGGATGGTCATCATGGATCTTGCCGCGCCAACTCCAAAATGAGCTGTAAGGGAGATGGCAGCTGCGGTGAGAATCGCCGGCAGCCCAGACATGAAGAAGAAGGGGACGATGGG
Source organism: uncultured Bryocella sp. (assembly GCA_964242585.1). Lineage (GTDB taxonomy): Bacteria > Acidobacteriota > Terriglobia > Terriglobales > Acidobacteriaceae > Granulicella. The sequence goes on from CAXTBJ010000005.1 coordinate 5,957, forward strand.
AATAAACGCGCCGAGTGCCGTGGCAAGTGAACCGGTGAAGGCGAAGATCCACGGATTGCTGAGAGCTTCTTCTGAAGTGTTTGCACGTGTACGGGCAAGCGCTCTGATGAGATCTTCCTTGTTTTCAGCGAGCAGATGGACGAGACGGCTTGCGACATCTTCGGGAAGGCCGCGAATCTGGTAATTGAGCGCGAGCACTTCCAGTGCTTCCGATTCGTTGTACTCGACGGCTCGCTTCTCACGCGCGAGCCCGGCTTCGAAGATTTCCCGCTCGCTCTTCGCGCTGAGATACGCTCCGGTTCCGGCTGAAAGTGCACCGCCGATCACACCCGCCAGCCCGGCAATCAGCACGAGATGACTCTTGCCGAAGGTTGCGCCGGCAACCCCCGACACAATTCCGAAGATGGAACCTAAACCATCGTTCGCGGCATAGATGGCATCATTCAACCAGCCGGCCGCTTCCGGTTGTCTGCTTTTGCGCGCCGTCAGCAGCTTCGCCAGAGCCACCCTCGCTTGCTTCGTCTCCATCTTGGGCAACGGTGGACGGGCCCGGATCAGCCTGGTGAGGATCTTGTAGTGTTCGTTTTCGTCAGCGAGCACTTCATGCAGAATTAGTAGAGTGGCCGGATCGTTTAATTCAGTAACCTGCTTCTTGTATTTTTCTATGGTCCTTCGCTCATCAATCTTCAATCGTTGAAGTGCAAGGTCTATCCCAACCGGAAGTGCTGTAAACGCCTCGGCTCGCCCTGGTTCCCGTCCCGTGTAGGCGCTTTCTGTGCCACCGAGCGCATGAATGCGTCCCGTCCATAGCCCTGCATGGTAGCGTTCGATCGCCGCCAGCCCTCTCAAGACGTTCCTGCGCCGCGAATTCAGCTCTTTGGCTGCGAGTGCTCCGTAGGTTGCACAGTCTCCATCTCTGCTCGCCAGTTAAGATCCAGCGTTGAGAGCAAACCTGAGACTGCGGGGACCGCAAGGAGGTCTATGTGCGGGTTTTCATCGCCAATCGGAGTTGTCTCGGCACTTGTCGTCATAGATAACCAATGTAAGCCGGCTACGTCAGAAGTATTTCATGTTCGTCAGATCTTCGATCATGCCCGGCCCGGTCGGCTGCCAACCAAGGGTCTTGCACGTCCATTCGCTTGAGGCCGGCATGTCCAGCCCGGCGAAGTATCCGAACATCCCAAAGTGTTCAGCAGCCTTTTCTTGTGGGATGGAAACAACCGGCACCTTCAGCCCCTTACCGATCGCTTCCGCGATCGCCCGCAACGACACGCCCTCTTCCTCGACCGCGTGGTACGTCGTCACGCCCGGTCCTGTCTTTTCGAGAGCCAGCCGGTAGAGGTGCGCCACATCCTTCACGGGAGCCGCAGCCCATCGGTTTGCGCCATCCCCCACATATGCCGAGATGCCCTTTTCCCGGGCAATTTGAATCAAGAACATGACCAGCCCTTGCTTGTGGGTGTCATGTATCTGCGACATCCGTACGATCCCCACGTGTACGCCGCGCTCCGCCACAGCCTGTGCTGTTTGCTCCGGCTTGCGCGGGATGTCGGGCGAGTCGATCGCAGGGTCCGTCTCCTTGCGGACGTAGCCCGGCCCGCCGATCGTGATAGCGACCCCGGAGGTGACCATCAGCAGCTTGCCTGGTTCCAAGACCGATCCCATCGCCTCAATTGCCTTGATCTCGCCCGCGCCACTCTGCGCGAACTTCGACATATCCTGGCTGAATGCGAGATGAGCCACGGCATCCATGCCCGTTGCTCCTTTGCGCAGGCTGTCCAGATCCTCAACGTCCCCGAGATGCACCTCGGCACCCGCGGCCTTCAACTGCTCCGCGCCCGCATCGCTGCGGGTCAATCCAAGGACCCGATGCCCTGCCTCTACAAGTTCCTTCACCAGTTCAGACCCGATAAACCCCGTCGCCCCTGTGACAAATACACGCATAAACCCGGTCCTCCAAGACCACAAGAATCATGATCTACGCGGCACGGACCGTAGTAAAGACGAGGATTTATCCTACGATTCAAACTACCAGCTTGGCGGCTTAGCAAAGTACCAATGGAATGCTCGGCAGGTTTCTTGAGACCGACGGGCAAGACTGGATCGCCGATCCAGCCCAAGCCGTTTACCCCTTTTACAGGTATGAATGCCGCCGTCGAGAGCTGGGGGAAAGTGGAGAGCCGGCAGTATCGGTGTCTTCCAAGGAGCGCTGTGAAGGGTGTACCTGGTGTCGTTGTTTATGGAGTAACGCAGGAGCAGCGACACCAAGCCAATCATCCGTGGGTGACAGTCTTCAGGTGTATGGTGTTCCTTCCATGGCAGATTGCACCCCATTCGTCCCCCTGTCGACGATTGCAAGAAAAGCATTATTCGCCTTTCGGCGGTCCCCTCCATGCTGAAAGGAGCGATGCGCTTCCATGAGGGCTACAGTCCAGGTCGCGACTAGCAAGGACGCGGCCAGGCTGGCGACAGGATCGGGCATAGGGCGATTTACGGACTTCGCCAGTGCCATGGTCAAGGTATCGGTCAATTCGTCCCGAATGGCCCCGGCGCGTGCTTTGAGCGATTCGCTTGCCTGCATCGTTGCCATGAATTTGTCGCCGCCTGCGTCAAAGAAGCGGACGTAGGGGCGCTGATTCGCGACAGCCCAATGGGCGAAGAGCCGCAAGGCCTCCACGGGAGGCGTTCCAGGTTCTCTTTTCTGCAAGGCAGCTAACAGGTCTTCACGACCTTCCTCGTCGAGGTCGAAGAAGAGGTCCTCCTTGCGGGGGAAGTGATTGAAGACCGTCATCCGGGAGACATCAGCGGCCTCCGCGATCTCATCGACCTTTACGCTGTCGAAGCCGCGCTCGAAGAAGAGGCGAGTGGCGACGTCGGAGATCTTCTGCCGCGTGGCGAGACGCTTCCGCGTTTGTCGATTGATGGGTGAATCCTTTTGCATCCCACTCTAGTTTACAGCATCTATATTTATACCTGGTATAAATATCAGGAGGTGACAAATGGGAGAGCCGAAACAGCACAACGTAGCTGAGGGGTCAGCGGGTGGGCGGGTTTTGAGCGTTCTTATCTGTGGAGCAGGTTTTGCAGGGCTTGCGGCGGCTTGGTGGATGAACAGGCTCGGCTATTCGGTCACGGTGGTGGAGATCGCCGAGAATTTAAGGAAGGGTGGAACTCCAGTCAATATACGAGAGGGCGTCATAGACGTGGTCAAGCGCATGAACCTGCTTGACCGCATCGTTGCCGTGAGCTTGCCACCGAGGACCATGACCTTCCTTGATGCCCATGGAGCGCCCTTGCCGCTTTCGCTTTCGCAGGTAGAGGAACCGGAAGAGGAGTATGAGATCGAGAGGGATGTTCTTCTCGACATGCTTTTCGGTGAAGTGAAGGGCGATGTGGAGTTCATTTTTGGGGAAAGCATCTCGACCCTGATGGAGTCCGCGGACGAGGTCGCTGTCACCTTCGCGAGTGGAAAGCAGCGTTCTTTTTCTCTGGTGTTTGGGTGCGACGGGACCCACTCGGCTGTGAGGAGGATGTGTTTCGGCGAAGAGTCGACCTTTCTGGTCTTTCTGCAGTGCTACTTTTCGCTCACCATCGTCAACAAGCTGCTGATTCAAGAAGACACCTCACAGATGCTCAACGTTGCCGGCAAGACAGTGATGCTCAACGCCTATAACGGAAAGACGGACATCGCGTTCGGCTTCTCATCTGCGAAAGAAATTGACTATGACCGGCGTAAGCAGGCTGAGCAGAAGCGCATGATCCGTGAGCAATTCAAGAGCGTGGACTGGAGAACATGCGAGCTGCTCGATGAGATGAGCCGATGCGACAACTTCTACTTCGATCAGCTTTGCCAGGTGCGGATGGCATCGTGGACAAAGGGTCGAGTGGCTCTGGTAGGCGATGCCGGGTACTGCCCCTCACCTGCCGCAGGAATGGGAGGTTCCGTGGCCATCCTCGGAGCTGCGGCCCTGGCCGACGCACTTCAGGAGCATCCCGATGATCTCAGGGCAGCGTTTCAGGAGTACGACGAACATTTCCGTCCGATCATCGAGGCAATTCAGACACATGCAGTTGAGTTCGGACTGGAAATGTTTTTGCCCAGAACGGAAGAGGCGATACAGAGAAGGAATGTGCAGCTCGGCATTAGTTGAGCATGCCGGGAGTCCCACAAACATATTCGGGATCAGTAACCGGGGTTGTTTGGTTCCGTAGGACTGATAGGCCCTGCCATGATGATGCTTCGTAATTCGAAGATCATCACTATCCCAATTATGCATATGGTCCTCCTCCAAAATCGTGCATCCTAAAAATCAAGTAGAGAAAGGGAATGGAAGGGCATAGACATGGCAAAGACAGCGATCGTGACAGGGGCTTCCGGCGGTATCGGCGGAGGAATCGCCAAGCGGCTTGCGGCAGACGGCTTTGCAGTTATCGTGCACTATTCAGGCAGTTCGGCAAAGGCGGACGAGGCCGTGGAAGGCATCACCAAGGCCGGCGGCAAAGCTATGGCCATAGCTGCCGACATCTCCAAGCCTGAAGAAGTGAAGGAACTCTTCATCAAGAGCAAAACGACTTTCGGAGACATCCACGTCGTCGTGAACAGCGCGGGCATCATGCCGCTCTCGCCGATCGCCAAGGGTGACATAGACGCATTCGATAAAGTGATCGCAACCAACCTGCGCGGCAGCTATCTCATCATGAGCGAGGCAGCCAATCATGTGGTCGATGGCGGCCGGATCGTACTATTCTCCAGCAGCGTCGTGGCCAAGAGCTTTCCGGGCTACGGCGCGTACATCGCTTCCAAGGAAGGTGTCGAAGGCTTGACGCGCGTTCTTGCGAACGAACTCGGCCAACGCAAGATTACCGTCAATGCCGTTTCGCCGGGACCAGTTGCGACCGAACTGTTTTTGAAGGGCAAGAGCGAAGAACAGCTGGGAGCCATGGCGAAGATGGTGCCGCTCGGTCGTATCGGGGAAGTCGATGACATTCAGGGTGTTGTCGCATTTCTCGTGAGCAAGGATGCGGGTTGGATCAACGGACAGATCATTCGTGTCAACGGCGGCTTCGCATAAACAACCGAACTGGAGAGGCAAAATGAAGCAGGTCATCCTTATCACAGGAGCATCAAGCGGCTTCGGCGAGCTGGCGGCCAGAGCGCTCGCGAACTCAGGACATACCGTATATGCGAGTATGCGCGATGTAGCCGGAAAGAATGCGAAGAAGGTAACAGCATTTGTGGACTTCGCCAGGGAGAACGAAGTGGACCTGCTTCCGGTTGAATTGGATGTGGGCTCTCAGGAGTCAGCCGACAAGGCGATAGAAAAAATCTTTGAGGATCAGGGACGTATCGATGTTGTTATCCATAATGCCGGTCACATGACCTTTGGCCCTCTGGAGGCATACACCCCGGAGCAGATTGCTTCGGAGTACGACATCAATGTGGTGAGTACGCAGCGGGTAAACCGCGCGGCGCTGCCGATCATGAGAAAGCAGCGCAGCGGGTTGTTGATCTGGAATTCAAGCAGCAGTGCGGCCGGGGGCACGCCGCCCTATCTAGGACCTTACTTTGCGGCCAAGGCGGGCATGGATGCCCTCGCGGTTGCCTACGCACGAGAGCTAACGCGATGGGGTATTGAAACAAGCATCGTTTCCCCAGGTGCCTTCACCAAGGGAACAAATCACTTTGCCAATGCCTCGGTTCCCGATGACAAAGCCCGGATCGCGGAGTACGAGGACGGCCCGTTCAAAGGCTTTGGAGAACAGGTCAAGAAGGCCTTTGCGTCCATCGTTCCAGAAGATGCCGAAGTGTCGACGGTTGCCGATGCAATCGTTGCCATCGTAAATGCACCGCGAGGAAAGCGTCCTTTCCGGGTAGGCATCGATGCAACGGACGATGGTTCCATGGTGGTCAATCCGATTCTGGACCGTGTGCGCGCGGAGATGTTGCGCCGTGTGGGCCTGGGTGACTTGCTGACTCTTCCAGCAGATGCAGCCTGAGAGCAGAACACAGCGCGGTTCAAGGAGAATAGGGATGCACACAACAAAAGTGATCGGCGCAGGCTTAGGACTTCTTGCATTCTGTCTATTTGTCGGCCGTAAGGCAAATGGTAGGCAAGGAATGGCCACCGGAGCTGCGGTGTTCCTGCCGTTATGGGTGGTTGGCTCCGGAGTAAACATGTACCTGGGCGTGAAGAGTGCTGGGTACACGGTTTCCGATGAGTTGCCGGTGACCGCCGGTGTGTTCGGCGGTCCGGCTCTCGCTGCGGCGGGCTTATGGTGGAAATTGCATTAGCTTCCGGGCCGAGATTTGGGTATGCGAAGCCCTTTCGGATCTTCGAAGCGCAGGATGGCTCCCCAACCGTAGTAGTTGATGGTGGTGGGTTTGTCGTGGACGGCGCTGTTGAGCACCAGGGTGATCTGGTTTGCGCCTCTCTGCAGCGGGATGCGGAAGCTGCCGTTTTCGACCGAGAGGCGGCCATCGGGTTCGCGGCGTTCGTAGTCAGGGTCATAGAGGTTTTTGCCCTGCGTGATGAGCTTTCCATTGACAAAGACCCAGACGTGGCCGAGCCAGCCGAGCTGGACGAGCTTGTCCTGCGCCGAATCTGAGGTGACGGTGGTGCGAAGCCAGGTGAGGGAGGGTGGGTGCCGGACGAGTTCGTATTCTCGGTTCAGGTTCACGAGGCCGAAGCGGCCGGCCGTGATGGGCTTCCAGGCCGGGTCGGGTGGTGCTTCTGAGAAGGCGGGAGTCTGGCCGAATCGAGCGGGGGTCTGCGGGCCTAGCTGCCACTGGCGCACCATACCGGCATCAGCGGCGGTGGGGTCTGGCGTGGGCTGCGGGTTGAGCCCGTCCACGGCACCGGGATTGACTGTGAGATTGGCAAAGACGGCCGGCCCGCGCAGCTGGATGAGACCTTCGGTGGAAGAGCTTTCAAGGTTGCCGACGACAAGAATGGGCTGCGGCGAGTTGTTGATGTAAACATTCATGCGGCGGCCGCTGACGACGAGTTTGAAATGATTCCAGCCGTCGAGGACGGGTGCCTGGGTCTGGTATTGCGGGTAGACGTTCCAAAGCATGAAGCCGTGGATGACGGGCGCGTACTGGATGCAGTCGTTGGAGGCGCGGCACTCGGGAAAGCTGCGGAGATAGAACTCTTCGGCGTTTTGGTGGCCGGGCTCGCCTTGGCGGCGGAACTGGATGCCGGGGATGTCCTGGTCGGTCGCTTTCATGTCGAACTCAATCGTGCCGTCTCGGAAGCTGAGACCGTCGAGAACGACGGAGCCGTTCTTGAGGACGATGGCGCCCTGCGGAAAACCCTCGTGCCCGATGAATTTTGCGTCGGGTTGGTTGGGGTTGTCCGCGTCCTGCACGGGGTGCCAGTGGTCGGCGGTCAGAGGAACTTTGATGAGTGAAGCAGCACGGAGACAGGGTGCGAAGAAACAGAGCAGGAGCGCAGCGGTGCGGGGGTGACGCATTGTTAGAGGTTTGTCCTTGGAGGGTGCTGGCGTTTAGACGCGGCAGGCAGTGATTGGTTGTGGAGGACCGGTTTGAGATTGGCAGTAATATTCAATTAGTGAAGCAATGGTGCGGATCAGTCATCACCGGTTGGCCGGTGATATGGCTTATTGAAGCCGTACTAGCCGGTCTTCAGAAAAGCGCTCCAGAAGAGCCGCTGACGCTGTCAATCAGCTTAAAGGTCAGTGGGATAATCTCCGCTGATGCCACGCGAAGAAATTATTCGAGATGAAGCGGCTGTGCAAGGCGATGCGTATGGAGTAAGGCGACGGCGTGGAGAAGGCATCGGGTTACGGGTATGCCGCACGTGCCAATTTTTAGAGACCATGTCACCAGAGAAGCCAAATGAGCCCTCGGACTTCAGTTCAGCGGCAGCTACGAGTACGTGCCGGGATTTGTCTTCCCACTTAGGGTGTGCTGACGTGATGGCTACGACTGGCATATTGCCCTCCGGGTGTTTCGCTGAAGGAGACCGGCGGTCTGGATCATTGCCGGATAAATTTTCGCTCCTGACACCCGACCAAATTAGTTTTGTAGAGCTCCGTTGAAGTTGAGGCCGGAACGACATTAGAATTCGCCTCTAAGCTGCGGATGTTGGTTCCACTGGTAGACGCATGGCCGAGAACAAGACCAAACCGACAGCTACCAGCGTTCTTGCCTTTCTCGATGCGTGCACTGACGAGGCGCGACGAATAGACGCCAAGGCTCTGTCCAAGCTGATGCATAAAGTTACCGGCAACGAGCCTGGGATGTGGGGACCATCAATCGTCGGCTTTGACGGTTATCACTATACGTACGAGAGCGGGCGCGAAGGCGATACGCTCATCGTCGGCTTCTCGCCTCGCAAGTCCGCAAACGTGTTGTATGGAGCGATCGGCTTCGATGGCGCTGAGGAGTTGCTCGCCAAGCTCGGCAAGCACACGACCGGCAAAGGATGTCTTTACATCAAGAAGCTCGCGGATGTCGATATGGAAGTGCTTGAAACGCTCCTTGAAAAGGCCGTTGCAGCAACGAGGGCACGCCTCACGAGATGAGCTTAGTCCGGCCGTTCAGCGCTAGGCTGACATCTGAAGAAATTTCGGAAGTGCGAAGCATAAGCATATCTGTGAAGGCTGACATCGCAAGTTGGATGATGCTTCATGGGAGTCCTGAGTGTTGTTGCAATCATTATCGCTGGGCTGATGGTTGGATGTGAACTTGCGTTTGCCGTGCTCGCTCATCCAATGCTCGGTGAACTCCCGGATGATGTCGGATGGGATCTCTACGAGCTTTCGAGGTTGCTAGGGCACTCGGATATGAAGATGACGGAGCGCTACGCCGACCTCGCCTGGGCGCACACCGTGAAGACGGGCAGCGTCTTCCGCGAGCTTTGAGCAAGCTGGAACCGCAATCAGAAAGGGGAGAGAACGACGTTGCGCAAAAGAAGATAGGACACCGAGCCTGACCGCGTGGTACCGAGAGGTCCCACGTATACCGAGAATGTGTCCTATATGTGTCTTGTACTGATTTGAACTGCGACTGGTCGCCGCTAAGTTTTTAGAATGTGATGGCCAGAGACGGGATCGAACCGCCGACGCCGGCCTTTTCAGGGCCGCGCTCTACCACTGAGCTATCTGGCCTTCCGTGTACGGAAGAGGTCGCCTGCGCCGAAGCGCTTTGACCCGCGTTTCGAATCCGCCTGCCTGGGAGGGAAGGGAACCGACCTGACCCGCAAGGGGGTGACGGCGGAGGTCATCGAGAACGACTTGGCCAGTATAGCAAGCGATGGAAGCCATGCAAAGCGACGAGGGTATTCCGCGTTGAGCGGACCTCGCAGTATGCTGAAGGCACGTCCTGCCATGCCCTTTCTCAGCTGCCGCATCCCGTCGTGCCGTCCGTTGCTGGCCACGTTTTGTGTCGTTTTCAGTTTCTTCCTGCCGCGGCTCCGGGCGCAGACCGTTGTTGCCGGCAGCCAAGTCACCGCCCACCCCGCGGCGCTCACGCCGGGCGAGATGCGTGCCACGCGGGCGTTTGCCGCGGCAAAGGCGCTTGGCGCACCGGAGTTGTATGCCTTTCTGAAGCCCATGCCGAAGGGTGGCGACCTGCACATGCACCTCTCCGGCGCGGTATATGCGGAGACCTTCATCGCCGAAGCTGCCCGGCAGGGTCTCTGCGTCGCGGCGGTGGAGCATGGGACTCCGGCGTTGCCTGAGGGGCAGAACGCGGTCCACTTCGTGCAGCCGCAAGCCGATAAGTCTTGCGCTTCCGGCGAGGTACCCGCTGCCGATGCCCTTAAGCATCAGACCCTCTACGACAACCTGATTGACAGCTTTTCCATGCGTGCTTTTGTACCCACCGAAGGCATCAACGGACACGATCAGTTCTTCGCCACCTTCGACCGCTACGGCGGGTTGAAGGCCTACGACGGCGAGTGGCTGGATGAGGTCGCCACGCGTGCGGGCTCGCAAAATGAGCAGTATCTCGAAGTAATGCAGACGCCGACGTTCTCGCATGCGGCGGCGCTGGGATATAGGCTCGGCTGGAGCTACGACGAAGACCACGACACGCATGTGCAGTCTTTTGCCACCCTCAGAGATCAGCTCCTGGCCGCCGGTCTGCGTGACGAGGTCGCCACCGACCGTGAGGAGTTCGCCCGCGCTCAGGCGACCCGTAGGCACATGGAGGCCTGCTCCGACGAAGCGGCAGCGACAGATTACAAGAAGAGCCAGGCTTCTCTGCATGGGCTCAACCCGGACTCGGTTCCATACTCGCCCGAGTTCGTGAGCACACCCTGTCAGGTGCAAATCCGCTTTCTTTATCAAATTCTGCGCGGCTTTCCGCCGCAGCAGGTCTTCGCGCAAACGCTGCTGGGCTTTGAGGTGGCGCAGGCTGAACTGGATAGCGGTCATCCCCTTGTTGTCGGCATTAACTTCGTGATGCCGGAGGATGGCCGCGTCTCCATGCAGGACTACCACCTGCAGATGTTGATGTTGGATTACCTGCATTCGGTCTACCCCAAGGTACGGATTTCGCTGCACGCGGGCGAGCTTGCGTTCGGCATGGTCCCGCCGGATGGCCTGAGCTTTCACATTCGCGAGGCCATTGAGCTCGGTCATGCGGAGCGCATCGGGCATGGCATGGATGTGCTGTATGAGACCGACGCCGCGGCGCTGCTCAGTGAAATGCGGGCCAGGCACATCATGGTTGAGGTCAACCTGACGTCCAACGACGTGATTCTCGGCAAGACGCGCACCGATCATCCGCTGGCCGCCTATCGCGCCGCGCATGTGCCCGTCGCGCTCGCCACCGATGACGAGGGCGTAAGCCGCATCGATCTGACGCATGAATATGTGAAGGCCGCCGAGGAGCAACAGCTCACGTACCCCGATCTGAAGCGCTCCGCGCGCACCGCGCTGGAGCACAGCTTCATCGGCGGGGATAGCCTGTGGGCTGCGCCGGATGATTTCGCTCGCCGCACGGCAGTCTGCGCGGCACCTATCCTGGCTGCAAGCAAACCCGCGCCCCCCTGTGCCGCCCTACTGCAGCGCTCGCCGCGTGCGGCGATGCAATGGGAGCTGGAGCGGCGTTTCGCAGTCTTTGAAGCCCGCACGCCGTAGAGCCCTCATCACAAAAGATACGGCGAGGTACGGCGTCCGCCGGAGGCAAGAAATGGTCATCAAGTCGATTCTTTTTGCAGCGCAAACCCTGCTCTTTCTTGTTGTTTTCGCGCTCGGCAGCGTGTTTCTGCCGTTTCTGCCCTTCCTGCCGGTCTGGCAGACGCAGACCGGTCCCGGGCGGGCGTTCGTGTTCGACGGCGTCGTCTTTGCAGTTGCCCTGTGCCTTGTTTTGCTGTTGATAGAAGCGGGCCGCAAGCGGCTGAGGGCGGCAGGCCCCTACACCGGGGCGGCTTTGCTGCTGGCGATGGTTCTGGGCCTCCTGCTGCGGTTTGGTTCCAAGAGCCTGTAACTCCCGTGACGGCCTGCTCGTGTCGCGATCCCACGGAAGTCCCACAGACAACGCCGCCTCCGCTTCGATAGCGTGCTGTTGATGGGGTGCGCTCGCGGCCGTGGCCTCGACCTGCCGATCGACTTTGCTAGACTGGACCGAGAAGACTCCGGAAGGTCTCAGAGACGGTTCAAGGCTTTGACGGGCGTTGCCCAGGCACCCCAGGTAAGGCACATCCACTTCTCACCGGGTGGCTAAGGAGTATGTCCCTCATGGCTTTCGCGCGTGCAGCCGCTGTTCCCGCTATCGATTTCACCGATCGCAAGGTCGCCTACTTTTCGATGGAGATCGCGCTTTCCAAGCAGCTGCCGACCTATTCGGGGGGGCTCGGGATGCTGGCCGGCGACACGCTGCGCTCCGCCGCCGACACGGGCGCGCCGATGGTCGCGGTCTCGCTCGCGCATCGCCGCGGATACTTTCGTCAGCATCTGGACGGCAACGGGCAGCAAACCGAGTCCGATGTGGTGTGGCACCCCGAAGACAGCCTGCCTGCCGCGCCCGCGACGGTAACCATCACCTTGCAGAATCGTGAGATCACGATCCGCGCATGGCGGTTCGATGTCGTCGGCGTGACAGGCCATATCCTGCCGGTTTACCTGCTTGATACGGATGTCGAGGGCAACGATCCGTGGGACCGCACGTTGACCGATCATCTCTACGGCGGCGATACCTACTACCGTCTTTGCCAGGAGGCCGTGCTGGGTCTGGGCGGCGTTCACCTGCTGCACTCGCTCGGGTTTTGCCCCGAGGTCTGCCATATGAACGAGGGCCATGCCGCTCTGTTGACCATCGGCCTGCTGGAGCAGCGTCTGGGGGGCATTCCGCTGCGAGACGCCACGGACGCCGATGCGGAGTTTGTGCGGCAGCACTGTGTATTTACAACGCATACGCCCGTGCCGGCAGGACACGATCAGTTCGGTCTCGACCAGATGTACCGTGTGCTCGGCCACGCGCGCGCGTCGGCCATTGAGCACTTCGGCTGTCTGCACAACGGCCTGATGAACATGACGTACCTGGCGCTGCGTTTTTCGCGTTATGTCAATGGCGTGGCCATGCAGCACGGCATCGTTTCGCAGGGCATGTTTCCCGAGTACACCGTGCACTCGATCACCAACGGAGTGCATGCGGCGACGTGGATGGCGCCGGCATTTCAGAAGCTGCTGGATAAGAAGATCCCCTCCTGGCGGCACGATAACCAGTATCTGCGCAACGTATACGGCATCGAACCCGCGATTCTTGAGGATACGCATAAGCTGGGTCAGGAGCGGCTGTTTGCCACCGTGAAGGAACGGACCGGGCTGACGCTGAACCCGGACGTGCTCACATTGGGCTTCGCGCGGCGCGTGGCCACCTATAAGCGCGCGAACTTATTGTTTCGCGACGCGGAACGCTTGCATACCCTGGCGGAAAAGCTGGGCGGCCTGCAGGTGCTGTACGCCGGCAAGGCGCACCCCGCCGACAACGCGGGCAAGGCGCTGATCCGCGAGGTATTCTCCGCGGCCCAGCGGCTGAACGATTCGAAGCTGCAGATTGTGTACCTGGAAAATTACGATTGGGAGCTGGGCGAGCAGCTTACGGGGGGCGTGGATGTGTGGCTCAATACGCCGCTGCGGCCATATGAGGCCTCCGGCACCAGCGGTATGAAGGCCGCGCTGAACGGCGTGCCCAGCCTGAGTGTGTTGGACGGCTGGTGGATTGAAGGCTGCGCCGAAAACATCACCGGGTGGGCGATCGAGGACTTCGACGATGAGGCCCGGGAGGCGGATGCGCTCTATGCGAAGCTCGAGACCGTGGTCGCTCCGCTGTTCAAGGACCCAAAGGCCTGGGCCCGTCTGCGCCAGCACTGTATCGCGATGAACGGTACATTTTTCAACACGCACCGTATGCTCGGACAGTATGTCTCGAATGCCTATTTTCCATCGGCGAGCTCCATCGCGTCGACCGACCAGGAGGTGGTGGACGAGGAGGCTGCGACGACGGTGATGGCCTAGCCGTCGGTGTTTTGCAGTGTCGTATTGAGATCGAGTCTATGAGGAGGACTGCCACCGATGCCCGCACCGCAACCCGGCGAACCCGTTGAAGATTTCACGCTGCCCGATCAGGACGGCTCACCCGTGCAGCTTTCCGATTTTCTCGGCAAGCCCGTGGTGCTGTTCTTTTTTCCGCGTGCGGACACCCCCGGGTGCACCGTGGAGGCCTGCGGTTTTCGTGACCAGTTTGCCCAGCTGGGGGCCGCCGGAGCCACCGTCCTCGGTATTTCGCGGGACACGGTGAAGGCCCAGAAGAAGTTCAAGGACAAGTATCAGCTGCCGTATACGCTGCTCGCGGATGCCGACCAGGAGATCGTCAGCCGCTTTGGCCTTTTGAAACAGAAGATGATGTACGGCAAGCCCGTGACCGGCGTGGAGCGCACGACCTATGTGATCGGCGCGGATGGACGGCTGCTGCACACGTTTGAGAATGTAAAGCCACAGGGCCATGCCGAAGAGGTGTTGGCGCTGCTGCAAACATCCTGAGCTGGCGACCGGGTCTCCCGCTCACGCGGGGTCAGGGGCGGAGCACCCAGCCCGGCGCTGAAACCGTGCGCCTAAAGTGGCAAACCCTGCCCCTCCCCGGCGATTGCGGAGTCTCCGCGCCCCCTCTATCCTTGCGAGAAAGATCCCAGGAAAGACGCCCATGCTAAGCGGAATCAGAGGAAAGGTGATGTTCGGCGGCGCGGTGGCGGCGGGAGCGGTGGCGGCCTTGATGGGCGCCGGCATGCGATCGGAGTCGCAGATCTTTGGGCGCACGCTGGTGGCGGGCGATGACCCGAATGAGATGGCGCTGACCTATGACGATGGGCCTAACGATCGGTCCACCCCGGATCTGCTCGCGGTGCTCGACCGCCTGGGCGTACGAGCCAGTTTTTTTCTGATCGGAAAATTTGTTCGCCAGCAGCCCTCCCTTGTGCGGGAGCTGCACGCCGCGGGACACCTGGTCGGCAATCACACGATGAGCCACCCGTATCTGGCCAATAAGCCTTTTCGCGTCATCCGGGAGGAGTTGGCGGGCTGTAGTCATCTGCTGGAGGATATCCTGGGCGCCCCGGTACGTTACTTCCGCGCGCCCTATGGCGGCCGACGGCCGGCGGTGCTGCGTTGCGCGCGTGAACTTGGGTTGACCGCGGTGCAATGGAACGCGCAGGGCAATGACTGGGAGCCGATCGGTACGGCAGGCATTCTGCGCAGGCTGGAGCGGGATCTGGATCGCGTGCAGCGAAAAGGAAAGGGCAGCAACATCCTGCTGCATGACGGCTTCGATGAGTTCATGAGCTGCGACCGCAGCGACACCGTTCGTGCCACGGAGAAGATTCTGCTCGCCGCCCGCAGCGAGGGCCGGCGTATGGTGACCGTGGACGCCTGGGGTTGAGCAGGCCATTGCGGGCAGAGTGCGACCCTGCTTAGAAGGGAATACGGAAGGTCAGGACCGTGTAGTGGTTGGCGGCATGGTAATGCGTAACGGGGATCTGCTCGCCGGCACCGAGAGTGAAACCCAATCGTGTCGGCTTGCCCTGCGCGTCGTGCTTCAGGGGAATACGGCCGAAGATCACACCGGGAGTGATCAGTTCCTGGTTTTTGCCGTCGTTCGCGCCGCCCTTGTTGAAGATCGCATTGGATTCGATCTCCGGCCACAAACGCCGGCCGAAGCCGGTGCTTGCCATACGGTACTGGGCTACGCTGTTCCAGGTGATGCTGTGTCCCAGGCCGACGGAGTTGGTCACCGGCAGTGATCCGCCTGCGGTCGAGGTCAGGGCCAGGTTGCCGAATCCCTTGCCCACGGCCAGCGTCGGCGTTATCACCGCACAGCAGCCTCCATTGCCGTTCTTTCCCGTGGGGATGGTGGCGCCCAGAAACGCCGTAATGATCGAGTTGCCGTTTTCCTCATTACGCGAGAAGAGGCGTTCCTTTAACAGAAACGAAATATCGCCGAAGCCATCCGACTCGCCGTTGTGGCGGTTGAAGAACGGCGGCAAATTGACGATCAACTCCGTGTGTTTCTCCGGAATCAGCTCCAAACCCTTGCTGTTGCCGTAGTTCCAGATCTCATAGCGGCTGTTGTTGTAGTAGTGCACGAAATCTGTGCGAAATTCCTGCTCCAGCCTGGGTGTGACCGTGATCAGAGGCGTCACCCAGTGCGGCTGTTCGTTCTGCGTCTCGGTCGCTCGCGCCTGCCAACGCCCAAAGAAGTTGTTCGGCTCCGGCGAGGGTAGGGGCTGTTGTCCGTTGGTATAGGTGGTCTGCTGGGCTGCGCCGGCAGACGGAGCCATGAAACTTAGCGCGGGTCCGTCGGGGGCGGGTCCGTATGAAGAGGAGACGACTGCCGTCGACGGCTGCCCCGCTTCAGCGGCCATTGTTCCTTGCGCCCTGAGAGCCGCGCCGTCGCATACGAGCAGTATGGAAGCTACGAAGAGAGCCGCGCACGGCCGTATTCGTGCAGGAAAGAGACGGTCAGAGTATGTCATTCAATACGAGTCTATACGATTCTAACCAGACAAATGTCCGGCGAGCCGGGTACGCCGCAGCAAATGAACTTCACGGGAAGCACAGGGTCGGAGGACACCTCGGGGACTTGTACTTTCGCTATCAGCGACAAAGGCCAGGTCTCGTATATCTCCGGTTTGGGGATCGGCTTTAGCGGGGTCGTGAAAGGACCTTCGGTTTGCTGTGCAGTCACAAATTTGCCGGTTGGGGTGGAGGGGATTACTGTAGATTCACAGAGTTCCGTAGCGAACACTGGAGGCATCCGCCTGAATGTCGTGTCTGAGATCCGTCCGGCACGTGCTCGTGTGGCCCATGATCTACGCAGTGAACTGCGCCTGACGCTGCAGTTGGGTGCGCCGCTGGCGCTGGGCGAACTGGGCTGGATGTCCACCTACATCGTTGACGCGCTGATGGTGGGACGGCTGCACAACTCGCCGCTGGCGATTTCGGCCTCGTCGCTGGGCAACACGATTTTCTATGCGATTGTGTTCTTGGCGATCTATATGCTGAATGGGCTGGAGACGCTGATTGCGCAGGCGTTCGGGCGCGGCGAGCAGGAAGAGTGCGTGTATCTGCTGGTGCAGGCGTGCTGGATCGCCATCGTGGGCACGCCGCTGGTGATGCTGGGTACGCTGGGAGCTCTGCATCTCCTGCCCCACCTGGGCACGCCGGCCGAGATCGTGCGGGAAACCACGACATATACGCGTGCCCTGGTATGGTCGACGGCGCCGCTGATGGCGTACATGGCGCTGCGGCGGTTTCTACAGTCGATTAACAGCGTTCTGCTGGTGTCGGCCTCATTGATCACGGCCTCCGTGGTGAATTTTTTCGGCGACTGGGCGCTGTGCTTCGGGCACCTGGGTGCGCCGGCGCTGGGGATTGCGGGTTCGGGCTGGTCGACGTGCATCGTGCGGTTGTACATGCTGTCTTTGCTGCTGGTGGGCACCATTATCGCCTTTCGGCGCAATGGGTATCGCATTCGGCGGGAGATGGTCGCGCCGAACGGGCCGCGGCTGAAGGCGCTGCTGCGCATCGGGTGGCCGAGCGGCGTGGAATACTTCGGCAACCTGGGCACATCGACGTACATGTCGATCCTGTGCGCGCGTTTCGGCACGATTCTGCTGGCGGCGCACCAGGTGGTGCTGGATTTGAACGCGTTCGTGTACCAGGTGCCGGGCGGACTTTCCTACGCGACGATTGTGCGGGTGGGCCAGAGCGCGGGGCGTGACAGCCTGCCGCAGGTGCGGCGCGCGACCCATGCGAGTCTGCTGCTCGCGATGGGGTTTATGACCGTAGCCGCCGCCATCTTCAGCAGCTTTGGCGGCTTCTGGGCAAGCCTATACACCAACAGCCATGAGGTGGTGGTGGCGGCGACGCCCATCTTTGTCATCTGCGGCTTTCAGCTCATGGGCGATGCGCTGTACGTGATTCTTGAAGGAGCACTCACCGGGCTTGGCGACACGCGCACGCCCATGGTGATCACATGGGTGTGGTACTGGGGTATCGGCATGCCGTTGGCCTACCTGTTGGCGTTTCACCTTGGATACTCGCTGGTGGGACTTTGGGTTGGCCGCGCGGTGGGCTCGGTCGGTGCCGGGGTGACGGCGGCCATCGTCTGGCGCGTACGCATGCGTGCACTGGCGCAGGGAACACGGCCGGCACGGCTTAATCTTTTGCAATCCATGGCAACGACCAAATAAGATCCGGCGTGCCGAACCGTCAACCTTAACCCTGACATTTTCTCCCTTGAGGCCGTACCGATGCTTTCACGCAAGATTTTGTTTCTGCTGTTTCTTTACGGAGGCGGCCTTACCGCCTCTGGACAGTCCACGCTGGGTTCGATCAACGGGGTGGTGCGGGACCCGTCAGGCGCACTGGTACCGAATGCAACCGTTCTGTTGCATCGCGAGCAAAGCAACACCGACCGTGCGGTGACCACGGGAGCCGATGGGCAGTACACGGCGATCAATCTACAGCCCGGCACCTACACGGTGCGCACGCAGGCCGCCGGATTTACCACGGCTAAGGCGGAGCACCTGAACCTGGATGCGCGCCAGCAGCTGGAGTACGACGTGACGCTGGCGATCGGCGGCACGGATACGGTCACCGTAAACGCATCCGACGTGGGCACGATCAATAACGACAATGCGAGCATTTCGGCGTCATTGTCGCCGGAGGCGGTGCTGGATCTGCCGGCAAACTACCGCGGCGCGGGCTCGACCTCGCCGCTGAATGTGATTCAGACGCTGCCTGGCGTGCAGCCGGATACGGCACCCTACCCACCGGCGCCTTCGACGCATCCGGCCCCGAGTTTGAAGTTTTCGCTGCAGGGTGGATTGCCTTCGCAGACGGAGGTGACGGTGGATGGCATCTCCGCGCAGAACCAGACGAGCAACAACATTCAGGGGGATGCGTTTCCTTCGGCCGCAGCGATTGCGGAGATCCGTGTAGACGGCGTAAACAACAACGCCGAGTATGGACAACCGGGTGAGATCACGACCATCACCCGAAGTGGGACAAATAGTCTGCATGGGTCGGTGTATGAGTATCTGCAGAACCAGTTTCTGGATGCCACGCCGTATGGTACGGATCGTGCGAACAAGCCGCACAAGGTGGCCAACGATTTCGGTGCGAGCGTGGGTGGACCAGTGGTGTTGCCGCATCTGTTCAACGGCCGGGATAAGACGTTCTTCTTCGGCGATTATGAGGGTTTGCGGTACCCGCAATCGAATGTGCTGCAGGCCAAGGTGCCTACCGTGCTGATGAAGCAGGGGAACTTTTCGCAGGAGACCACGACACCGCTGGTGAATCCATTTACGCGCGGAACGTACCCCGGCAACATCGTGCCGATTGATGCGAGTTCGGCGCAGTTTCTGCAGTTCTATCCCGATCCCTCGCCGCAGTTTGCGAATGAATCGTTGACGCAGGCGATTGCGGGCACGGGCTACAACTACCTGAGCACACGGCGCGATGACATCAACTCCAACCAGTTCGATGTGCGCGGGGATGAGAACTTCGGGCAGCGAGCGTTTGCATTTGTACGCTACACGCAGAAGGACATCAATCAGGTGCAGCCCGCGGATCTGACGCTGCCCAACAGCACGGCCTATGCGCGGTATCGCATCCTGGCCAGCAGCTTCAACTACAATTTTTCCGCGCATGTGGTGAATGAGTTTCGCTTCGGCTTCACGCTGGAGGATGACGGCAACAGCAATCCCTTCGACGGCGCAGGCTTCACCAGCGGCACGGGGCTGAACGGGATCACGCCGGCGTTCTTCAATGGCCTGCCGCATGTGGGTTTCGATAATTCGATTAGCTCGATCGGGGAACGATTGGGCTTCGATGAGCAGTCAAAGATCTTCCAGTATGTGGACAATGTGACGCTACAGCGCGGCCGTCATGAGGTGCGGATCGGCACGGATATTCGCCATCTGCTGGCGCACACGGAGGCAGGTGGATCGACGCCTTCGATCAACTATGGCAACTTCTTCTTTTCGAACGGTACCAACTCCGCGACGGGGCAGGAGTTCGCGGATTTTCTGGTGGGCGTGCCTTACCAGTCATCGACGGACAACATCAGCCAGGACAACAACGGTACGGCCAATGCGTATGCGTTCTATGCGCAGGATAACTGGAAGACCACGCCTAAGCTGAACCTGACCTTTGGATTGCGCTACGAGTTTCATCCCTCGTTTGCGGCGACAAATGGATTGACCGGCAACTTCGATCCTTCCGTGCCGCTGTCAGGGCAGCTGATCTACCCGGCAGGCTATGCAAGCACGCTATCCGTGCCGGAGCTGGCGAACGTGAATGCCTGCGTTACGGCAGGGGTAAACAACCCGTATGCGAACAATGCGGTGGTGAACGGCGCGCCGTGCACGCCCGTGGTATCGAACGTGCAGGCGGGTCTGCCGACGGGATTGCGCACCAGCCCCAAGCTGCGATTCGAGCCGCGGCTCGGCTTTGCATACCGGCCGTTTGGGAATGAACGCACAGCCATTCGCGGCGGGGCAGGGTATTACAACATCACGACCACCGGAGCGCTGTTTTACGCGACGACGCAGACGCTGCAGTCGAATTTTCAGACGTTCACGAATACATACTCCCCGACGGGGCCGGCATTTGCGTTTCCCAACATTCAGCCGGGGGGTAATGTATTTACGCCGAATTACGGGAGCGTGTACTTCTACAGCGCGATCGACACGCATTGGCACGATCCGTATTCGCTGCAGACGAATCTTTCGGTGGACCACGACTTCGGCCATAACATCGGCGGGCGCATCTCGTATGTGGGCCTGCAGACGTGGCATCTGGTGTGGCAGCCGAACTTCAACCAGCTACCGAAGTCAACGACGACGATTGCGACGAACCAGCCGCGCACGGCGGACCCGTTTCCGAATTTTTATGCAATCACGGATCGGAACACGTCGGCGGTGGCGAACTACCAGTCGGGGCAGGTGGAGATCTCGCACCGGTTGACGCGTGGGTTGTCATTTGACAGCACCTATACCTTTGCTAAAAATTTGGCGGACAACCAGGGCAGCGTCGGTACGGGGAGCGGCAGCAGTTTTGTGGATGAGCAGGGTGGGTATAACCCAACCGACTCCTTCAACCGGCATCAGGATTACGGCAATGTGTCGGCAACGCGACGCCACCGTTGGCTGAGCACGGCGATCTGGCAGCTACCGGTGGGCCGTGGCAAGGCGTTTGGTGGTGGAATGAACCGGGTGGCGGATCTTGCAGTGGGCGGTTGGCAGTTGAGCAACATCTTCTTATTACAGAGTGGAACCTTTTTGACGGCTACCCTGCCAAACTACGATATCGATCCTTCCGGGACGGGATCAGGTCCGATCGGCGAAGCGTCGCAGCGACCCGATCGCGTGGCGAACGGGAACAGCAAGGCGCATAACCGCAACCAATGGTTTAACGACAACGCGTTCGCGTGCCCGGGGCAGGTCGGCTACGCGTCGCTTGCACCGGTCACTGTCGCGACACTGCCAGGCCAAGTTGTGGGTCAGACACCGTGTAATGTCGGCGTGGGTTCTGCACCAATCGGACGGTTCGGCACGGAGAGTGTCGGCGATCTAACCGGGCCGGGGACGGTGAGTCTGTCTTCGGGGCTGAGCAAGAGCTTTGCGCTGGTGGAAGGGATTCGGCTGCGGGCCGAGGGTACGTTTACGAACGTGCTGAACCATACGAATCTAGCCGATCCGCAGTTGGATATCAGCCAGTCGAATTTCGGGCAGATTACGCAGTCGCGTGGGTCGGATTTTGGAGGGAACCGGACGGGGCAGTTGTCGCTGAGTCTGGAGTTTTAAGGGTAGCGGTTGTACGTTGTACGTCGGTGGTGGTGATTGCGTGGTGCGGTTGAGGATCGAGGATCGGCTGTGGGTGGAGGCGGCAGCGCTGGCGGCCGGCTTCGATCTTGCGGGGCTGGCGGAGGTGCCCGATCCGGAGAGCCCGGCGGCGCAGGGGGAGGCACGCCGTTTTGCGGAGTGGGTGGGCTCCGGCGCGGCAGGGGAGATGGAGTGGCTGAAGCGTCGTGACGCGGCAGGGGAGCTGGTGCGCGGCGATCTGCGGCGATCGATTCCGTGGGCGCGGTCGGTGCTGGTTTGTGCGGTGAACTACAACGTGGATGCGCCGCGCTCGACGGACCCGGCGCCGGTGGGCACCGGTTGGATCGCACGGTATGCCTGGAGCGGGCGCGGTGGGGCGGGGATGGCTCGCAATTCTACCGACGGTGAGCCTACTCCCGAGATGGCGGGCAGCGACTACCACGAGGAGCTTTTACCGCGGCTGCGAACGGTGGCCGGGTGCCTGGAGGAGCGGTTCGGGGCGGATTGCCGGACGCTCGCCTATGTGGATACCGGGCCGATTCTGGAGCGCGGCTATGCGGCGCGGGCGGGCGTGGGTTGGATTGGGCGAAATACGTGCGTGTTGAACCAGCGGCAGGGGTCGTGGCTGCTGCTGGGGGTGGTGGTCACGTCGCTGGAGCTGGAAGCCGGCGCACAGGCGACGGTGGCCGCGGATCGCTGCGGCACCTGCACGCGCTGCATCGAGGCCTGCCCGACCGATGCCCTGCGGGGTTCGGGGCTGGATGGCGGGCCGCGGCAGATGGATGCGTCGCGCTGCATCGCGTATCTCACGATCGAGAAGAAGGGCATGATCGATCCGGCGCTGCGCGAGGGCATGGGGCGGCATGTGTTCGGGTGCGATATCTGTCAGGACGTGTGCCCGTGGAACCGGACCGCGCCGTTGGGGGTGTCGGGGATGCTGGAGCCGCGGCGGGAGCTGGTGAATCCCTCATTGGCAGCCTTGGCGGCGCTGGATGGGGCAGGGTTCAACCGCAGGTTTCGCGGGTCGCCGCTGGAGCGTACGCGGCGTAAACGGATTTTGCGCAACGTGGCGATCGCGATGGGCAACAGCGGCGAGGCGCAGTTCCGGCTACGTTTAGAGGACTGGACGCGCGGGGACGATCCGGTGCTGGCCGAGGCCGCGGCTTGGGCTCTCGCACGGCTGGCCGATGCGGCGGCAGGCGCTACGGGAGGTCCCCTGCCGAATGAGTAGACTAGGCCCATGGCTGGCGATGGGCGCACCGCGGTGGCGGCGGACAAGGCGAAAGGCGGCGAAGGGCCGGCTGAGACAGCGGACCAGGCCGATCTGCCGCGAAAGAGCGCCATGCCGGCAGCCGGCAAGGAGGCCGTAGCTGCCGATTTGGCCGCGGCCGACGCGCACCCGGTGGGTGCGAGCGCCACCTGGGAGCAGGTGAAGGCGCTGGCGCATTACATGAGCAAGACCGAGGTGCACACCTACGCGTTCAGCGTGGCGGCACAGGTGATTCTGTCGCTGTTTCCGTTTATCGTGCTGCTGCTGACGATCTCGCGGCGGGTGTTTCATTCGACCAAGATGGCGGATGTGGTGGGCGAAATGATGAGTAATTTTCTGCCCAACGGGCAGACCTCCATCATCGTCAATATGCGCAAGCTGGCCTTCGCGCACACGCAGACCAAGGTATTTTCGCTGGTGATGCTGTTCATCACGGTGACGGGCGTATTTCTGCCGCTGGAAGTGGCGCTGAACAGCGTGTGGGGCGTGACCAAGAATCGAAATTATCTGCAGAATCAGGTGGTGTCGATCGGGCTGGCGGTGGGTGTGGCGCTGCTGGCCATGACCTCGGTGGCATTGTCGGCGGCGCAGCGCACGGTATTGGCTTTTCTGTTTTTTGGGCACACGGATAACATCGTGTTCGACCTGCTCGCCAAGGGTTTTCTGCAGCTCTGCGGGCTGGCGGCGAGTATCGGGTTGTTTTTTTTGATTTATTGGGGGCTGCCCAATCGCAAGGTGCCCCCGCGCGCTGTGTTGCCGACCGCCGTGGTGATGGGTGTGATCTGGACGGTGGCGAAATATATCTACATCTTTCTATTACCGTGGCTGGATTTCCGGTCGGTCTATGGGCCGTTCGAGCTTTCGGTGAGTTTGATCACCTGGGCATTTCTTTCGGGGTTGCTGCTGCTGGCGGGGGCGTATGTGTCGGCCACCCGGCAGGCGCTGCGGGAGACGCGGGCGGCGGAGATGAATGCTGAATGAGATAGGTTCTGGGACGGTAGCGGAGAACGCAGATTTCGTTCGGCAATGACAGAAACCATAAGGGCGCTTCATCAATAAGCAATCTGTCTAGTGCGGTTTCTCCGAAGGTGTAGAGCAGTCACGGCAGAATACAGAGATCCTTCGCTACGCTTAGCGATGACGGCGAATTTCGACCTAGTGGACCTTATCCTTGCAGGCTCTAGATTGCAGACTCTATACCTACACGAGAATGCCTTTAATGCGTGTGGAAGGCCTTGACGACGATGTCGTTGGGTCCGGGGCCGGCGGGCAGGACGGTGAAGAGGGTGGGGCCACCGGCGCTGTCGGTGCGGATGACGGCGAGATCGGAGGAGCCGGAGTCGGCGACGAGCAGGAGGTGCTCGTCGGCGGAGAAGGCGAGGGCATCGGGATGGGAGCCGGTGCGGACGCTGGCCTCGATGCGGCCGTCGTCGATGCTGTAGAGGGTGGCCGAGTCCGCGCCGAAGTCCGAGATCCAGAGGGTGGAGTTATCGCGGCTGATGAGCGCGCGGGAGGGCTGCATGACGCCCTGATACGTGCCTTCGACCTCGTTGGTCCAGGTGGAAAGCTCGGACAGGCTGTTGCCGCCGAAGTTGGTGGAGAAGAGCTCGCCGCCGTCGGGCTTTACGGTGAGGTGGGTGGGCGTTTTACCGACATCGAGGAAGGTGAGCAGGTGGTCCTGTTGCAGGGTCGCGTCCTGCTTGCCACGCCAGGAACTGGCGGGCACGCCGAGCCAGAGGGTCATGATCCGATGAGAGGCGGAGCAGGCGATGAACGCCTTGGTGGAGTCTCCCAGGATGGCGATGTCGGTTGCGCCGGGGCAGTTCGGAAAGGTTTCGCGCAGGCGGAGAGGACGATCGGCGGGCTGGGTGGACTGGGTGGATTTGGCGAACTGATCGGTCTGGGCGACGGCATAAACCGAGACGCTGCCGGCGGTACGGTTGCTGACGACCAGCGTTCGATTGTCAGGTGAGAGACGGGCGAGGCCGGGGGCTTGGCCGGCGGCAACGGTTGCGACCTCGCGTCGATTATCGAGATCGAGCACACTGACGCTGTCCGAGCCGGCATTGGCAATGTAGGCGCGCCGACCGTCCGGAGAGACGCTGAGGAAGTACGGCTGATGGCCGACGCCGATGGTGGCGACGACCCGATTGATCTGGGCGTCGATGACCGAGACGGAGTCGCTGCCGGTATTGACGGCGTAGATCTCATTGCGCTGCGGGTTGGCGGCAAGGCCTGTGGGTTGCCGGCCGACGGCCAGGGTGCGCTCCGGCCGTAGGGTGACCAGGTTCAACACGGTGACGGTATCGGCGGCGCCATCGGAGACATAGGCGAATTCGCGGTAGTTTGGCGCGTACTGCGGGAAACGGCTGCGATGGCAGCCGTTTAGGGCGAGAGAGATTGCGAGGAGCAGGAGGCAGAAGGATCTGCGGGGGAGGTGGGGGCTGTCGAGGGTCTTGAGCGAACGGAAGCGGATCGACGACGGCGCGGGCACCTATCGAGTGTATGGGGAGGGCAGCACGGGAGCAATGCGGAAGCGATGGGCGGGTGAAGCCGTGCTGCTGGACGGGGTTGAAGAAATAGGCAGTGCCTCCGATTCCGCGCGCAACACTGGGCGGCAAGGTGGGTTTACCTGTTTGACACGGCGTGATGAGCGTCGGGTCAGGCATGACTCCTCGGAACAACGGAGTCCGGATCATTGGACTCCGTTGCTTTTTTCCGCTTTCAGGATGTTCAGGCCGTTTTGGGTGAGAGCTGCTGTTTTACCCCGACATGCACCGTCTTTCGGCAGAGACGCAGGCGTGGAGGACGTGAAACTCTGGCGTTCCGTGCACCATCCGTGCCGCTCATAGCAAAAGGCATGCTTCAGCATTCCGGCTTCGGCCGGGATGACATTGCATAGTTGAACGCGGTGCGTTTACGGGTTGCGGCGAGAGCGTGTCCACGCTCGTATCAGCCAGCCGGCATAGCCGAACTGCAGGGCCCACACCGTGACGTAGACGTAGACCAGATGGCGCTGCGAGAGGGTTTCAAAGGGGATCGACACTTAGACGGCCTCCGTGACGGTGGGCAGCGGTGTGGCAAGGCCGTCGGCGCTCAAGAAGGCGAGCGCGTCCGCGGCGGCCTGGCGCTGGCGGCGGCGTTCCAGGGCGTAGCGCCAGCCGAGTACGAGCGCACCCCACATGGCCCAGGCCAGGACGTTCCATCCCAGGGCAGGCAACATACTTTTATCGACGCCGGAGTCGGGGCCGCCCCCGAAGACCGGGGCTGGGTGCTGGGTGCGCCACCAGCGAATGGACATGAAGCAGATCGGGATGTCGATCGCGGCGAAGACGCCCAGAACGGCGGAGGAGACGCCGTTGTGTCCGCTGCCTGGCAGGGCCGCGCCGCCGCCCGAAAAGCCGCGGACCAACAGGTAGCTGACGTAGAGGAGCCAAAGCAGAAGATAGGTGGTGAGGCGCGCGTCCCAGGTCCACCAGATGCCCCAGGCGGCCCGGCCCCACAGCATGCCCGTGGCGAGGCCAATAGAGGAGTAGAGGACGGTAATCTCGGCGGAGGCGACGGCGAAGGCGTCGGCGGCGAGCGCACGGGCGGCATTGCGCTGCCGCCAGTAGAGATAGGCGAAGCAGGCAAAGCAGTTCAGGTACGGGAAGACGAAGCTGAGAATCGTGTGAGGCAGATGGTAGAAGAAGACTCGGTACAGGTTGCCCATGGTCGCCTCGGTAGGCGCGGTCATGGCCTTGTCGAAACCGATTCCCAGGGCGATCAGGGTCAGCACCCCCCAGATCACCGCGATACGCTGCCCCTTACTACCCGTGTATGCTCGCTCATCCACAACATCATTCTAAAGCGCAACCGAAGCCGACATGTGATCGAAAGCACAGTGGCCGCGGAGGACGTTGACGGGCTGGAAGCGAGCCGGGCAGGTTAGCTTCGTTCTGCCTCGGTCGAGCCGCCTGCTTTACGGCAGAAACGCAGATTTGCCTTCCTGGCCCTTCGAGCACAGACGCGTAATGGCACCGGCTCAGGATGAGCAACAAAGTAGTTTAGTTTCAGCAGTTATGTTTTCATGTGGCCGCTCGTCGTTGCATGGCCGGGTTAGCGTTTGCCTAGGCCGCCTCCAGAATGGCGGGAAAGAGCAGAACTCCGGCGGTGGTGAAGACGATGTCGTAGCTGAGCAGGACCTTGATCCAGAGACTGGGATCGAACTCGCCGGTGAGGACGTCGGTGGTGGCCTGGATCATGGCCAGCAGCGCCGGCATGGCGATGGGGCAGAGCACCAGCGGCAGCAGGAGCTGGCGGTTGCGGGCGCGCAGACTGAGCGCGGCGAAAAAGGTGCCGTTCGAGACCAGGGCCCAGGTGCCCAGAGGCAGGATCAGCAGCAGGAGCGAGACCTCGCCAAGCGGATGTAGGTTATAGAACACCGTGAAGACCGGCGCGAGCACAAGCTCCACGGCGGAGACGAAGAGAAAGTTCGCCAGCGCCTTGCCGACAAAGAGCGCGGAGGCGGGCGCTGGGGACAAACGATGGGCGGCGAGCACGTCGTTGCGCAGCTCGCGCTCCCAGGCGTTGTTAAGCGCGGTGATGGAGGCGAACAGGACGGCGACCCATAGCAGGCCGCCCGAGATCTGGCGTGCGATGGCGGGAAAGGCTGTCGGATCGAAGGCGAGCGCGAAAACGACCACGACCAGCAGCGAGAAAAACAGCATACCGTTGACGCTGTCGCGGTTGCGCCACTCGAGCCGAAGGTCCTTGCGCAGATGTGCAAGGACGTGGCGGACATAAATCATGAGGCGAGGTCCCCGTCACCGTGCTGTCCCACGTGTCGGGGCCTGGACGGGTCCGGGGCAGTGACTGACTTGATCAGGTCGGCTACCGCCGCCGCTGCCGCGCGCAGGTAGTCCGCGGGGGCGAGCACAATTTGCAGGCCTCGCCGGCCGGCGGAGATCGAGATTCGATCGAAAAGCTCTAGGGTTTCGTCGGCGAAGGTGGGAAAGGGCTTCCTGGCGGAGAGCACGGTGACGCCGCCGCGGAGGTAGCCGGTGAGCGGCTCGACATCCTTGAGGGCGGCGAGTTCGGCCCGGCGCACGTCTGCCGCCACGGCAAGCTTTTTCAGGTCGAGTTCGGCGTTGCCGGGGATGACGGCAAAGAGATACGTGTTATCCGAGGTGCGGGTGAGCAGCGTTTTGAAGACCTGTTCAAGGGGCATACCGATCTTTTTTGCGACCGAAACGGCGGTGAGATCGTCGAGATCAACCTCGTAACGGCGCAACTCATAAGCGATGCCGAGGGCATCGAGAAGACGCGCGGCGTTGGTTTTGCCCTGGCTCGAGGCGCTCATGCGGATCTGGCCTCCCGTCCCGCCGGTGGGGGCGCGGCATTGTGCGGGGAGTTGTGCGGGGCCGCGTCGTCCGCTGCGGGAGCCGTCATGTCCGAGGTGAGGCGTCCGGCTTCGAGGCGCAGGGTGAGCCGGGCGAGCGGGCGGGCAAGTTCGGCCTGATGCGTGGTGAGCAGAAGGGTGCGCGGAAGGCCATCCGGGCCGGGCTCGGCGAGGTAGCGGCGGAGGCGGGCGAGCATGGCCTGGGCGGAGGCGACGTCGAGGTTGGAAAAGGGCTCGTCGAGCAGAAGGAGATCGGGTGCGGTGAGCAGGACGCGGGCGAGGGAGGCGCGCTGACGCATGCCTTGGGAGTATTCACCCAGCCGGCGTGGATTTCGTGGGTCGAGATTGACCTCGGCGAGGGCCTCGGCGACGCGGCCTGCGCGGAGTTCCGGGGTCAGCCCGGGTTCGTGCAGGCCGAGCAGGTAGTCGAGGTTTTCGGGCGCGGTGAGATCGTCGTAGAGCATGGTGCTGTGGCTCATGTAGGCGATGCGGCCGCGCAGGTGACGCGGCGGCCGGCCGAAGACGCGAACCTCGCCGTAGGCAGGCTCGGTGAGGCCGGCGAGCAGCTTCAATAAGGTGGATTTGCCCGCGCCGTTGGAGCCCAGCAGCATCACGCTGGAGCCCGGGGGGAGCTCCAGCGTGACCTCGCGCAGGGCGACGAAGCTGCCGAAGATCTGTGAGACGCGGCGGAGCGCGATTGCGGGTGCCGGCGCGGGGTGCTGAGCGAGTTGACGGTCGTCCGGTGCGGGGGGGATCGGCATGCGGCGTGGCGGAGCGGGTTATAGGACCTGTGCGGCGCCGCTTCATACGAGTTGCTGCGACCGCTTCATGCGAGTATAGAGGGCACAAGAAGCAGTGATCTATGAGCGGCAGGTGGGGCAAGGGTGAAGAACGTCAGGCGCAGGGCTTTGGTAAGGGTAGTTGCCGTGGGGGTGTTGGGTGCCGGCGGGCTCGCGGCGCTGGCGCAAGGCCAGGTGTTGACGCCGGCCGACCGGCAGATGGCGCATGACATCTTTCAGCAGCTGGTGACCACGGATACGACGCACTCGACGGGGTCGACACGCATTGCGGCGGAGGCGATGCGGGACCGGCTGCTGAAGGCCGGGTTTCCGGCGGGCGATCTCGAGATCGTGGGGCCTAGCGACAAGCGGCTGAATCTGGTGGTGCGCTACCGGGCGGCGGCGGGCGCAGGTGGAGGCGCGGCGGCGAAGCCGGTGCTTTTCATCTGCCATCTGGATGTGGTGGAGGCCAAGCGGTCGGACTGGACGCTGGACCCCTTCCAGCTGACGGAGCAGGATGGTTTCTTTTACGGGCGCGGAACCCAGGATGTGAAGGACTCGGACACGGCGCTGGTGATGAGTCTGCTGTTGTTGAAGCGAACGCATTTCGTACCGAAACGCGACCTGATCGTGGCGCTGACCGCCGATGAGGAGGGCGGCGCGGATAACGGCGTGGCCTGGCTGCTGAAGAACCGGCCCGATCTGGTGAACGCGGGCGTGGTGATCAATCCGGATGCGGGCGGCGTGGAGTTGAGGGACGGCAAGGCGGCGGAGCTGGATGTGGAGGCGACGGAGAAGCTGTACGCCGACTTCCAGATCACGGCGACGAGCGCCGGCGGGCACAGCTCGCTGCCACGGCCGGACAACCCGATCTACGAGCTGGGCGATGCGCTGGGGCGGCTGGAAAAGACGCCGTTTCCGGCTGAGTTGAACGCCGTGACGCGGGCCTATCTCGAGACCGAGGAGAAGACAGCGACGCCGGAGAGGAAGGCGCTGCTGGAGCGCGTGCTGGCGCTGCCGATGAATGAGGCCGCGGCGACGGAGCTGTCGCAGGACCCACGTATGAACGCCACGCTGCGCACCACATGCGTCGCGACGATGATCTCCGGCGGCCATGCGCCGAATGCGCTGCCGGGCTCGGCGGCGGCGAATGTGAACTGCCGCATTCTACCGGGGCATCCACCCGAGGAGGTGCGGCAGCGGCTGATCAGCGCCCTCGCCGATCCGAAGCTGACGGTGCGCTATGTGGACAATGCCGGCGCCGTGGCCGAGACAGCGCCGACGACGGCGGCCATGACGCCGCCACCGCTGCGCGAGGACGTCACCCGGCCGCTGCGGCGCGTGGCGGAGGAGCAGTTTCCGGGGATGGCGATCGTGCCGATCATGGAGACCGGGGCGAGCGACTCGATTTACACCCTGGCGGCAGGGATTCCGAGCTATGGGATCTCGGGGATGGGCATCGATGCGGGGGACGACCGGGCGCATGGGCGGGATGAGCGGATTCGGGTGAGCGCGTTCTATGCCGGGGTAGCGTTTCAGTGGCGGTTTATGCGAGCGTTGGGGGAGGAGTAGCCCCCCTCCCCCCTACTTTTCGCAAAGTCCTGTCAACATTCAATTTAGCGTCGTACTGCGCTACCCCCGAAGGGTGTGCGAAGCTTTCGACTCCCTCTCTGTTGTTCCAGCTATTCCAGCGTAGCCGTATCCGAGCAAAACTACGCAGAGGATCGCCGCCGGTTGCTGCTGTGACATGGCAGCTTTCGGTCTGCTACCTTGGCCCATGCGTCTGCGGGCCCCCTCCCCTGCGATTGTTTGCGGTCTGGCATTATGCCTCCCGGCTCCGGGGCAGCAGTGGGGTGTTCGGCCTGATGGAACGAAGCTGATGGAGCTGGCCCCCCAAGGCACCCGGGCGGTGGTTCTTTTCTTTGTGGCGACAGATTGCCCGATCTCCAACCGGACGTTCCCGGAGATGCAGCGGCTGCGGGAAGAGTTCAGCGGACGAGGCGTTCGCCTGTGGTTCGTCTATCCCAATGTCAACGAGCGGACGAAGGAGATTGAGGAGCACCAGGGTGCCTTCGATCCGGGGGGTGAGGCGCTCCTGGACCCTGCCGGCGCACTGGTCCGCCTGAGCCATGCCGTGGCTACCCCTGAGATGACGTTGCTGGTTCCCGCCCCGCACGGCTGGCGCCGCGTGTACAGCGGTCGCATCGACAACCGATATGTCCGGCTGGGATTCGAACGGCCCAGGGCGACCGAGATGTTGGGCGAAGAGGCAGTGGCGGCCGTGCTCGCCGGCAAACGACCGAAAGCGCCGGTAGGGCAACCCGTAGGTTGCGCGATCATGAACCCGGGGGCACGCTGATGCCGCGCACCGCCCGCGTCCTGCTGATGTACGTGCTGCTGCTCATGCCGGTGCTGGCGTGGCGACGGTCCACGCCCACGGTAAAAGCGGAGTCGGCCCTGGTGACGTGGCGCGGTCAGGTTGGCCCCGTGGTCTTCCGCAACTGCACCTCTTGCCATCACACGGGGGGTTCCGGGCCGTTCGATTTGACAAATTATGCGAGTGCCAGACGCTGGGGACCGCAGATCGCGGATGTCGTCCAGTCCCGCTACATGCCGCCGTGGCTGCCGGAGCCCACCGGGGGGCCGGTACCGGTCCACTTCGAAGGCGATCGTCGGCTACGGAATGCTGACATTGAGCTACTGACGGCCTGGGTGAAGGGGGGTATGCCGGAAGGCGAGGGCACGGCACCGAAGCCGCCGGCCTACACGACCGATTGGCAGATGGGACCGCCGGATCTGATCCTGGAAATGCCCATGGCCGTGGCCGAGCCGGCCTCGGGGGCGGACCGGTTTGTAAATTTTGCCCTGCCAACAACGATCACCGGCACCCGCTGGATACGGGCGATGGAGATCCAGCCCGGCGCCGGCGCACTGGTGCACCATGCCAATCTGATCGTAGACCGCACGGCATCGTTTCGTGCACAGCACCCGGCCGATTGGCAGACGGGTGTTCCGGGGATGGACCTGCAGATCGATTCGGGCGATGCGTTTGACCCGGACAGCCATTTTCTGTTCTGGAAGCCGGACTCCACGGCGCTTGTGGAGCCGCCGGGTATGCCGTGGCGATTGGACCCGGGCAATGACCTGGTGCTGAACATGCACCTGAAGCCCACCGGCAAACCGGAGCAGATCCGCGCGCGGGTCGGGCTGTATTTCGCCGCGGAGCCGGCACGCGCCGTGCCGATGCTGCTGCAACTGGAGCATGACGCGGCGCTGGACATCCCGGCCGGCGATCCTGACTTCGTGGTTACCGATCAGCTAAAATTGCCGGTCGCGGTGGATGTGCTGGGGATCTACCCCCATGCTCATTACCTGGGGCACGAGATGAAGGGTTGGGCCACCCTGCCCAACGGCCAGGAACAGCCCCTGATCCTGATCAAGAGCTGGGACATCGACCGGCAATCGGTGTACCGGCTGGAGAAGCCGCTGTCCCTGCCTGCGGGAACGGTGCTGCACATGCGGTACAGCTATGACAATTCCGCTCGCAACGTGCACAATCCCGCTTCGCCGCCGGTTCGGGTGCGTGCAGGCGATCGCGCGACCGACGAGATGAGCCATCTTTGGATTCAGGTGCTCCCGCATGAGCTGCAAGTGCTTCCGCACGGGGCGGGAACGACCGATCCACGCTACGCGCTGGATCAGGCCTGGATGGCCGACATCCTGCGAAAGTCGCCGAACGATCCGCTGGCGTTGTACAACCTGGGCACGCTGAACCAGATGGGAGGTCGGTATCTCGAAGCGGAGGGGTATTATCGGCGGCTGCTCGCGGAGCGGCCCGACGATCCGCGGGCACGTACCTCGCTCGGGTCCGCCATGGAGGCGAGCGGCGATCTCGACGGGGCAGCGGGTGAGTACAAGGCAGCTCTGGCCGCCGATCCGAACCGTGTGGATGCGGCCTACGACCTGGCGATGCTGGATGTGAGGAGCGGGCAGGGTGCCGCGGCCGAGCCGCTCCTGCGCCGCCTGGTGCAGACCCATCCCAAGGACACAGCGGCCTCCGAAGGGCTGGCGCAGGCACTGGTGGAGCAAAACCGGCCTTTGGAGGCTCAGCCGCTGCTCGAGCAAATCTTGGCTGAGCACCCGGAGGACGCCGAAGCGCACCGTTTGCTGGCGATGTGCTATGCAGCCGACGGTGACCTGCCGAAGACGATCGCGGAGCTGCGGGGCTGGACGAAGGCCGCGCCTGAGCAAGCCGAGGCCCACCGGGCGCTGGCACAGGTGCTGAGCTCCGCCGGACAGGCGGCCGAGGCAATCGCCGAGCAGCGGATTGTGCTCAAGATTTCGTCGGAGAATGCGAATGACTGGAACGATTTAGGGACGTTGGAGGCGCGTGCGGGGCTTTCAACCGAGGCCCGCAGTGCCTTTGAGCACGCCTTGAAGTTGAATCCACACCACGAGGCGGCGGGAAAGAATCTGGCGATTCTTCTGTCCAGCCTACCGGGCGTAAACGCGAAATAACACACCCTGAAATGTCTCTTTGTAGAGAAGGCGAGCGCTTGCTTTTTGCACCTGCACCAGATCCGAAGGGCTTGCGCCTAGTGGATCAGGGAGGCTGTGGTTTTGAGCGGGGCGGTGTTGCCGGTGGGTTTGGTGCCGGGTTTGGCGGGGGCGTATTTGCTGGCGCATTTGGCCTGCAGCTGGGTGGCGTGGAAGACGCCGTCGCGGCCGAAGGTGCCGATGGCGAGGGCCTGGGCATCGTCCTTGAAGGTGTCGGGGGGCGGCTCGGAGCCCTTGTAGGTGACGCGCAGGGTTTTGCCGAGCTCGAGCAGGGTGAAGTTGGCATCGGGGCCGGAGCGCTCGATGGAGCCGGGCTGCACGTTGCCGGCGACGCGCAGATTGCGCGTGTAGGCTTTGTTACCCATGGCCTGGAGCTCATTGATGGTGACGTAGTAGCTTTTGGCCTGGCGGCCGCCGGAGACCGCGAGCCAGGTGACGGTACCGACGACGATCAGGGCGGCGATGATGAACTTCCACTGGCTGGGACGGGCTGGGGATGGCGCCATACGGATAGTTTACGCGGTTTTAGCGAGGAGTTTCGGAGGTTGAGGATTGGTCGTTTGCTGCTGCAAAGGATAACCCACCCTTTCACGGTGGGGATGCGAAAGGATGGGCATCCGTTGTGATGGGTGAAGGGGAACGCAGATTCCCTTCGGGAATGACAACAAGAAGAGTGACGCAGATTCCCTTCGGG
>CAXTBJ010000005.1:40089-73467 GCA_964242585.1 uncultured Bryocella sp.
TGTTCGGTTTGGAGGTCGAGTGCCAGGGTGCGGCGGAGGCGGCTGCTTTCGCGGGCCAGTTCGATGAGGCGGGCTACGCGCCAGGCGTCGATACCGGTTGGGATGGGGCCTGTCGGGACGGGGTTGGTTGAGGTGGAGCCGGTGGTACCGCGAAGCATGTCGCGGACGCCGGCGTAGAAGAGGCGGTAATCGCCGTCGTGCGTGGGCAGATGGGTGCGGGTGAGTTCGGCGGGGTGATGGACCGGGTCGGGGGCGAGGGTGAGGGTGCCCCAGGCGGATTCGGGCTCGGAGAGCCAGGGCATGGAGGAGTCCAGCCGGGGGGGATGCCGGCCGTCGGCCACGAGGTGGGTTTCCTGGGGGTCGAGGCCGCCTTTGGTGTAGCTGCCCTTTGTGCCGTGGATGCGGAAGCGCGGGGCGGCGTCGGCGGCGATCATGCTTGCGCCGCAGGCGTAGCGGACGGTGTGGCCTGCGGGTCCGTCAAATTCGAGCAGGATGTCGAAGGCGTCTTCGATGGCGGAGCCTTCGCGGTCGCTGCGAATGCCGGCGGTGAGGCGTTGCGGCGGGCCGAAGAGGGCCATGGCCTGATCAAGCAGATGGGGGCCGAGATCCTGGAGGATGCCGTGGGCGTCGCTTGGGGCCTCTTTCCAGCTATTGGCGCGGGGGGTGGGACGGAAGCGGTCCCACTGGGAGAGCACGGTCGCGACGCGGCCGAGTGTGCCGTCGGCGAGTACGGCTTTCAGGGTGAGGAAGTCGCCGTCCCAGCGGCGGTTATGGAAGGGGAAGAGGTGCTTGCCGGCGTCGCGGGCAGAGCGGATGAGGTCCGCGGCCGCGGCGCTGGAGGGCGCCATGGGTTTATCGACCACGACATGTTTGCCGGCGGCCAGGGCGGCCTGGGCGAGGGAGGCATGGGTCTGATTCGGGGTCGCGACGATGATGAGATCGAGGGCCGGGTCGGCAAAGGCCTCTTCGGCGGAGCGAAGAATACGGATGTGAGGGTAGGCTTCGGCGGCATTGTCCCCGGGGCGCTGAGTTCTCTGGACGATCGCGGCGAGTTCGAGGCCGGGGACTGCGCTGACGAAGGGGCAGTGGAAGACGCGGCCGGCGAGGCCGAAGCCGAGGACGGCGACGCGGATCGGTTCACTCATACGGCTTCGATTGTACGAAGAGTGCGGAGTCCTGTGGCGCGGATGTCTTGAGCGGAAGGGGATTTACCTTCGGAAAGCGAGAACCTGGAGGTACTCATTGCGAACGAGGGTGCGCGAGCCTGGATCGGGAGCGACGTTGTGTTCGGTCCAGAGCGATTCGAGGTCGGTGGCGAAGGCTGCCTGTCCCTCCGGATCGAGGCGCTGAAAGGCGGTCCGCGTCGGGCCGAAGTAGGTGCGGAAGAGATCCACGGCTCCGGCGGGGTCCGTCGGCATATCGAAGTCGATCGAGATCAGCTCGGTGCGGATGTCTGTGAAACGGGGCTCCAAGCGACGCGTGAGGGTGACAGGATCGCCCCAAAGGACGGGCGGAGAGAGCCCGGGCGGCGGTGGTATGCGCCGCCCCTACTTTGAACATTTTCCGGAAAAGCTTGCCGGGTTCCAGTTGGCCATGGCGAGCAGAGCGCCGGGACGGAGCACGCGCGCCAGCTCCGAGGCGACCACTTCGGGGCGCGGGGCGAACATGGCACCGAACATGGTGACCGCGGCGTCGAAGCTCTCATCGGGGTAGGGCAGGGCTTCGGCATCGCCTTCGTCGAATCGGACATGGAGGTGTTCGGCGGCGGCGCGCTCGCGGGCCTGCACGAGCAGATTGGGGGCGATATCGACGCCCGTCACCAGGCAGCCCCGGCGAGCGAGTGGAAGAGCGGTGTTGCCGGTGCCGCAGGCAACGTCCAGCACGCGGCTGCCGGCGGGAAGGCCGAGCCGGGCGACAAAGGCTTCCGCGTCGCCGGCGACGGTCTTCGCAATGACGCCGAAGTCGCCCGCCATCCACATGGACCGCAGGCTGGATTTGACCTGTTCGAGGCCCCTTGCTTCGTTCATGAGTGCTGCCCTCCCGGTCGGCTGAAGCCAAGCGTGCGGCAGGGCCCGAGGCGAAATCAACTGGATTAGGACTGGGAGGGCTGCCGTGTCGGCTTTGGTCGTCGTGGAGGAGGCCTGGTGAAGTATGCGCGGTGAACGCCTAGGCGTTTGCCCCCTGGTTGATCCCTTTCAGCGCGGGGTACATCCGGCGGAAGCGGGTGTAGGCCTCGGCCATGATTTCGGGGTGTTCGGGGTGGATGGTCTGGGCGGCGCGAACGGTTTCGGCGCAGGCCTCTTCGACCGAGGGCCAGACGCCGATGCCGGTGCCGGCGAGCAGGGCGGCGCCGAAGGCTCCACCCTCTTCGGCTTCCAGGATTTCGACGGGGTGGTTGTAAACGTCGGCCTGGATCTGCCGCCAGAGCGGGCTGCGAGCGCCGCCGCCGCCGAGCCGGACTTTGTTGACCGGGATGCCGAGTTCGGCGAAGAGGGTGAAGGTGTCCGCGAGCGAGAAGGCGACGCCTTCGAGCACGGCGCGGATGAAATGCGCGCGGGTAGTGGAAGCACTGATGCCGACGAAGGCGGCACGGGCGTGGGGGTCCAGGTGCGGGGTGCGTTCGCCGAAGAGGTAGGGCGCCCACAGCAGACCGTCGGAGCCGGGCGGGATGTCGGCGGCGAGGATGGCCAGGTCGTCATAGCTGGCCGGTTCGCCATGGCTGTCGCGGGGGGTAAAGGTGTCGCGGAAGTAGCGGAGGCTGAGGCCCGCGCCGTTGGTGACGCCCATGACGTGCCAGACCCCCGGGGCGGCGTGGCAGAAGGTGTGCAGGCGACCCGCGGGGTCGAGCGTGGGCGCCCCGGTGGCGGCGAAGACGACGCCCGAGGTGCCGATGGTCGCGGAAACGGAGCCCGGGGCGAGAATGCCCATGCCGACCGCCCCCGCGCCCTGGTCGCCCGCGCCGGCGGCGACAGGGGTATTTTGCGCCAGGCCGGTGGCGGCAGCACCCGTGGCGTTGACCCGGGCGCAGATTTCTGGGCCTTCGTAGAGCTTCGGGAGCCAGTTCATCGGAATGCCGGCGGCATCGGCGACCTCCTGGGACCAGCGGCGGTGGACGACGTCGAGGAGCAGGGTGCCGGAGGCCTCCTGCATGTCGATGGCGTACTCGCCGGTGAGGCGGAAGCGGACGTAGTCCTTGGGGCAGAGGACATGGGCGATTCTGGCGAAGATGTCGGGCTGGTGCTCGCGTATCCAGAGCAGTTTGGTGAGGGTGAAGTTGGGCAGCGCGGGGTTGGCGACGAGCTCGATCAGCCGTTCGCGGCCGATCTCGTCCGTGAGCCAGTCGCATTGGGGCCCCGTGCGCTGATCGCACCAGATGAGGGAGGGGCGCAGGACGCGGCCGGCGGTATCGAGCACCACACAGCCGTGCATCTGGCCGGTGAGGCCGATCGCTTCGACCGTGCCGCCGTGACCGGCATCGGCGGCGGCGGCCAGTGCGCCCCCGATGGCCTCCTGCGCGGCGCGCCACCAGTCCTCCGGGTCCTGCTCGGCCCAGCCGATGTGTTCGGAGCGGATACCGGCATGCGGAGAGGCGTGGGAGGCGAGGACGCGCCCGGCGCGATCGATCAAAAGAGCCCGGGTGCCGCCGGTACCTACATCTATGCCCATCAACATGTGCTGTTTCTCCAGACAGTTTGTCATGCGAGAGTGTAAAGACGAACCGCAGCGGTTGTCTTGTCCCCCCAAAGGGTTAGGCCGAGACGGAAGCATTTTGCATACAAACGAGGGAGCGGCGCATCGAAATTCGGCCAGGCAAATTTCAGTCGATGGATTCGGCCCCGGACAAGAGTCCGCTCGGGCATGGCAGACGGAAGGATTGGACGAGAAAAATGGGTAGAGTTTCGGCCTTGTGCCTTCTTCCGGCACTGGCGATAGCGGGAGCCGGGCTTGCGGGGGCGCAAACCACGGGGGCTTCCGGAGGGATCGGCGGCAACAGCGCCTCGGGGGCAAGCACCTCCGGCAATCTTTCGGCCATCACGCAGATTCAGCAGCAGTTGTCGCAGCCCGGGCCCAGCGTGACGCCGGGCAGCGCGAGCGGCAATTTCCGCGGCTCGGTCGCCGAGGGCAAAGCCACCGCCGACACGATGTCGTTGACCCTGGATGAGGCCATTCGGCGCGGTCTGCGCAATAATCTGGGCCTGGTGCTGCAAAGGACCAACATCACCAGCACCAACGCGCAGCGCCTGCAGGAGTTGCAGAACCTGCTGCCGACCGTGACCGGCGGTGCTTCGATCACGGTGGAGCAGGTGAATCTGGCGGCTTACGGTCTGCGCATTCCCGGCTTCGCGCAGACGGTCGGACCGTTCCAGGTGGAGGATTTTCGCGCCTATCTGACCCAGAATTTGGTGAATCTGCAGTCGGTCCAGAACTATGTAGCCGCCCGGCATAACTTCCAGGCCGCGCAGTTGAGCGCGCAGGACGCGCAGGGCATGGTGGTGCTGACGGTGGGCAACGCGTATCTGCTGTGCGTGGCCGACGGCGCGCGCATCGCCGCCGTCGAGGCGCAGATCGCGAGCTCGAAGCTGAGCCTGGATCAGGCCACCGCGAACCATGAGGCGGGCACGAGCCCGCGGCTGGATGTGCTGCGGGCGCAGGTGGATTACCAGAACCAGCAGCAGAACCTGATCTCCACACGGAATCAGTTTGAGAAGGACAAGATCGCGCTGGCGCGTACCATCGGCCTGCCGCTGGAGCAAAAGTTTACGCTGGCGGACACGGCGCCGTACGCGGCGCTCGACACACCGCAGGCGGAGGCGGCGTTTGAGCAGGCCCTGAAGGAACGCAAGGATCTGGCCGCCGATGCGGAGCGGGTGCAGGCGGCCCGACATGCGGAGAAGGCGGCCTTCGATGAACAGCTGCCGACTTTGAACGCCAACGGCGACTTCGGCGACCTGGGCGATACCGTGGGGCACTCGCACGGAACGTTTACGGCGACCGGCCAGATCAGCGCGCCCATCCTGCAGATCGCCAAGACGCACGGCGACGAGCAGGCGGCCGCGGCGCAGCGCGAGCAGGCGCAGGCACAGCTGGCCGACGACACGCAACAGGTGAACGCCGACATCCGGGACGCGATCCTGGATATTCAGTCGGCGGCCAAGCTGGTGCAGGCGGCGCAGAGCAATGTGGAGCTGTCCGACGAGGCGCTGCGCGAGGCGCAGGAGCGGTTTCGTACCGGCATTGCCGACAACCTGCCGGTTTCGCAGGCGCTGGCGACGGATCAACAGGCGAACGACCAATACATCGCGGCTTTGTATCAGCACAATGTAGCCAAGCTGGAGCTGGCGCGCGCGGTGGGCAGAGCGACGACAAATTACAAGGATTATCTCGGAGGGAAGTAAAAGTGGCCGATCAGAATGGACAGGCGAACGGAGGCGGTGGCCAGGGCGAAGGGGGTGCCGGGCAGACCGCACGGATCTCGGGCACGGTCCAGATTCAGCCGGAGAGCGCGGAAGCGCAAGCGCCGCCGGCGGGTGGAAGGGTAGGCAACGGCAAGGACCAGGCGCCGCCGGAGCCGCCCAAGAAGAAGGTGGTCCGCAACCTTATCATCGCGGTCGTCTTGCTTCTGTTGCTGGCAGTGGTCAGCGTGATGTACTGGCGCTCCACCTTTACCGAAGACACGGACGATGCGCAGGTGGACGGCAACCTGTACCAGGTGAGCGCACGTGTTGCGGGGCAGGTGACGAAGGTTTACATCGATGAAAACGAGCCGGTAAAGGCCGGCCAGCCCATCGCCGAGGTGGACCCACGCGACTTTCAGGTCGCTTTGGAGCAGGCGGAGGCCAACCTGGCCAATGCCAGGGCTGAATATGTCCAGGCTACGGCGAATGTGCCCATCACGAATGTGAGTGTGCGCACCACGGTGACCACCTCCGGCCAGGATGTGCAGGGGAACACGGCCAGCGTTTCGCAGGCGCAGTCCAATGCGCAGGCCATGCAGGCCCGTATCCTGCAGGCACAGGCCAACGCGTTGAAGGCACAGACGGACGTGGATCGGTACACGCCGCTGGTGGCGCGGGACGTGATCTCCAAGCAGCAGTACGATGCGGCGGTGGCGACGGCAACGGCGGCGCAGGCACAGGTGGACGAGATGCAGCGCGATGCCGCCGGGGCGCAGCAGCAGGTGCAGACGGCGGAACAACGGCTGCTGCAGGCGCAGGCGCAACAGATGCAGAACAAGCAGAACGCCCCGAAGCAGATCGCCGTGCAGCAGGCACGCGCGACCGCAGCGGAGGCATCTGTGAAGCAGGCGCAGGCACGCGTAGACCAGGCGCAGTTGAACATGGGGTATACCAAGATCGTGGCACCGGTGGATGGCATAATCAGCCGGAAGAATGTGGCTATCGGCGACAACCTGAGCGTGGGGCAATCGCTGCTGACCGTGGTGCCGTTGAGCGATCTTTGGGTGACAGCCAACTTCAAAGAGACACAACTGAGGCAGATGAAGCAGGGCCAGGAGGTCGATATCAAGGTCGACGCACTGGGCGGGCGGCACTTCCACGGCAAGATCACGGAGGTGGGCGGCGCGACGGGTTCCAGACTCAGTCTGTTTCCGCCCGAGAACGCGACCGGCAACTATGTGAAGGTGGTGCAACGCATTCCGGTACGCATCGACTTCACCAATCTGCAGCAGGAAAACCAGGACCGGGCGCTGCGGGCAGGGATGTCGGTGGAACCGGATGTGCATGTGAAGTGATTGCGCTCGGCCATCCTCGAGTCAAGCATGTTCTTTGCGTTGCTCCGAATAACAGACCTCTATGGCCGAGGTGGGACTTGGAAGCTGAAGGTGATTGCGTTCAACTGGGAGCGGCTTCGGCCGTTCCCAATTTATTTTCGATGTCTGATTGGAAGGATTGCGCAACGCGGCCGCGGTCTGCGCGTCTACTGCGTATGCAACATGATGGAGCGTGAGCGATGGGCTTTATCTTGCGGGCCTTTACCGTCCATGCGTATGGAATTTTGTTTGGCTGGGTGCTGCTGGAACAGGCCGGCCTGCCGATCCCGAGCGTGCCGGTGCTGTTGGCGGCAGGGACGATGAGCGCGGCGCACCGGCTGCATGTGGCGCTCGTGTTGCCGCTCATTCTGCTGGCCTGTTTGATCTCGGACTCCATTTGGTTTTTGCTGGGGCGGCGATATGGGACGCGCATTGTGAACCTGCTTTGCAAGTTATCGCTGGAGGCGGCGACCTGCGTTACGCGCACACAGGGCAGCCTGTCGCAGCGAGGCGCGATGACGCTGTTGTTCGCCAAATTCGTACCGGGGCTGAGCACCATGGCCGCGCCCCTGGCAGGGCAGGCCGGTATGCGTTACCGATGGTTTTTGCTCTATGACATGGCGGGCACGCTGGGATGGGCGAGCGCGTGGCTGTTCGGCGGGCGCTTTCTGGGCGATCTGCTGGAGCGGCGACAGCATCTTCTGCACCGCTTGACGAACTCCGCGGCGGCGCTGGTGCTGCTGGCGGTGGCCGGTGTGCTGTTGTGGCGTTACTTGCGAAGGGTGCAATTTTTGCGCGAGCTGCGCGGGTTGCGCCTGGAGCCGGCGCAGCTGCTGGCCATGATGGAGGACGCGCGCAGGGTTGGATCGCAGCCGCCGT
Organism: uncultured Bryocella sp.; assembly: GCA_964242585.1. Classification (GTDB taxonomy): domain Bacteria; phylum Acidobacteriota; class Terriglobia; order Terriglobales; family Acidobacteriaceae; genus Granulicella. The sequence goes on from CAXTBJ010000005.1 coordinate 47,738, forward strand.
TCATTGTGGATCTGCGGCATCCGCTCGATGTGCTGTCGGACCCGCTGGTGTTGCCGAGCGCGCTGCGCATCGGGCCGGATGAGCTGAAGCAGCGGCACACGATAATTCCTCGCGATCGCGATATTGTGCTGTATTGCACGTGTCCCAGCGAGGAGACCAGTGCGAAGGTGGCGCTGGAACTGCGGCGGCTGGGTGTGCGCCGGGTGCGGCCGCTGCGGGGCGGATTGCAGGGATGGAAGGATGCCGGGTATGCGCTGGAGCCGGCCGAGGTTGTGACGGCGGCGTAGCCTCCTGACGTCAGGACGCGGCGCAAGGGCGCAGCAGCGTCTGTGTGCTCCATGCGAAAAGCAGATCGCCTGCGGGAATGACAAAAAGAAAAGCAAGAACAACAGAAAGAAAAGCAAGACCAGCAAAGTTCTTCGCCCTGCTCCCGATGGGATGATGGTGAAGGAGAACTTGCGTTGGCATACGACGGTTTGCGGGACTGGTTGAAGGCGCTGGAGCGCGCGGGTGAGGTGAAGCGGGTGAAGGCGGCGGTGTCACCCGAGCTGGAGATGGCGGAGATCGCGGACCGGGCGTCCAAAAGCGGACGCGGCACGGCGAACGCCGGGGGGCCGGCGCTGCTGTTTGAGAATGTGGCGGGGTATAAGGGCGCGCGGGTGCTGATGAATCAGTTCGGGTCCGAGCGGCGCATGAAGCTGGCGCTGGAGGTGGACTCGCTCGATGAGGTGGCGGGGCGGATTTCGGCGCTGCTGAATCCGGTGACGCCGACGAGCCTGCTGGATAAGTTGAAGATGCTGCCGATGCTGGCCGAGATTGGGTCATTTTTCCCGAAGGTGATCGATCGTAAGAAGGCGCCTTGCAAGGAAGTCATTTTGAAGGGCGAAGAGATCGACCTGCTGAAGTTTCCGGTGTTGAAGACGTGGCCGGGCGATGGTGGGCCGTTCATCACGCTGCCGTGCGTGATTACGCGCGACCCGAAGACGAAGAAGCGCAATGTGGGCATGTATCGCATGCAGGTGTATGACGGCAAGACCACGGGTATGCACTGGCAGCGGCAGAAGAACGCCGCGGAGCAGATGCGGGAGCGGATGCGCGCGGCTGCGGACGATGTTGCGAGTGCGGTGAATGTGATGGCGCTGACGGCGGGCGGAACGGTCGCCGCGGGCGATGTTTCAACGGTGCCGGGGACGGTGCTGACGAAGATTCGCGGCGAACGCATGGAGGTGGCCGTGGCGATCGGGACCGATCCGGCGTTGACGTTCAGTGCAATTGTGCCGGCGCCGCCCGAGGTGGAGGAGTATTTGATTGCGGGGTTTCTGCGACGCAAGCCTGTGGAACTGGTGAAGGGGGAGACCGTGGATCTCGAGGTGCCGGCGCATGCGGAGATCATCCTTGAGGGCTATGTGGAGCTTGGGGAACTGCGCATCGAAGGACCGTTTGGGGATCACACGGGTTTTTACACGATGCAGGAGGAGTACCCGGTGTTTCACCTCACCTGCATCACGCACCGCAAGGACCCGATCTATGCGGCGACGGTGGTGGGCAAGCCGCCGATGGAAGATGCGTGGATGGGCAAGGCCGTGGAGCGGATCTTTTTGCCGCTGATGCGGCTTACGTTGCCTGAGATTGTGGATGTGAACCTGCCGGCCGAGGGTGTGTTTCATAACCTGATGATCGTTTCGATTCGCAAGAGCTACGCGGGCCATGCGCGCAAGGTGATGAGCGGGATCTGGGCGCTGGGGCAGGCCATGTTTACCAAGTGCATCGTGGTGGTGGATGAGGATTGCGATGTGCAGGATGTGGGCGAGGTGGTGTTGAGGACGGCGAACAACATCGATCCGGAGCGGGATATCCAGTTCACGCTGGGGCCGGTGGATTCCCTGGATCATGCTTCGCGGCTGCCGAATTTCGGGTCGAAGATGGGCATTGATGCAACGCGGAAGTGGGCGGCGGAAGGGTTTACGCGGCAATGGCCGCAGATGCTGGAAATGCCGGACGGGGTGAAGGTTCGGGTGGCGAATGTGTGCGAAAAGCTTGGCTTGTAGCTCGCAAATGTCTATGTGCGGCTGAAAGAAAGAGGATCAAGAGCATGGCTGAGCAACTCGGATGGCGGGACGCAATTTTGCTGGTTTTGAAGAATCGTTCGGAGGCAATGCACTACGTCGACATAGCTGAGGAGATCAAGGAGCAAGGTTTACGCACATCGTTTGGAGCGACGCCCGCAAACACGGTGAATATGTACATCTCAGACTCCATAAAAAACGAAGGGGATTCGTCTCCCTTCGACCGTGTATCTAGAGGTAATTACCGACTACGTGAATCCGGCGCGGCTATTTTTGATTCAGCGCCCGTAGATTACGCAAAGATCTCTCCGGCGGTAACGGCTGAGTTAATCGCAGCGGAGTCGATCGAGGAGCCTGCCGGCCTTATCAACGCACTCGGTATGTACTGGTCGAAAGAAAAAGTTATATGGTCCTCCGTTCCTCATCTTTATGGCCAACAGACGGCTAGCGATGAGGTCGTCGATCTCTCGGATCAACGAGGTGTATACCTGCTTCACGATCGTAACTCTGTGGTCTACGTCGGACGAACGACAGATCAAGGTATTGGGACCCGGCTGCGGCAGCATACTTTTGATCGTCTTAACGGACGTTGGGACAGGTTTTCATGGTTCGGTATTTACCCGATAGCTGCAGATGGTTCCCTGGTTAAGGACGCCAAAGCTTATGGAGCTTCCATGCTGATTGCTACCATGGAAGCTCTTCTGATCGAGGCCGTAGAGCCGGCACAAAACCGACGACGAGGGGATGACTTTCGTGCAGTGGAATTCCTGCAAGCGATCGATCCAGAAATCGAACGGAACAATGTACTTCAGATGATGCGTGAGTTTGAGCGCCGTTTGCTGCCCAAGTAGCAGTGAGGTTGAGATCAATTAATCTGTATGCGAGAGGAACTTGAGTTGGCGAAGGCGGAGATTGGCATTATCGGCGGCAGTGGGCTTTACGGCATGCCGGGGCTGACTGAGGTTCGTGAGGAGCGGGTGTCTACGCCGTTCGGTGAGCCGAGCGAGGTGTTTGCGCTGGGCAAGCTGGAGGGGCGCGAGGTGGCTTTTTTGGCGCGGCATGGCAAAGGTCATCGGATTTTGCCTAGCGAGCTGAACTTCAAGGCGAACATCTATGCGATGAAGGCTTTGGGCGTGACGAGCATCTTGAGCGTGAGCGCGGTGGGGAGTTTGAAGGAAGAACACAAGCCCACAGATTTTGTGATTCCGGATCAGTTCATTGATCGTACGTTTGCGCGGAGTGCGACGTTCTTTGGTGAGGGCGTGGTGGGGCATGTGGGGTTTGGCGATCCGGTTTGTCCGATTGTGAGCGATGTATTTGCGCGGGCCTGCGCAGAGGTGGGTGTTGTGGGTAAGCGCGGCGGGACATACGTGTGCATGGAAGGGCCGCAGTTTTCCACGCGCGCAGAAAGTAATCTGTATCGCAGCTGGGGTGCGGATGTGATCGGCATGACGAATCTGCAGGAGGCCAAGCTGGCGCGTGAGGCGGAGATCAGCTATGCGACGCTCGCGATGGTGACCGATTACGACTGCTGGCGTGAAGGCCATGACGATGTGACCGTGGAGCAGGTGGTGGCGGTGATGCACCAGAACTCCGGCAACGCGGGCAAGGTGGTGAAGGCGGCGGTGCGCTTGATGCCTGTGGATTTGAGCGCGAGTCCGGCGCAGACGGCGGCAAAGTTTGCGATTATGACGGATCGGGCTTTGATTCCGGCGGCTACGAAAGAAAAGCTGGCGGGTTTGTTTGGGAAGTATTTGTAGGGCGGAGTGAATTTGTTGTTGCGTGTTGCGAGAAGCAGGTTTCCTGCGGGAATGACAGAAAGAAAAGCAAGAGCAAAGGCAGACGCAGATTCCCTGCGGGAATGACAGAAAGCAAGAGCAAAGGCGAGAAGCAGGTTCCCTGCGGGAATGACAGAAAGAAAGCAAGAGCAAAGGCAGACGCAGATTCCCTGCGGGAATGACAGAAAGAAAAGCAAGAGCAAAGGCTGAAGCAGGTTCCCTTCGGGAACGACAACAAGAGCAGCAATGGCGTAAGCAGGGTTTGGAAGAGGGTTGATGTCGATACTGGTTGTGGGTTCTGTTGCGTTTGATTCGCTTGAAACGCCTAGTGGCAAGCGGGAGCGGGTGCTGGGTGGGGCGGCTACGCATTTCTCCCTGGCTGCGAGTTTCTTTTCGCCGGTGCGCGTGATCGGTGTGGTGGGTGAGGATTTTTTGCCGGAGCATGAGCGGGTGATGACTGCTAAGGGCGTCGATACGCGGGGCATTGAGCGGGCGGCGGGCAAGAGCTTTCATTGGACCGGAAGCTACATGACGGATCTGAATGCGGCGGATACGCTGGCTACGGACTTGAACGTGTTTGCGGAGTTTGCGCCGAAGATTCCGGCTGCGTTTGCCGACTCGGAATTTTTGTTTCTGGCCAATATCGATCCTGTGCTGCAGCTGCGGGTGCGGCAGCAGATGTCGAAGGTGAAGATGGTGGCGGGCGACACGATGAACTACTGGATCGGCGCGCATCGTGAAAAGCTGCTGCCGGTGCTGCATGAGTTGGATGTGCTGCTGATCAATGACGGTGAGGCGCGGATGCTTTCGGGTGAGTCGAACGGTCTGCGGGCGGCGGAGGCTGTGCTGCAGCTGGGGCCGAAGACGCTGATCGTGAAGCATGGCGAGTATGGGTCCACGGCGTATTTTTCGGAGCGGAGTTTCGGGGATGGAATCAAGCGCAAGCCGTTTCGGGCACCTACGCTGCCGTTGGGCGAGGTCGTGGACCCGACCGGGGCGGGGGATTCGTTTGCGGGTGGATTCTATGGGTATGCCGCCTCGCAGCCGGAGCTGACGCCGGAGGTGTTTCGGCGAGCGATGTTCTATGGCAGTGTGATGGGGTCGTTTGCGGTGGAGCGGTTCGGCACGGAGCGAATGCAGGAGACGACGAAGGCGGAGATCGAGGAGCGGTTTGGGCACCTGCGGGAGATCTCGCATTTTTGAGTTGTACGTTCTAGGTTGTACGTTCTAGGTTATTCGTGGTGGTGTTGGGTGCGGGGTTCCGGTGAGTTGAAGCGGCGACGGCCTCGTACGTTGGACGGCAAGGCTGCGGTACCCGTTGGCGTGCGTGGGCGTACGGCTGAACCGCTCTGGTGGCAGGGCGATCCGGAGGCTGTTCGGCCCTTGCAGCGCGGCGAGGGCATGCCGGTGTTCATGGCCTGTGTGTTTCTGGCGCTGGCGGCGCTGTTTGTCTGCTACCGCGCGGGGTACACGCTGCTGTATGGCGATGCGGTGGCGCATCTGGGCAATGCGCGGCGCATAATCGACGCGCATTATCCCGGGCTTTCGCAGCTGGGCGGGGCCTGGCTGCCGCTGCCGCACCTGCTGATGCTGCCCTTTATCGGCAACATGGCGATGTGGCAGACGGGGCTGGCCGCCGCGCCGATGTCGATGGTGAGCTATGCGGCGAGCGTGGTGGGCGTTTGGCGGCTGGCACGGCGGATGATGCGGCTGCGCTGGGCCCTGGTCGCGACGCTGTTCTATGCGCTGAATCCAAACCTGCTCTACCTGGCCACGACGGCCATGACCGAGGCGCTGTTTCTGGCGCTGTTTGTGTGGTCTGTGGTGGCGACGGTGGAGTTTGCGGCCGCCGTGCGCGCCGGCAATGCCTTCGTTGCACGGGCGCGCATGGTGCTGGGCGGTTTGCTGGTGCTGGGGATGGTGCTGACGCGCTATGACGGCTGGGTGATCGGCGCGGCGGTTTGGTGCTGTTTTGCCTGGCAGCTTTGGCGGGGGGAGGCGGCGCTCCGGCGCAGGCTGCTGCCGAATTTTTTCGTATTTACGGTGTTATGCGCGGCGGGCGCGGTGTTCTGGCTCTGGTATAACGCGCACTTCGATGGGGATTGGTTGGATTTTCTGCGCGGGCCGTACTCGGCCAAGCAGATTGAGCGGCGGACCGCGCCGCCGGGGCAGCACTATCGCGGATGGCATAACCCGCTGTGGTCGGCGGTGTTTTATCTGCGGACCGCGCAGGTGGATGCGGCGGTGTGGGAGACGGGGTGGGGGCTGCTGGCGGCGGCGGGGTATGGGGCCTGGGTGTCGTTTGTGTCTTCCGTGTCTTGGAGGGAAACCCACCTTAGCCGCGGTGAGGCTGCGGCGAAGGCGGGGCAGCCGGGTGTGGGCAAGGTGGTGCACCCGGGAACAAGGTCGGCGTTGCTGCTTTGGGTACCTTTGCCGTTTTATATCTACTCGATCGCGTTTGGGTCGGTGCCGATCTTTATCCCGCAGTTGTGGCCGCACGCGTTTTATAACGCTCGGTACGGGATGGAAATGCTGCCGGCGTTGTGTGTATATGGCGCGCTGGCGGGGGAGTGCTTCGAGTTGTGGCTGCGCGCGGGCACGGCGGGTTGGCAGCGGTGGGCGGCGCGGTATTGGCAGCGCACGGCGCTGGGGCTGTGTGCCTTAAATGCGGTGCTGATGATGTATGGGTTCGGCACGGGACTGCCGGCGTTTCTGAAGGGCAGGCCGCGGAACGGCGAGGCGGCGCGCTATCAGCAGACGACGTTCGTCGATCCGGTGTCGCGGCGGTATGCCCTGCCGCTGGTGCTGCAGGAGGGCGTGATCAATGCGCGGACGCGGGTGCCGTTTGAGCACTCGCTGGCGAATGTGCTCGAGACCATTCCGGTAAACGAGCCGGTGCTGATGTCGGTTTCGGCGCATGTGGGGGCGGTGGAGAATGCGGGGCGGCCGTTGGTTGCGGTGGTGAGCGAGAATGACCGGATCGCGTGGGAGGCGGCGCTGGCCGATCCGGCGCACAGGGCCGCGTATGTCATTGCGCTGGACGGCGATGCGGTCGCGCGGGCCGTCGCGGCGCACCCCGCGGGGCTGGGCGAGGTGGAGGTGGTGCGCACGGTCGGGCAGCCGACGGCGCGGGTGTACCAGTCGCTGGTGTACAAGCCGAAAGCAGGGTCGTGAGCGGTGGGGCGCGGCCGCGATGCGGGTCGCGATGCACGCCGCGGGGTGGACCACGCCCCGAGCCCGGGATGCATCGAACAAATTACGTGGGGCGATCCACCGCAGAAGCCGGAAGGATCATCGACGGATTCGCAAATTCAGCAATACCGGCGAGCGTGAACGCAGGCTTCGCCCCGTTTAGGAGAAGCGTCATGGGACTGTTTACACCGGATTTCGATACCCTTCGCGAGCTGTACACCACCATGCTGCAACGGCAGCTGAGCAGTGAGACACAGCTTCTGGAAGGTTTGGAGCAGATGGCCGACAAAGCGACGGCCCCCGAACTGGCCAGCGCCTTTCATCAACACCTGGAGGAGAGCAAGACGCACGTGTCGCGGCTGGAGCGGATTTTGAATGAGACTACGGGCGAATCCGACACCTCCAAGTGCAAGATCACGGCGGCGCTGGTGAGTGGAGCGCAGGCGGATATCAGTTCCGCCAAGGATGCACAGATTCGCGATGTGGTGTTGATCGCCTCCGGCAACCTGGTGGAGCATCATGAGATCGCGATGTACGGCACGTTGCGGAACTGGGCCATGGTGCTGGGCGAGCAGGCGCACGCCGAAATCCTGGACAAGACGCTGGAGGAGGAGAAGAACGCGGACAAGCTCCTGACCAAGCTGGCGGATCAGATCAATGTGGCCGCGCCTGTGGCTTGAGGTCGCTTGAGGTAGGGGACCGCCACCGGCGATGATGGCCGGGCGAAGGTGAATGCTGCGGCGAGCGGGATGGGATCTCTCCGCTTCGGCTCCGCCTCCGGTCGAGATGACGGATTTTGCCGGAGTTTGTTCGACGGCTGCTTGCATAAAGGCCGCACCCTCAATGGTGCGGCCTTTTTGCACCGTGCGGCGCGGTGAATCTGGGCTGCCACGTTTTATGCTGGAGCTGGATAAGTCCCATGGCCCAAACGGTACCTTTTGTGAAGGCTCACGCCTGCGGCAACGATTTTCTGGTGATCGAAGAAAGCCTCGTGGAGCGACGCCATAGCTCCCTGGCGCAAAGGCTATGTGCACGGCACACGGGTGTGGGGGCGGATGGGATCGAGTTCTTGGATCGCCGCGCGGACGGCAGTTTTTTTCTGAGGCTCTTTAACGCGGACGGCAGCGAGGCGGAGTTGAGCGGCAATGGAACGCGCTGTGTAGCAGCCTGGTTGGCGGCAAGTGAAGGCCGGCAGGAGGTGACCTTCGGCACGCACGGCGGTCCGCGAAGCTGCCGGGTGCTGGATGGGGGGCGGGTCTGGACGATCGAGTCCGCGATGGGGGTGCCGCGCGTGATGCGGCGGGCCATTCGCCTGGACGGGGTGGAGAACGAGATTGCGGGGGCGATGGTGAACGTCGGCAACCCGCATTTTGTGATCTTTCCGGAGCGTGAGGATTTCGGCAGCCACGGGATGAGCTGGGAGGCGCTGGGGGCGCGGATCAGCGTGGACCCGATGTTTCGGTTTGGGACGAATGTGGAGTTTGTGCGCGTGACCGCACCGGGGGCGATCGAGTTTCGCATCTTTGAGCGCGGGTGTGGGCCGACGATGTCGTCGGGCACGGGAACGTGTGCGGCGGCGGCGGCAGCGATGGTCCTGGCCGGGGCGGCGCGCGAGTTGACGGCCACGGCTCCGGGCGGCGCGCAGGGGGTGCGCTGGCCGGCGGAGCGTGAGGGGATGCTGCTGACCGGGCCGGCGGAGATTGTGTGCACGGGAGAGGCATGGGTCTAGTGCCGGTGCAGGACGCGGAAATCCAGACGACTCAGACGATCCAGCGTCCGCGCCTGCGGCCGGGCAGCCGCTTGGCTGTGGTGTCGCCTGCCTCGGCTGCGAAGGAGGAGCTGGTGCGGCAAGGCATGGCGCAGATGCGGGCGGCGGGTTACGATCCCGTGCTGATGCCCCATGCGCTGGCACGGGGACCGCTCTACTATGCGGGGACGGCGGCGGAGCGCGTGGCGGATCTGCATGCGGCGTTCGCGGACCCGGCGATTGACGGCATCGTGTGCACGCGGGGCGGATGGGGGTCGGCGGAGCTGCTGCCGAGGCTGGATCGGGAGTTGATCGGCACGAACCCGAAGCCGTTTATCGGGTACTCGGACCACACGTCGCTGCACACATGGTTCTGGAATGAGTGCCGCATGCAGAGCTTCTATGCGCCGATGGTGGCGGCGGACTGGGCACAGCCGAGCGGTGTGGATGAGGGCTCCTGGCAGGCGGCACTACTGCCGGCCGAGGCGGCGGCGGCCGGTTATACGCTGGGGCGGGCCGATGGGCTGCGCGTGCTGCGGGCGGGAGCGGCCACCGGGCGGCTGCTGGGAGGATGTCTGGCCATTCTGGAGGCTGGGCTGGGAACGCCGTGGGCGCTGCGTGTGGAGGAGCCCTGCATCCTGTTCCTGGAGGATATTCACGTGAAGCCTTACCACTGGGACCGCATGCTGCAGCACCTGCGGTTTGCAGGGGTCATGGAGCGGGTGCGCGGCGTGGTATTTGGGGATATGAGCGCCAATGTGGAAGCGGGCGAGATGGAGATGCTGGAGGCGGCGTGCCTGCATGCGTTGAAGGATTTTACGGGGCCGATCGCGATCGGGCTACGTTGCGGACATGTGACGCCGGGGAACCGGTCGTTGGTGCTGGGGGCTCGTGCTGTTTTGCGGTGTGAGGAGGAGGTCTTGCTTACAGCCGGAATGAGTTAGAGCGCGGAGAGCGGAAAAGCGGAACGAAGAGGGCGCGGAGAACGGCTTGGGGAAGTTGTCCGGAGCGGAGGGTTATAGCGTGAGCAAGCATATTCATCTAATCGGGATCTGTGGGACGGCGATGGCGTCGCTGGCAGGGATGCTGCAGAGTTGCGGCTATCGGGTGACCGGATCGGATACGGCGGCGTACCCGCCGATGAGCGACCAGCTGGCGGCGATGGGGATTGCGGTGCGGGAGTCGTATCGGGTAGAGAATCTGGACCCCCGGCCGGACCTGGTGGTGGTGGGCAATGCGATCTCGCGCGGCAATGCCGAGCTGGAGCGGGTGCTGGAGGAGCGTATCCCGATGACCTCCATGGCGCAGCTGGTGCACGATGAATTTCTGATCGGGCGTGAGCGTCTGGTGGTGTGCGGAACGCATGGCAAGACGACCACGACGAGCATGTTGGCGTGGATCTATGCCACGGCGGCGGCGATGGATGAGGCCGAGGGCTTGTCGCAGTGGACGCCTTCGTTTTTGATCGGCGGTGTGGCGGAGAACTTCGGTTCCAGTTTCCAGGTACAGGCAGGGACACGGCCGTTTCTGCTGGAGGGCGATGAGTACGACACCGCATTTTTCGACAAGGGACCGAAGTTTCTGCATTATTTTCCGGATGTAGCGATCTTGACGCATGTCGAGTTCGACCATGCGGATATCTACCCCGACTTCGAGGCGGTCAAGACGGCATTCAAGCGCATGGTGAATCTGCTGCCGGCGCGGGGGCGGCTGATCGCCTTTGACGGCAGCCAGGCCGTCAGCGAGTGCTGTGCCAAAGCATTTTGCAAGGTAGAGCGGTACGGTTTTGCGGCGGATTCATACTGGCGCGTGAGCGACCTGACCCAGACCGGCTCCCTCACGCGCTGGACGCTGCATCGCGACGGTGTGTTTTTCGCGGAGTTGACGATGCCGATGCCGGGCGAACACAATGCGCTGAACGCGGCGGCGGCGGCGGCGCTGGCGGCGGGGCAGGGGATCTCGGCCAAGGCGATCGCGGCGGCGCTCGGCAGCTTCAAGAGCGTGAAGCGGCGGCTGGAGGTGCGGGCGGAGGTCGCCGGGGTTACCGTGATCGACGACTTCGCGCACCATCCGACGGCGATTCGGGAGACGCTGCGAGCGCTGCGGGCGGCCTACCCGGAGGCGCGGCTGTGGGCGGTGCTGGAGCCGCGGTCGAACACACTGCGCCGCAACGTATTCGAAGCGGAGCTGGTGGAGAGCCTCGCGTGTGCCGATGAGGTGGTTCTCGCCGAGGTGTTCAAGAGCGAGGCGATCCCGGCGGCGGAACGGCTTGAACCGGAGCATGTGCTGGAGGGGCTGAGACGGCGGGGTACACCGGCGGTGCTTTGCGCGGATGCCGACGAGATCGTGCGCGCGATGACGACCCGTGTGCACGCGGGTGATGTTGTCGCGATTCTATCCAACGGCGGCTTCGGCGGGATTTATGAAAAGCTGCCCGCGGCGATCGCGGCCCGGTCGGGTGCCGCGGTGCCCGAGGCGCAGCTCGTCGCGCACGAGAGTTAGCCGATGTGGGCTTCGTTTCGCCTGCTTGCGGTGCTGGTGGGGCTGGGTTTGCCCGTGGCGCTGGTGGGGATACCGTGGTCGGCGCTGCGCGGCGATGCCGACGCCATGTACGGCTGGGCGATGTGGGTGATTCGCCTGGGATTGCGGGCGGCAGGGGTACGCGTACGCGTGCTGGGGTTGGAGCATGTCTCCGCGGAACCCAGCATTTTGATGAGTAACCATGTCTCAAACCTGGACCCGCCGGTGCTGCTGCCCTCCATTCCCGGCATGACCAGCGTGATGCTGAAGCAGGAGTTGATGCGCATTCCGCTGCTGGGCATGGCGATGCGCATGGGCCGGTTTGTGCCGGTGACGCGCGGGCACTCGCGGGAGGAGGCCAGGCGGTCAATCGCGGCGGCGCGCGAGGCACTCGCGCACGGCATGCACATTACGATCTTTCCGGAGGGAACACGCTCGGCCGACGGGCATTTGCTGCCGTTTCGGAAGGGTGGCTTCTTTCTGGCCACCGAGACGGGTGTGCCGGTGGTGCCGGTGGTGATTCGGGGTACGGCCGAGTTGATGCGACGGGGAAGCCTGCGTTTGCAGGCAGGCGAGGTGACGGTGGAGTTTCTTCCCGGCCTGCGGCCGGCGGAGTTCGCGTCGCGTGAGGCGCTGATGCTGGCGGTGCGGGAGCGGATGGAGGCGGCGCTGGCGCGGAGGGGTCCTGGACGCGGCTCAGATGGACACGCGTCTGTGTAACTTGAGTGACTCGAAAATTTTGTGTAACTCCGCGTCAATACTTCAGCAGGGCGTTGTAGCCATCGGCCATGAGCTTCTGGCGCATGGCTTCGGCGGCGGGTTTGCTGCTGAAAGGGCCTACCTGGACGTGAATCAGGGAATCGCCTACGGAAGACCGGGCAGCGACGGCGTAGCCGCGGGCGCGCAGTGCGCCGATCAGGAGATCGGCGTCTTCCTGGTGAGAGACGGCGGCCACCTGGACCATGATGCTGCCGGGACTGCTCGGGGCAGCGGCGACCGAGGGTAGCAGGGCAGTGGGCGCGACCGGCTTAACGGTGGGTGTCCGCGCGGATACGGTGGAGCTCGCCGGCGTCGGATCGTCGTCATCGGTGATGACAGCGGGGGGTGGCGGCTTGCGAACGACGGGCGCCGGCTTTGGGGCAGGGACTGCGGTTGCCGCCGGCGGTGCTATCGCGACCGGCGGCGTCGAGGTGAGGCCGTCCAGCGGTGAGCCGGCAGAGGGCTTGGGGATGCCGTTGCTGCCGCCGGCCGCGTCCGGCGACGCATCGGCGATGGTCAGCGGCGTGGGCGCGGATTTGTGACCCATGGTGTATCCGACGCCGAAGCAGGCACCGCAGAGCACGACCAGCCCGAAGAAGATGCCGAGGATCGTGCCTGTGCCCAAGGTCAGTTCACGGTCCTGACGCGAGAGTGAGGGGTCGTCATGGTCCAGCAGATCATTCATCGCGGTGCACCAGCTTGCCTTTTACCTTGGCCTTGAGAAAGGACCCGATCAGAAGCGGAGATAGAAGCCGATCATCGGCTCCGAGGTAACGGTGTGTTTGTTGATGGTGAGATAGTTCTGCACGAAGTCGGGTGCCTCATAGAAGAGCTGGCGGAAACCGACGCGGACGCCAAAGTTATCGGACAGAATTTCTTTTTGAATGCCGACGTTGTAGTACTCACCGAGACGGGCCTCAGACGGTGCGCCCTGGCCGCCGCCCTTGGTGGGCGCGAAGCGGATGGTGCCGGCACCGACCGAGGCATAGGGCTTGACGCCGAAGATGCGGTACGGCGGGGTGACGACGTAGCCGAAGGTGAACTCATTCACCTCGGTTTGGATTTGAAACGGAGCAACGCTGTAGTCCTCGGTAAAGCGCCCGTAGCTGCCGTTGAACTCCACCCCGAGATAAGGCCGGGGCGTGTAGCGCAGGGTGCCTAAAGCGGCCACGGTGCTGGAGGCATTTTGACTGACCAGGGCACCCGAGTCGACCGCCGGCAGAACGACAGGGCCCGAGACCGAACCCGTGAACTGGCCGATCGCCTGCACGCCGAAGTCCAGATACTGCAGCTGGCGATCCAGCGATGTCTGTGCCGCTGCCGTCGCAGTACCCAGTAGAACCGCCGACAGCAACAGGCTGATCGACCGCAGCCGGGACGGCCGAAGGGGGGAAGATGGGGAGATGAACAGCGTTGTGGATGAGCTGCTGGACAGTATCTTTGACAGCATTTTGGATAACGTTTTGGGCGATCGAGTAAGGGGCAACGCGTACTCCGGAGCGAGATCAGAGGTTAGTTTAATGCTTTGGCGCGCCGCGCGCGGTGGGCAATGCGGGTGAGCGCGGCCGAGGCGATGCCCAGGACGGCACCGCACACCACCGAGACCGCGGTATGGACCCCCCGTTTCGTCCCGGAGGAACTGAAGGAGCGGAAGGATTGGAGGGCGAAGATCGAGCCCAGTGTGGCGAGGAGCAGCCACCAGGCGGGTAGTTTCCGGTAGAGGTTCAGGAGAAAGCTGCCGACGACGCAGAGCAGCAGAAGGGGAACCCATGCGGGACGGCTCATGCCCGTGAGGGCGGCGGCGGCAAGCAGCACCAGCAGCACCCCCAGGCTGCCGGCGAATACTCGTCCGGGGCGGTTCAACTCCAGGAAGATAAGCAGGAGCCCGACGGTGAGGGTAGCCACAGCCTGATCCGGTGTGAGATGGCGGATGGCCGGAAGCAAAGGAACGAAAAACGAGGTGGAGAGGAGCGTTGCCAAGGCCCTAGCGGACGACCTGACCACGGCTCTGCAGCGTTTGGCGCAAGGCGAGTGCTTCGCCGTTGTTGGCCTCCAGCTGCAGCGCCTGGGAGACCTCGTCGGCGGCGACGGGCAGAGCATCTTTGGCGATGTCCAGGCGCGCCAACACGCAGAGCGCCGGGGCATTCGGCCGGAGGCGCAAGGAGGCGAGCGCCTCCGTGCGAGCCTGGGTGGCGTCCCCGCTGCGTTCGCTGACCTCGGCGATGCCGGCCTGCGCTTCGGCGCTGTTGCCGTCGGCGGCGAGCGCGGAACGGAAGCGGGTCTCGGCCTCCGGCAGCAGACCCTGGGTGAGCGACTCGCGGCCGAGCGCGATGTACTCCGCCGCCTGCTGCGCCGGGGGCATGGTCGCCAGACGGGCGGTGCGCATGCCGTCCAGCTGGAAGGCGGCCTGGCGGTAGCTCGTCTCGGAGTAGGTGCGGCGAATGCGCTCGAGCGGGCTGAAGCCGTTGGGGGTTGGCGTGGTGGCCGAGGAGAGATGCGTGCCGGCGGGCGCGGACCGTAGCTGCGCTTCGAGCTGGCGCGCTTCGTTGTCGTTCGGCTTCAACTTCGACGCGGTCTGCACCTCGGGGAGGGCGGCGGCGGTGTTGCCCTGTCGAAAGAGGCTGATGGCGAGATTGTAGTGGTAGTCCGCATCGGTGGGATCGGCCGAGGAGGCGCGCTGGAACAGCGCCACGGCATCCTTTCCTTGGCGGCTTTGCGCGACGGCCTGGTTGTTCAGCACCTCGGGCAGGGGCAGGTGCTGCCCGACAAAGGCGAAGGCAGTCTCCGCGCCGGCGTAGTTGGCGGAGTTGAAGCGGGCAAGCCCCAGGTAGAAACCGCCTTCAAGCGCCAAGGGACTGGTGGGCGGGATCTTGCCGAGTGTGGCGGCGGCCGAGGCGAAGTCGCGACCGGCGTACTGCTGCTTGCCGAGCGAGAGCAGTGCGGCGGGGTAAACCGGCGCATAGGCGACCGCGGCCTTCAGGCGCTCCAGCCGCTCAGCGGGTGTGGAGGCGTTATCGCCGCGAATGTAATTTTCAAAGGCGGGGAGTGGGACGCTTCCCGGTGCGCCGAGAAAGGTGCTCTCGGCCACGCTGAAGCCGGGTTGGATGGAGCGGGCGACCCGCCAGGCGATGGCGTTTTCGGCGTCGAGCAGATGCGCGAGATCGGCGCCGTCCTGCAGCGTTCCCGAGAGGCGCAGGTCATCGATGGAAAGCACGCGCGCCTGGGCCGTCAGGGCCGAGCCGACGACCGTGAAGCTGCCCACGATGACGTAATCGGCATCGAGCTGACGGGCGATCTGGATGGAGGTCGCGCGGGAGGGCCGAAACCCCTCAGGCAGACCGAGGTGGTCGAAGGCATAGACGCGGTCGTCGCGCGAGATGGTCAGAAAGCCGGCAGAGCTGAGGCGGCGGTCGAGGGTGTCGGGGAAGGAGTCGCCGATCCAGCTCAGGGACGGGTTGCCGGAGCGGTTTTCAAAGGGTAAAACGAGAATTACACGGTTGCCGGGCGATGCGGCTGCCGGCAAGGTCTGTGCCGGAGTGGGACCGAAGGCACCCGCAAGGAGAAGAGCCGCTTGAGAGAGCTTCACGAACCACCGCATGGAGCGATTATAGGGTTGCGGCCCAGATCAATCCAACGCTGCGAACGGCTCGGTTAGGTCGAGGAGAATGGAGGAGTTTGGGACGGCAAGGCGGGCGGGGTCGGCGTGATGCAGGCCGGCGGCGTTAAAGGTGTGCGCGGAGCGGCGCAGAGGATCGATGAGCCAGATGTTTTCCACGCCCATGGCGAGGTAGTCAGCAAGCACCTTCTGTGCGCGGGAGAGGCGGTCCTCGGGCGAGAGGATCTCTATGCAGATCAGGGGCGGCGTCTCAGTTACTTTTTCGCGAGGAGCGTCGGCTCGGAGAATCGCAAGATCGCAGACACGTACGCGGCTGAGGCTGACGCGGATGCGTTGCTCGACTACGCCGTGAATAGCCCACTGTTTCTCTTTGCTGAAAAAGAACGGCGCAAGAACGTACTGAAGTCGCCCATGGTCGTGCTCACCCAAGTTGCGCTCCTGGATCTCTCCGTCGACAAAGTCTACGTCGGGGTGGTAGCCGGTACGAAGGTATTCTTCAATTGAGAGCAGTGTGGGTGTAGTTGCCATGATCGCTGTGCTCCAAATAAGGCCAGTATGCTCTGATTCCCGCCTGCTAAGCTATTTTTTCCCGAAGATCTCTCCCATGCGCCGGATCTGGGCGCCGACGCCGCGCAGCTTTTCTTCGATGTGCTCGTAGCCGCGGTCGATGTGGTAAACGCGATCGAGGATCGATTCGCCGTCGGCGACGAGCGCGGCGAGCACGAGAGCGGCGCTGGCGCGGAGGTCGGAACACATGACGGCCGCGGACTGCAGCGCCGTTCCGCCGCGCACGATGGCGGAACGACCGTTCACGGCGATATGAGCGCCCATGCGGTTGAGTTCGCCGACGTGCATAAAGCGGTTTTCGAAGATGTTTTCCGTAACGGTGGAGACGCCTTCAGCCTGCGTCATCAACGCCATGAACTGCGCTTGCATGTCGGTCGGGAAGCCGGGGTATTCTTCCGTGCTCATGTCGCCGGCGACGAGCTTGCCGCCGGAGTGGACGCGCACATTGTCCGTACCGACCTCCAGACGAACGCCGCACTGCTCGAGCTTGCTGAGCAGGGAGCTGAGGTGTTTGGGGTTGCAGCAATCGACGTTGAGATCGCCGCCGGTGATGGCGCCGGCGATCAGAAAGGTGCCGGCCTCGATGCGGTCGGGGTTGATGCGGTGGCGGCAGCCATTCAGTTTGCTCACACCCTGGACCCGGATCGTGGAGGTGCCGGCGCCTTCGATCTTCGCGCCCATAGCGTTGAGCATGGCGGCGAGATCGGTGACCTCGGGCTCGCGGGCGCAGTTTTCAAACAGGGTTTCGCCCTCGGCGAGGACGGCCGCCATCAGCAGATCTTCGGTACCGGTAACGGTGATCTTGTCGAAGACGATGTGCGCGCCTCTGAGGCGGGATTTTCCGTTTTCCGGGGTGCGCGCTTCCAGATAGCCGTGCTCCTGGGTGATGGTCGCGCCCATGGCCTCCAGGCCCTTGATGTGCAGGTCGATGGGCCGGCCGCCGATGGCACAGCCGCCGGGCATGGCGACGCGAGCGACGCCGGTGCGGGCGATCAGCGGACCCAGGACGAGCGAGCTGGCGCGCATGGTCTTGACGATCTCGTACTTGGCGACGGGATCTGAAAGCACGGCGCAGCGGATGGAGGTGCGATGCTGCGCGCGGCCGTAGCCCAATTCCACCTCGGCGCCCATGGATTCCAGCAGCTTGCGCTCGGTTTCGATGTCGCGCACCTGCGGGACGTTCTCGAGGATGACCTCGTCCTCGGTGAGGATGGCGGCCGCCATGCAGGGGAGGGCGGAGTTCTTTGCGCCTGAAACCTTGATTGTCCCGAGCAGCGGATTGCCGCCGCGCACCACAAATTTATCCATCGAGATAGTGTACGGAAAGACGGAAGGAACGCGGGTGCCGAGGGAGATGCGCCCGGTGGCTCAAAGGCGGGATGGCAAAAGGAAAGGCCGAAGCGGAAGGCTTCGGCCCTGGGACAGCATTGGGGCTGTTACGCGGAGGGAGCCTGGCTGGGTTCTCCACCTTGCCCGCGGCGACCGGCGCGGCGCATGGCCTTGAGCTGCGTCATCTGGTCGGGGGTCAAGATGCCGCTCATCCCCTGCTCGGACTGCTCGTTGATAGAGCGCATCTGCTGGTGGCGGTCCCCCTCGCTGAGCTGCGTATTCTGGTGCAGGGCCTGCATCTGCTGGTCGCGCGAGGCGAGGATCGGCTCGATTTTCGCGGTCTGGTCCGGGGTAAGGTTCAGCTGCTTGCTGAGGTGCATCGCCTGGCGATGCGGATTGGGCGCGTGGCGGTAGCCTTCACCCTGGGTCGCGGGCGCTCCCTGGGTGTCCGGCGCCGGAGCGGTTTGTTGAGCGAAGGCGGTCCCGAAGCTGAGGGAGAGGGCGAGAGAGGTGGCGACGACGATGTGCTTCATGGGAGGACTCCTAAATATCAGCCGTGAGGTTCCGCGGCCTGTAGGTTTAGACACAGGTGTGAGCAGATGTTGCGGGCGTTTTTAGAGCGTGGGGCGGTCGGCAGAACGGAGCGGAAACAGGTTCTTTCGCTACGCTGCGGGATGACAGGCCAAGAGAATCGGAATGCTGTAGGACGGAAGGTGCTGCGGGACGGTACGCCGAGGAATCAGAGTTCCAGGCGGGAGTCCTCGATGGCCAGGCGTACGTTGCCCTCGGACTTTTGCAGACGCCGCACGGCGTCCATCTTGTCCACGTTGGCCTTGAGCATTACCACGGCGATGGGAATGCTCTTGCCGGCGGACTTGATGGTGCGAATGGCTGTTTCCCGGTCGATATTGCACAGCTGCATGAGCACACGGATACCGCGCTCGACGAGCTTGGCATTTTTCATGTGCACGTTCACCATGAGGTTGTCGTACACGTAGCCGAGCCGGGTCATGGCACCCGTGGTGATCATGTTGAGGATCATCTTCTGCGCGGTGGAGGCCTTCATACGCGTGGAACCGGAGATGACCTCGGGGCCGACCTCGGCGGTGATGGTGATATCGGCGACCTGGGAAAGATCGGAGTTCGGGTTGCAGGTGATCGCGGCGGTTTTCGCGCCACGAGCGCGGGCGTACTCGACGGCGCCCACCACGTACGGCGTGCGGCCGGAGGCGGAGACGCCGATGATAACGTCCTTGCGCGTGGGACGGCGCTTGGCCACATCGCGCTGTCCGATCTCGGGCGAATCCTCATTCACGTCGGAGGCGCTGGCGAGGGCCTTGGGGCCACCGGCCATCAGGTACTGCACCTGCTGTGCGTCGGTGGAGAAGGTGGCGGGGCACTCGGAGGAATCGAGCGCGGCGATACGGCCGGAGGAGCCGGCTCCGACGTAGATCAGGCGACCGCCGTCCCGCAGGGAACGTGCCACGGTATCGATGACCATGGCAATCTCCGGAAGGGCTTTTTTAACCGCGTTGGCGACCTTGGCGTCTTCCTGGTTGATGATGCGGGCGATCTCCAAAGCCGATTTGGTGTCGAGTCCCGCAGAGGCTTCGTTCATCCTCTCGGTGGGGAGACTGTGCAATTCGGTGGACGAACGAGATGCCGTCTTCTCGGGATTGGCGATCGGATTCTGTGTCAGAGTGGCCATAGGAAGCGACTCTCCACAGCATACTCCACCGCCGGGCGGGAGCGAGACCCCGAACGGGGGGAGGGAGTACCGCAATCGGGGCAGAAACGTTTAAACTGCTGTAGCGGATACGGACAGTCCGATTTGTTTCACCATGCGCAATCCCAAAGAGGATCTTTCGACCGATACGGTAGCGGCGGCGAGCACAAACCCGGCTCCGGGCGGGCTCGGATTTCGTGCCTGGTCGCGCGATCTCTTTGTCTCGCTGGTGGTTTCCCTGTTCATCATCCTGTTCCTCTACCAGCCGGTGCGGGTGGAGGGTACGAGTATGCTGCCGCGGCTGGAAGATCAGGACCGGCTGTTCATCAACAAATTCGCATACCGTTTCGAAGGGATTCAGCGCGGGGACGTGGTGGTGTTTTACTACCCGCACGACCATACGAAGAGCTATATCAAGCGCGTGATCGCGCTGCCGGGGGATTCGCTGTCGATCGACCGTGGGACGGTTTCGGTGAACGGGGTAGCCCTGAACGAGCCGTATGTGCCGGAGAAGTACCAGGACGACCGGTCGCTGCCGTCGCGCGTGGTACCCCGGGGTGAGTACTTTGTGATGGGGGATCACCGGTCGATCTCAAGCGACAGCCGCGACTTCGGTCCCGTACCGCGTGATCTGATCTACGGCCGGGCCGCGGTGGTGTATTGGCCGCTGGATCAGGCGGGTGTGGTGCGGTGAGGGAAAGTCTGGGTTCCTAGTTGTAAGTTGCACGTCTAAGTTGGGCGTTGTGGCTGAGAGGGCTTTATTCAAGCGGCTGTTCGCGGCGGGCTGTGCCTATCCGCATCGGCTGCATAAAACTTAGTTACCAATGTTGTTTCTATTGTTGGTTGTGTACATCGGTGTCAGTGTCGGAGGAGTAGTGCACGAGGTCGGCAAAGCTGGCCGGCTCGAGGCTTGCGCCGCCGACGAGGGCGCCGTCAATGCCCTCCTGCGCCATGAGCGCGGCGATGTTGTCCGGTTTGACCGAGCCGCCGTAAAGGATGCGGGTCTGCTGGGCGACGGGCTGGCCGCAGCAGTGGGCGAGCTCGGCACGGATCTGCGCATGGGCTTCGGCGGCGATCTCCGGTGAGGCCGTGGAGCCGGTGCCGATGGCCCAGATGGGCTCATAGGCAATGACCAAATGACGGGCCTCGCTGGAGGAAATGTTGCGCAACGCCGCGCGCACCTGGTCGCGTAGGACCGCCTCAGTTTTACCGTCTTCCCGTTCGGCCAGCAGCTCGCCGACGCAGACGATGGGCGTGATGCCGTGATTGATGGCGGCCTTGAGCTTCAGGTTCACGCGCTCATAGCTTTCGGAAAAGTAGAGCCGCTGCTCGGAGTGGCCGAGCATGACGTGGCGGCAACCGATGGAGACCAGCATGGTGGGCGAGGTTTGCCCGGTGTAGGGGCCCTCATTGAGCCAGTGCATGTTCTGCGCGCCGGCAGAGACGTTTGTGCCCTGGGCGGCCTCCACGACGAAGGCCAACGAGCTCATGGTCGGCAGGATCAGGATCTCATCGCGGGTGTGGCCTTCGACGCGGGGGAAGAAATCCTGAAGAAAGGCCAGCGATTCGCGCGGGGTTTTATACATCTTCCAGTTGCCGGCGATCATCGGTTTGCGCATGGGTCGGCTCCGGGCGGGGTACTCGGTCGGGTGACGATTTCCCGAGAGTACGGTGAGGAACATAGCGATGGCAAGGGCCCGGAACCCGTTCCGAAGCTGCCTTTTGGTCGGAAGACTACCTGTCTGAGAGAGCTTCGACGCCGGGCAATACCTTGCCCTCGAGAAATTCTAGGCTGGCACCGCCGCCGGTGGAGATATGCGTGACCCGGTCCGCGTAGCCGGAGCTCTGGATCGCGGCTACCGAGTCGCCGCCGCCGACGATGGTGGTCGCCGCGGGGTTTGCCGCTAGAGCCTTTGCAATCGCGTTCGTGCCGTGGGCGAAGGGGACGAGCTCGGCGACGCCCATGGGGCCGTTCCAGATAACTGTCGCCGCGGCGGCGATCTCGTCCGCGAAGAGCTTGACGGTTTCGGGACCGATGTCGAGCGCCATTTTGTCGGCGGGGAAGGGAGCATCGCCGGAGAAGATTTCGGTGTGAGCGTCGGCGCCGAACTTGTCGGCGAGGACGTGATCAACCGGGAGCAGGAACTTGACGCCCTTCCCGGCGGCCTTGTCGAGCGCGGCTTTGGCGACGTCGATCTTGTCGGCTTCGACGAGGGATTTACCGGTGGTCTGGCCCTTGGCGTTGAGGAAGGTATAGGCCATGGCACCGCCGATGAGCAGGGCATCGACCTTGTCGAGCAGAGAGTTGATGACCTCGATCTTGTCGGAGACCTTGGCGCCGCCGATGATGGCAACGAAGGGCTTGGTGGGCTCGGTCATGGCCTTGCCCATGTAGTCGAGCTCCTTTTGCATGAGTAGGCCGGCTGCGGCCTGGCCGCCGCGCTCGCGGATGAGGTTCGGGAGGGCAGCGGTGGAGGCGTGGGCACGGTGGGCGGCGCCGAAGGCGTCATTGACGTATATGTCGCAGAGGTCGGCGAGCTGTTCGGCGAAGGATGGGTCGTTCTTTTCTTCCTCGGCGTGAAAGCGGAGGTTTTCGAGCAGGAGGGGCTGACCGGATTCGAGGTTCTTCGCGAGCTCTTCGGCGATTTCACCCACGCAGTCGGGGGAGAACGCGACGTTTTCCTGCGGGCCCATGACGTGATCGAGCAGCTCGCGGAGACGGGTGACCACGGGACGCAGGCTCATGGAAGGCTCGGGCTTGCCCTTGGGGCGGCCGAGGTGCGCGCCGAGGATGAGCTTGGCCTTGTGACGCAGGGCGTACTCGATGGTGGGAATGGTCTCGCGGATGCGGGTGTCGTCAGTGATGCGACCATCCTTGAGGGGGACGTTGAAGTCGACACGGAGGAAGACGCGCTTGTGAGCGAGATCGAGATCGGTGATGGAGAGCTTGGGCATCGGGTATGAGGATACCTGAGAGGGAAGGATCAGGTGAACAATCAAGGCGCTCGCACATCAGCCTGTGCCATTAGCTTTGCGCGCGGCTAGTACGGCAGCCACGTCGGCGAGGTCTTGGAGTCGACCTGCAGCGGTCTTGTTCGTAACGAAGAGGTCAGAAGATAGGTACTGAACGGGTATTCCGTCAGTGGTCTTACCCGTAATCGCAGTTGCCCAGGCTTCATCGAAAGAGACTCCGCTTATGGCAAAGATTAGATCAATCTGGCTCGGGGGCAAGCCAATCTGGAACCCGGAATACGGATCTTGGAAGTCTTTCGGGGTATGGCCAGCAAGTGGAGCGCCAAAATCCGACAGGGCCTTGAAGACACGATCTGCGTTCACGTCATCCGTGCCAACAAAAACGTCCATGTCCTTGGTGACACGGGGCTCTGTATAACGGCCCAAGGCATAGCCGCCAACCAAAATGTATTTAACCTGTCGTCCGTTGAATGCGAGTAAGAGATCGCGCTGGTCTTTGAGCATTGGGCACGATTCCTTTCAGACGGTAATATTCGCGCCAAGCCTCTTCACTCATCTCTGCAATAAAATCAAACACTTCGCCGTCGGGTCGAGAATGCCAGTAACGATACGTTTCTGCCCGCATTTCCTCGTGACTAGTGAACTTACGAAGCACCTTGTCCATAGGGATGATTCCTTAGTTTACTCAGTATATCGAAGGTGAATCTGCCGATGTACCGCGTTCAGCCTTTTTCATGCTGCTGAGTTTAGCCTTCACCGCCGCTCGTTGAGCAACCAAGTCCTGAGTTCTTTTGGTAATACGTGTATCCCAATCGGCACCAAGCGCAACTTTCGCTTGATTACGTTTGGTAATCAGAAACGGCTCCAGATCGCAAAGTATCGGTACTGCACGAGAGCCCGAAACACTCCACCTGAACAATTTACATTTGGTTCGAGATCTTGATGAAACGTGTTTTACTTCATAGACTCTTTGGCAGAAGACCGTCTCGAACAAGCGCAGTACCTGCTCATCGGCCGAAACGATCGTCACTCGAAGACATAAGCCGGTGCTGCCCTGTTTCAAAACAGTAATGCACCTTTCTCCATCGAAGTAACCCGCTAGATATGCTAGAGCTCCAGGCTTGTTTCGGCTTTCCCCGTCGTGATACATGGTCAGATCCGTGTTTAAACCTTCTGACCGTAAACCGCCGTAAGCTCCGTTCATGTGTCTGACCTTGTTGCATGACGCCATTCTCTGCAGATTACAAGCCTTTTGCCACCAGGAACAGGATCAGGTCCTTGACACGGCTGGAATAGCCCCACTCGTTGTCATACCAGCTGATGACTTTGCCGGTGTTGCCGACGGCTTTGGTTAGCTTGGCGTCGACGATGGAGGAGTTGGGGTTGCCGCGGAAGTCGGAGCTTACGAGTTCTAGCTCGGTGTAGGCAAGGATGCCCTTCATGGGGCCTTCGGCGGCGGCCTTCAGGGCGGCGTTGATGCTTTTGGCGTCGATGGGCTTTTCGGCGGTGAAGGTGAGGTCGACGACGGAGACATTGGGCGTGGGGACACGGATGGCGAAGCCGTCGAGTTTGCCGTCCATCTCCGGGATGACGAGCTTGAGGGCCTTGGCGGCACCGGTGGAGCTGGGGATCATGGAGAGCGCGGCGGCGCGGGCGCGGCGCAGGTCCTTGTGCGGGGCGTCGAGGACCACCTGGTCGTTGGTGTAGCTGTGGATCGTGGTCATGATGCCGCTCTGGATGCCGAAGGTGTCGTTGAGGACCTTGACGATTGGGGCTAGGCAGTTGGTGGTGCAACTGGCGTTCGAGATGATGTGGTGCTTGGCCGGGTCGTACTTGTCGTCGTTGACGCCGAGGACGACGGTGAGGTCCTCGTTGGTGGCGGGCGCGGAGATGATGACCTTCTTGACGGTCGAAGGTTGGCCGCTGGCGCTCGGGCTGAGGTGGACCTTGGCTTTCTCGGCGTCGGTGAAGAAACCGGTGGACTCGACGACAATTTCGACGCCGACGGAGGCCCAGTCGAGCTTAGCGGGGTCGCGCTCGGCGAAGACCTTGATGGTTTTGCCGTCGACGGTGATGGAGTCGGCTGCCGAGGTGATCTCGTTTTTGAGGTTGCCGAGGATGGAGTCGAACTGGAGCAGGTGCGCCAGGGTAGCGGGCGTGGTCAGATCGTTGACCGCGACGATTTCAAGGTCTGGGTTCCCGAGGGCGGTGCGGAACACGTTGCGTCCGATGCGTCCGAAGCCGTTGATACCAACCTTTACCGCCATGTAGGTGTGCTCTTTTCGCTGAAGTTTGTGTGCGCGACGCGGGGAAATGAGCCGCAACACAGTCCTCATCAACCTAACAGACCCCAGCTTACCCGGGCAATGAGGCGCGAGGCGGAGGGGTAGCGTACACGTTGCACCAATTTCGCGGCACGGAGCCGCTGTGATACAACGCTGGGTATGCGCGAATGGTTGCGCGAGAGGTTCATGAGACGACGTTCCAGACGCGCTCCGAACGAGTCGGAGTCCACGGGAAAGATTGGGCAGGAGCTGCCCGCCAACCAGCCTGCGCCGCTGCGGCCCTCGTATCCGGAGGCTTTAGCCGAGGCCGAGACGCCGGAGCCGGCAAAGACGCAGACATCCCAAACACGTGAGCGTGGGCGTGAGCAGCGGGGCGAAAGGCCGCGAGAGGCGCCGCAGCCGGAACCGGAGCTCGCAGCCGAGAGGCATGGGTTTGAGCCAGCGGAGGATAGCCGTCCGGAGTCATTGCCGCCAGCCGCCGCAGCTAGTGTCGACGGTGACGAAGGCAACTCGCCGGCCGCGCCACCGGCTCACGCGCCGCAGCTTGTGATGGAGACCCAGCCGGAGTCGATGGGAATGCCTCCGGTGGAACCGGTGGCGGTGCCGCTGCGATCGCCGCGCGGGTATGTGGTGCTGACGATCGGGCTGCCCGGGTCGGGCAAGACGACCTGGTACAAGCGCCGGGGAGTACAGCCGCTTTCAAGCGATATGCTGCGCAACATCCTGTTCGACGACATCACCGAGCAGCGCTACCAGGGGCTGGTGTTCAGCACGCTGCGCAGCCTGCTGCGGGCGCGGCTGATTGCGAAGATGCCCTGGAACTATGTGGATGCGACCAACCTGAGTCCGCATGAGCGACGGCAGTGGATCAAGATGGCGAAGAGCTTCGGGTATGAGGTGCAGGCGGTGTTTTTCGATGTGCCGCTGAGTGTGTGCCTGGAGCGGAACTCGAAGCGGGATCGTCAGGTGACCGACGAGGTGATGCACAAGATGGCAGAACGGCTGCGGCCGCCCGCGTTCAAGGAAGGCTTCGACAAGATCACGGTGGTGCGGGTGAAGGGGGCGACGAACCCGACGGCGGTGGCGCCGCCGCCCACGGCGGAGACAGCCGTGGAAGGCGAGCAGGGTGGGCAGCTGAGCGCGCCTGAGGCGGCTGAGTAGACAGAGGTAAA
>CAXTBJ010000005.1:73567-77463 GCA_964242585.1 uncultured Bryocella sp.
AGTTCGCGGATGTGAGCTTCCGGCTGGCTGACGGCCGTGTTTTGCTGAGAGACATCTCGTTTCGTTGCGAGCCGGGGTCGACGACAGCGCTGCTGGGGCGCAGCGGATCGGGCAAGACGACGCTGCTGCGCACGGTGAACGGGCTGGTGAGGCCGACCGGCGGCCAGGTGCGGGTGAATGGGCAGGATGTGGCGGGTGCCGATCCGCTGGCACTGCGGCACGGCATTGGGTATGTGATTCAGGAGAGCGGGCTTTTCCCGCACCTGACGGTGGAGCGGAACATTGCCATGCCGCTGGAGTTGGCAGGGCAGAAGGTCCGTGAGACCCGGGCACCGGCGGCCGAGGCGCTGCGGCGTGTGGGACTGGGTGAGGACCTGCTGGCACGGTACCCTTGGCAGCTCAGCGGCGGGCAGCGGCAGCGGGTGGGTGTGGCCCGGGCGCTGATCTCCGAGCCGAAGATTCTCTTGATGGATGAGCCGTTCGGGGCTTTGGACCCGTTGACCCGTGCCGAGATCCAGACCACCGTCCGCAAGTTGCTGCGCGAGGCACGGACGACGACCCTGATCGTGACACACGATCTGCCGGAGGCGTTGTTTCTTGCTGATCGCGTGGTGCTCATGGAGGAAGGGCGCGTTGTCGCCGATGTTCCCGCGGGGAAGTTCATGCAAGCCGACCTGCCGGCGGCCAAGGCCTATGTGCGGGCGACGCAGCCACGGGATGTGAACGGGGATGCGGGTCCTGCGGCGGGCGGGGAGCGCTGAATGGGGGTCTTCCTACACCGCTATGGCGCGGAGATCGCTCGGCTAACCTTTGAGCACCTGTGGCTGACGCTGAGTGCGATGTTCTGGGCGGCTGCGATCGGGTTGCCGCTCGGGGTGTTGCTGACGCGCAGGCGGGCCCTGGCGCGGCCGGTGCTGACCGTGGCCAATATCCTGCAGACCATTCCGAGCCTGGCGCTGTTCGGGCTGCTGTTGCCGGTGCCGTTTCTGGGCGATCGTGCGGCGCGGCTGGCGATTGTGGCGTTGACGGGCTACGCACTGCTGCCGATCATCCGCAATACCTATGCGGGCATAAACGGGGTGGACCCATCGCTGATCGATGTGGCGAATGCGCTGGGAATGACCGGCTCCCAGCGGTTGTGGAAGGTAGAATTGCCACTGGCGGCGAGTGTGATTCTGGCCGGGCTGCGTACGGCTACCGTGATCTGCGTGGGGGTGGCAACGATCGCGGCGGCGGTGGGCGCCGGTGGGCTGGGGGAGCTGATCTTTCGCGGCGTCGCAAGCGTGGACAATGGGCTGGTGCTGGCGGGGGCGATCCCGGCGGCGCTGCTGGCGCTGGCGGCGGACGGATTGTTGGGGCTGGCGGAAAAGCGGCTCGCGGTGCGGCGGTGAAGCGCAGGGCACAGGGTTTTCTGGCAAGCGGTTTCGGATGGCCAAGGGCGGGTCTGCTATGCACTTTTCTGCTGTGCTTGACTTGCTGTGCGCCGCCGCGGTCTTCGCACATCGTGATTGGGGCCAAGAACTTTACCGAGCAGGTGGTGCTGGGCGAGCTGCTGGCGCAGGAGATCGAGGCCGAGGGCGGCGGGCCGGTGGAGCGGCGATTCTGGCTGGCGGGGAGCTACCTGTGTCAGCAGGCGCTGATTTCGGACCGCATCGACGCGTATGTGGAGTACACGGGAACGGCGCTGACGGCGATCCTGAAGCAGCCGCTGCCGCCACCGTCGGAACGGGGTGACACGGCGCTGGTGGATGCAACCATTTCTAAGCTGTATCAGCAGCGATACAAGGTTACGGTCGGGCCGGGAATGGGGTTTCAGGACACCTTTGCGATGGCCGTGCGAGGGGACGATGCGCGGCGGCTGGGGCTGCGGACAATCTCCGATGTGGCCCGGGTGGCGCCGGGGTGGCGGTTGGGTGTGGGGTACGAGTTTGCGGAGCGGCCGGATGGGCTGCCGGGGCTGGCAGCGGCGTATGGGTTGCACTTTGCGGGGTCGCCGCGCACGATGGAGCTTGGTTTGCTCTATCGGTCGTTGGCGGCGCACCAGGTAGACATTGTTGCAGGCAATTCGACGGATGGGGCGATCCAGGCGATGGGGTTTATGACGCTGGCCGATGACCGGCACTACTTTCCACCATATGAGGCCGTGCCGCTGGTGCGGGATGAAGCTCTCGGGCGCTGGCCGGCGATGGGGCGAGCCGTCGCGCGGCTGGCGGGGAAGATCACTGAGGGCGAGATGCGCGCCATGAACCTGGCCGTCGAAGGCGGCCACCAGGACCCTGCCGCGGTAGTGCGGACGTTTCGCACGGGCAAGGGTTTGTGAGGCAGCGTGGTTTGGGATGTACGTTCTAAGTTGTACGTTCTAAGTTGTACGTAATACGTTCTGGGTACCCTTTTAGGGTTGTTACAGGTCTACAACTTACAACTCTGAACCTATAACTTACAACGTACAACATAGAACGTACAACGTATCACTCATCAACGTGCAACTTCGAGGATGGAGCATGAGCGATGTGGGGTTTGGCAGTGGGCGGGGTGCAGAACCGTGGATGCGCGACACGCATCGCGAGCTCGATCCGGTGCGGCGAGGGGTGATTCATGCGCTGGAGTTGGCGGCGGAGGATGCCGCTCGCTGGTGCGCGGGGCTCGAGGAGGGGCAGATGTTTGCTCGGCCGTTGGCGCTGCCTGCGGTGGCCTTCCATTTGCGGCACATTGCACGGTCGCTGGATCGGCTGCTGACCTATGCGGAGGGCAGGCCTCTCGAGGAGGCGCAGCTGGCGCTGCTCGCTTCCGAGATGGCGGACGGGAGCAAGGCGGAGGTGCTGCGGGAGTTTGAGGGCGGTCTGCGGTCGGCGACGGAGAGGGTGCTGCGGTTGAAGCCGGCACGTTTGGGCGAGGCGCGGGGAATTGGGCGAAAACAGCTGCCGACGACGCTGGGAGGCCTGCTGGTGCACTGTGCGGAGCACACGTCGCGGCATGTGGGACAGGCGGTAACGACGGCGAAGGTTATCCTCGCGACCGCTTCCCCGCATGGTGAAGGCAGAGATTGAGGTGGTGCGCCCGAGACGATTCGAACGTCTGACCTACAGCTTCGGAGGCTGTTGCTCTATCCAGCTGAGCTACGGGCGCGCGCAGATAGAGCGTAGCATAAGGGGCATTATGATGCACGTTCGGAATACCCCCCTTTTGTCCACGTTGGCGCTCGGAATCTTGAGTGCCTGTTCGAGCTTTTCTTCAGCAGCCTTTGCCCAGGGCTCGGGACCCTGCCCCTCAGTGCCTGCCGCCGACCATGGGCGATCGGTGGACGGTAAACCGCTCGCCTCGCCCGCGGCTACGGTCGAGACGCGGCTAGGCGGTAAGGCCGTTACCCTGCACTACAACGCGCCTTCGGTACGGTGCCGCACGATTCTGGGTGCGGTGGTGCCCTTCGACCAGGTTTGGCGAACCGGGGCGAATCCCGCGACGACGCTGATCACGGCGACGAACCTCAGGATTGGCGATCTGGCGGTGCCGGCGGGGACCTACACGGTCTATTCGCTGCCGAAGGCGGTGGGGACGCCGTGGCAGCTGATCGTGAACAAGCAGACCGGGCAGTGGGGAACGGTGTACAAGCCGGAGATGGACCTGGGGCGGACGCCGATGACGGCTAAGCCGGTGACGCATCCGCAGGAGGTGATGAGTTTGAGCTTTGAGGATGTGCATGGGACGACGGCGACCCTGCATATCAAGTGGGCGGATGTGGATGAGTATGTGAGGGTGGTGGCGGAGTAGAGGCCAGGCGGGGCCTTCGTGGTGGTGGGGGCTGAAAGCGGAACGCAGAGGTCGCGGAGGTTTCGCGAAGGGCGCAGAGTAAGGGCGAGATCCTTTACGCTCTTTGTGTCAAATCTCTGCGCTCTTTG
>CAXTBJ010000006.1:0-12048 GCA_964242585.1 uncultured Bryocella sp.
CAAACCCCGGCTCCACGACAAAATCGAACGGGTTCCACGGCTCGAGATCCGCCACCAGATTCACCGTCACCGCAAACCGCTGCGTCCGTTCCGGAATCCCTACTCGCGCCACATGATTGCCCAGCGCATCGAACCCCCAGCGCACCTGATGTTCCGCCGGCGCGACCTCCAGCGCATAGTTCAGGATGGGCGTGCGGCCATGCGGCGCAGGGCGCAGCTGAACCACCTGCGGGCCCAATGCGACAGGCCGCTCATAGAGGTACTCCGTCCGGTGCTCGGCTGCGACCTGTCTACCCATCCGTCCTCATAGGAGTTTTATGCCTTCATCATCTTTCGGCTACGTGATACAGGAGAAGACAGCAATTAGATACTACGGAATACGTTTGCTCAGCTCCTCAACTCTGCCGGTAGTCTGCCGCTGATATCGTGAACGTACCGCAATTCCGCGTCTACCAGATCGAAGCGCCGCCCCATCTCGGCGCGTAAATCCTTTACCTCGCTGCGGTTCAGAAAAATGCCAAGAACAATAGCCATAACGGGAATTCCGACTGTCAATGTGTCGTGCATTGTGTGTGCCTTCCAGCGCCGCTCTGCATCCTTGAGGCTATCCTACCCAAATCGACACTGTTGTTATTGATCAAGCGTCACTTCGTCCCAACATACGGTTTTCAACCGCAGCGGACAGATCTGACACCCCCGCAACCTCGGATGCCGATCGGCTTCACCGGCTCACAGCCCCACCTGCGCTACACTAAGCCCTCTCCAAACCACTCTTGTGCGACCCTTCTCCAGAGCACCCCTGTGCGCAAACTCATCATGGAGCCACCATGTTCATCCTCTCTGAGTTCGATATCCAGTTCCAATTGCCGTTCGACACGCCCATGGTCGCCGTGCTGCACCTTCATCCCTCGCTCGAAGACCGCCTCCGCTCCGGCAACGAACTCAAAATCGAGCAGCTCATCGGCGCCGACCCGGCCGACAACCTCCTCGTTCCCAGCACCGACTACCTCGACGCCTTCGGTAATCGCTGTGCCCGCTTTATCGCGCCCGCCGGCCATATTCGTCTCACCGGCAACAACACGATCGAAACAAGGGACGACAATCCCGATCCCATCTACGCCGACGCGCAAGCCTCTCCCATTGAGGCCCTGCCCTCCGCCACCCTGCGCTTCCTGCTGCCCAGCCGCTATTGCGAAACAGACCGCTTCGGCGCCATCGCCCAGGACCTCTTCGGCCATACCAAACCCGGCTGGGAACGCGTGACCGCCATCCGCGACTGGGTCCACGGCAAGGTGGTCTTCAACTACAACGCCGCCCGCCCCACCAAAACAGCCATGGATGTCTTCACCGAGCGCGTCGGCGTCTGCCGCGACTTCCAGCACCTCGCCGTCACCCTCACCCGCTGCATGAACATCCCCGCGCGTTACGTCACCGGCTACATCGGCGATATCCGCCGCCCACCCGCCGGTCCCGGCGACTTCAGCGCCTGGTACCAGGTCTGGCTCGACGGCCAATGGATCGATCTCGACGCCCGCCACAACTACCCGCGTCTCGGCCGCATCCTCATGGCCACCGGCCGCGACGCCGCCGACGTCGCCATCACCACCAGCTTCGGTGCCGCCTATCTCACCTGGTTCTACGTCGAATCCAACGAAGTCGACGCCGCCGGCCAAAGGATTGCGCGCCCGGATACCGCGCCCCGGCACGCCACACCCACTCCTGAAACCCATACGCCCACGCATTCCAACGGCAGCCAGTTCAGCCCCAGTCAAACGCAACCCGCCACGAACTGAAGCAGCTGATCCGTCTACGCAAGAGCAATCTGCTGTTGCTTTTCTTTCTGTCATTCCCGCACGGAACCTGCTGTTGCCCTTGTTGTGGTCCCGAAAGGGACCCGCTGTTGTCTCTTTGTAGTCATTCCTGAAGCCGATGTCCCGTCGAGTGCTTTTCTCGATGGTTTTGGGAAGGGTATCTGCGTTCCTAATCGCCGAGATGACCCATATCTCAGGGAAACGCTAGCACGCCTAAACCTCCTCGGCGTGTCCCATTTCAAGACACAGGCTCCCCCAAACGATGTATCTATCTCCGCTTTTTCTTCGCCAAATCCCCTATTGAAAATCTGTTTCCTGCCGATGAGATAACCGACTCCCGAACATGCTCACGAGCGTGCCGGAGTTCGGATCTCAGACCCGGTTGCAGCGCCGCCTTGATCGCATGGCTCGGCTCGCCCGGTAAGGAGCAGGACATGTTTCGATCGATGGACGATGTTTGGCAACGAGGGTTCTGGCAAAGGGTCGTGTCTCACCGGCCACTGCACTTTGTCATCGGTTTCTGTCTGCTGTTTCTCTCGGGCACCGTATATTCTCAGCAAACGCCCTTGACCTTCTCCGGCGCTACGGCCGTCGGCGTCGCCGCGCATTCTGTCGGCGTTACGCTCACCTTGCGCGCCGCCGGACAGGCCGCCAGCCCCGTCGCGCTCACCGGCGGCGTCGCCAATCTGGACTTCGCAGTCGTCGACCCCGGCACCTGCGCGGGCAATCTGCCCTTTGTCGCCGGCCAGACCTGCACGTTGCAGGTGGCTTTCTCGCCGCGTTACCCTGGGGTTCGGCAGGGAGCCGTGGAACTGCTCTCACTCGACGGCCGCACCGTGCTCGCGGACGCTCCCCTCAGCGGTATCGGCCAGGGCGGCCTGCCGGTGCTGGTCCCCGGCGAAATCGACACGGTCGCCGGCGATGAGCAGTGGATCTACCACGGCGACGGCGTGCTCGCCACCACGGCCCCGGTCTTTCTGCCCAACGGCCTGGCGGTCGACGCCGCCGGCAACCTGTTCCTTTCCGATTCCAACAACAACCGCATCCGCCGCGTCGATGCCTCCACGGGCCTTATCTCGACCGTCGCCGGCGACGGTACCGCCGGCTTTTCCGGCGACAATGGCCCTGCCACGCAAGCCGAATTGAGCGGGCCGACCGGCCTTGTGCTCGACGGGGCAGGCAATCTCTATATCTCCGACAGCGGCAACAACCTGATTCGCCGCATCGATGCCGTGACCGGCCTGATCTCCACGGTCGCGGGCGTCCCCGGCAGCTCCGGCTACACGAACGGCAGCGGTCCGGCCACCGGCGTTACCCTCACAGGCCCCCAGGGCCTGGCGCTCACCCCGGCGGGCGACCTCCTCATCGCCGATAGCGGAAACGCCGTCGTGCGACTCCTCAGCTTCGCTTCCAACACCATTCGCACAATCGCCGGTACCGGTACGCAGGGCTACAACGGTGAAGGCATCCTCGCCACCGTCGCGCAATTGAACGAGCCCTGGGGCGTCGCGTCCCGCTCTGACGGCGCGGTCGCGGTCGCCGATCTGAACAACCATCGCATCCGCCTCATCGACGCCTCCGGCAACATCTCCACGGTGGCCGGCACCGGGACGCGCGGCTTCTCCGGCGACAGCTCCCCGGCGATCCAGGCGCAACTCAACAGCCCGGCGGACGTCGCCTTCGATCCCGCGGGTGACCTGCTCATCGCTGACGCCGGCAACAACCG
This sequence comes from uncultured Bryocella sp., assembly GCA_964242585.1. GTDB lineage: Bacteria > Acidobacteriota > Terriglobia > Terriglobales > Acidobacteriaceae > Granulicella. The sequence goes on from CAXTBJ010000006.1 coordinate 3,538, forward strand.
CGTGCGCGGCGTGTACGGCTCTCCCGGGGTCATCACCACCCTCACCGGCACGGCAAGCGAGGAGTTCGCGGGCGATGCCGGCCCGGCCAACCAGGCCAGCCTGTACGGCCCCTATGCGCTCCTGTTCGATCCCATGGGCAACATCTGGATCTCGGACATGTTCCACAACCGCGTCCGAAAGATCAGCGGCTCGGTTCTGAACATCTCCTACCGCGCCATGCGCGTCGGTAAGACCTCCACGCCTGTGCTCGAGATGCTCTACAACGCCGGCGACGGCAATCTCACGCTGGGCGCGCCTGTGTTGCACGAAGGGGCCCTCGATCCCGCAACCACCACCTGCAACCAGACCGCCATGGCGCCCACGGTCTTCTGCAACATGGGCGTCCAGTTCGCACCCACCGAGGTCGGCCAAACTATCACCGGCTCCATCGGGTGGCCCTCCGACGCGCCCAATGTCACCCCGGTCGACAACCTCAACGGCCAGGTGCTCAGCGTCGAGCCCACAAGCGTCTCCCTGGTCTCGGCCGCCAACCCGGGGCTCCTGGGCCAGCCTCTGACCCTGACCGCTTCCGTGACCAGCGCCGACCCAGGCCGCTCCGGCACGGTGACCTTCACCGAAGGCTCCAATACCTGGTGCAATGCCGTGCCGCTGGCCTCGAACGGAACGGCCACCTGCACTGTTCCGGGCCTTTCGCTCGGCGCGCACAGCTTCACCGCGGCCTACTCCGGCGACGATAACAATGCCGCGAGCAGCTCCCCGTCCTTTGCCGAAACCATCAAGCAGCAGCCCGCGCTCGCGCTGGCCGTCTCTTCCGCCCAGGCTGTCGTGACCAGCACCGTAACCCTCAATCTGACGGCCACCGACAGCAGCGGCACCCCCACCGGCGCGGTCGTCTTTTACGATGGGCCGACCGCGCTCGGCTCCGTAACGCTCGACGCCGCGGGCACGGCCACCTTCAGGACATCGGGTCTCCCCATCGGCACGCATATGCTCTCCGCGCAGTACGCTGGCGACACGGCCAATGTGAGCGGCACCTCCAACACCATCACCGCACAGGTAGTGCAGGCCACCACCGCGGTCATGCTCGCCGTCTCGAACGCCTCCCCCACCGTGGGCAGCACGGTCAGCTTCAGTGCGACCGTCTCCAGCAGCAACGGCCCGTCCCCGACAGGATCGGTCCAGTTTCTCGACGGCTCCGGGCCGTCCGCCATCGTGCTGGGCAGCGTCTCTCTGACGTCTACCGGCACGGCTTCCTTCTCCACCGCCACGCTCACGCCGGGCAGCCACAGTGTCATCGCCGTTTATAGCGGTGACACCGATAACGCCACCAGCACGTCGGCTCCGCTGACCGAAACCGTACAGCAGATCGCTACCGTGACCACCGCGACGACAGACACAAATCCCTTGAATGCGAAAGGAACGTTGCACCTCACGGGTTCCGTAGTCTTGGCGCCCGGCTACACCGCCGACGGCCCGCTCACCGGTCAGGTCAGCTTCTTGGATGGAGCCACGCCGTTGGGTACGGCAGCCATCAACGCCGCCGGCCAGGCCACGCTGGCTGTCTCCTCGCTGAACGTCGGCTTACATCCCATCACCGCCACCTACAACGGCGGTACGAACTATGCTGCGAGCACCTCGCCGGCCGTGAACGAAACGGTGCAGCAAACCCCCACGCGGATCACCCTGAACTCCAGCGCCACACCCAGCCTGGCCGGCAAAGCGATCACTCTGCAAGCTGCCGTGACCAGCACCACCGCCGTTCCTTCCGGCACGGTGAGCTTCCGTGATGGCTCCACTTCGCTCGGCACCGCTACCCTGGACGCAAACGGCAACGCGAGCCTCACCACGGCCTCCCTCTCGCCGGGCGCGCACAACCTGACCGCGGTCTACGCGGGCGATGTGGACTTCGTGTCTTCCACCTCCGCGGGACTCCTCCAAACGGTCCAGCTCGCGCAACCCGTGCTCACCCTTGGCGCTCCCGCCAACCTGAACAGCCCCGTGGACGCGGGCACCTCCGTGCAACTGACGGCAAACCTAACGGGCCCGGGCACTACACCTACTGGAACGCTGCGTCTGCTGGATGGCAGCACCGTCTTGGCAACCCTCACGGTGTCCTCCTCCAGCGTGTACACGCTGCCCACCGGCAACCTGACCCTGGGCACGCACACGCTCACGGCCAGCTATAGCGGGGACGCCGACAACGCCGCTGCCGTTTCGTCAACCGTGACGATTGTCGTACAGCAGGCCCCCACCCTCACCACACTTACAAGCTCCGCGAACCCGCTGACTCAGGGCGTGACCCTGTTTCTCCAGGCCACGGTCACCAGCGACAGCGCCAACGCCGGCGGCCAGGTCAGCTTCTATGACGGCTCCACGCGGCTGGGCGTCTCCGTTCTGGACGCGACCGGCACCGCCAGCTTGGGTGTTTCTTCAAGCCTCACCCTGGGCCGGCACACGCTGACGGCCTCCTACAGCGGCGACACCATTCACGCCGCCTCCATCTCTTCACCGGTGGCGGAACAGGTGGTGCAAACCGCCTCCGCCACGGTGACCACCAGCAAAAATCCCTCAGCCAGCGGCCAAAACATCACCTTTACTGGAGTGTTTACCGGGAACGGCGTGTCCCCCTCCGGCACGGCTACCTTCCGTGATAACGGAGCCCTGCTCGCTACCGTTCCCCTCAACGCCGCCGGCATGGCGACCTACAGCACCGCCTCGCTTTCGGTGGGCGCGCACAACATTGCACTCACCTATGGCGGCGATAGCAACTACGCCGCCGCCGCCGCGCAACTCTCGCAAACCGTCGTGAGCGCAGACACACAAACTACCCTCCAAACCAGCGCCAACCCTTCCATCTACGGCCAGCCGCTCACCCTGTCCGCCTCGGTTACCAGCAACGGCGGTGGGGCGACAGGCACGGTGGCCTTCCTCGAAGCGGGTAAAACGGTCGGCACAGCCTCACTGAACGGCAGTGAGGTCGCCACCTTCACCACAAGCACGCTCGCGCCCGGCAATCACGTACTCCTGGCGCAGTATCTGGGCGATGGTGCCGCAGGCGCCTCCGCCTCCACGCCGATGACCCTCGCTATCAAGCAAACAACTGCCCTCGCCCTCACCTCCAGCGGCAATCCTTCACTCACGCTCAACACCATTACCTTCACCGCAATCCTGACGAACGCAGGAGCCGCCTCGGCCACCGGCATCATCACCTTCACAGATGGCGAAATGACTCTCGGCACGGCGACGCTCGACGCCACAGGCCATGCCGCGCTCACCGTACCCCAGCTCAGTGCAGGGAACCACGCGATTGCAGCCGTCTACGCCGGAGACGTCGCCGATCTTTCCAGCGCGACCGCGCCCCTGGCCGAAATCATCCAGCTGCGGCCCACCGCGACCACCGTTACAGGCTCCTCCACCGACACCGCCAATCCGCAGCAGATCACCCTCATCGCGGTGATCAAGGGCAACGGCACGGTTCCACCCTCAGGAGCCGTGACCTTCACCGCGGGCCCGCTCACCTTGGGCGTCGCCTCGGTCGATGGGACCGGGGTCGCTACCCTCACGGTCATCTTTGAAACGGCTACCCAGCAGATTCAGGCAAGCTACGTCGGCGATGCCGCCTATGCAGCTTCGCAGTCCCCCAACACACCCATTGCCGCCGGCCAGGCACCCCAGTTCACCCTCGCCGTCAGCCCGCAAAATCTCACCCTTGTCACCAAACAGCACACGTCCGTGGCTGTCACGCTGGCTTCGATCAAGGGTTTCTCGGACACGATCGCCCTCGGCTGTGAGGGCCTGCCCTACGCGGCCACCTGCACCTTCACCAATCCGCAGCTCGCTCTCGCGGCGAATGGCTCAGCCTCCACAACCCTCGTTATCGATACAGGCGATCCGCTCGGCGCGGGTTCCTCCACCACGGCTTCGCTGGCGAAGCGGGGTAACGGCCTCTTTCTCTGCTGGATGCCGGCCGGCCTCCTGTTGCTTGTCTTCGGCCGCAAGACCCGAACCGCGGGACAACGCAAACTCATCGGGTTGTGCACGCTCCTCTTCACCCTCACCCTCGCGCTGGGCGCAACCGGCTGCAGCGGCCTCAGCGTCAACGGCACACCGCCCGGCACGTACACCGTCAAAGTTGTCGCCACGGGTCAGGGCTCGGGCACCACGCAGGCGCAAACCGTCACTCTGGTGGTGACCCAGTGAGATACCTGAAGCAGCTCAATTTCCTAATCCTGCTGGTGGCCTCATGCTTCAGCGTGCAACATGCCCACACTCAAGCCCTGCCCACCGCCTCAGGGCCCGGAAGCTACCTCGCCGTCGGCGGGGGAGTCTCCTGGTTCCAGGCCGACTACGGCCATCGCGATCTTGCCGGCGGGGTACTTTATGCGGAGGCGAACCCACAATGGCGCGTAGGTCTGGAAGGGGAAGCCCGTTTTCTCCGCGTCCACACCGCCCAGGACGTCACGGAATCGGACTACCTAGGCGGCCTTCGTGTCGCCATCCTTCACCCGCACCGCCTGCAGCCCTACGCCAAGTTCCTCGCCGGGGTCGGCAGAATCACACTTCCCTATGGCTATGCCCACGGTTCCTTCCTGGCCTACGCACCCGGTGCGGGTCTTGATATCGCCCTGAACGACCGCCTGTCCGTGCGCGCGGTGGATCTTGAATATCAGCACTGGCCGCAATTCACCTTCGGCGCGCTCAGTCCCTATGGCGTGAGCGCCGGCTTGATCCTCCGCCTGAATCCTGTGCGCCGCTACCCCGCGAGTACGAGATGAGTGCAAATCTCACAAAACCGAGCGAAAAGGCACTCACCCGCAGGTCACCCAAACGGTCTCGCTTGCGGCTTGGGTCGCCGCGGCCTAGTCTGAGCCCATGCCGACCTCCACCGAGCAGACAAACCCGCTTCCCCCCGACGAGCTGCGCAAGATGAATGCGTATTGGAACGCCTGCAACTACATGTCGGCCGGCATGATTTATCTCCGGGCCAATCCGTTACTGCGCGAGCCGCTCAAAGCGGAACATATCAAGCGGCGTCTGCTCGGCCATTGGGGTTCCGATCCCGGCCAATCCTTCACCTGGGTTCACCTCAACCGGCTCATTAAAAAATACGATCTCAATGTCATCTACATCGCCGGCCCCGGTCACGGCGCGCCCGCCACGCTCTCCAACGGCTACCTCGAAGGTCATTACTCGGAGGTCTACCCCGACCGGAGCTATAACGAAGCCGGCATGCTCCGCCTCTTTCAGATGTTCAGCTTCCCCGGCGCGCTCGGCAGCCACTGCACCCCGGAGACCCCAGGTTCCATCCACGAGGGCGGCGAACTCGGCTACAGCCTTTCGCACGGCTACGGTGCCGCCTTCGACAACCCCGATCTGATTGTCGCCGTGATGGTCGGCGACGGCGAGGCCGAAACCGGTCCCCTGGCCACCTCCTGGCACGCTAATAAATTCCTCAATCCCGCGCGCGACGGGGCCGTTCTGCCCATCCTGCACCTCAACGGCTACAAGATCGCGAACCCCACCATCCTCGCCCGCATCAGCGACGAGGAGCTGGAGCAGCTCTTCCGCGGCTATGGCTATGTGCCCCATTTCGTCGAAGGCTCCGAGCCCGAGGCGATGCATCAGCGGATGGCCGCTGTGATGGAACAATGCGTTCTGGCCATTCGCGAGATCCAGGCCAAGGCGCGCGCTGAAGGTGCCGCCAACGCCGAACGCCCGCGCTGGCCCATGATCGTGCTGCGCTCGCCCAAGGGCTGGACCGGCCCCAAAGCCGTCCATGGCCACAAGGTTGAAAACTTCTGGCGCGCCCACCAGGTGCCCGTGCTTGACCCGGTCACCGACCCCAGCTCGCTTGCCCTCGTCGAAGGCTGGCTGCGCAGCTACAAGCCCGAGGAGCTCTTCGACGCCAACGGCACCCTGATTCCGGAGCTGCAGGAGATGGCCCCCAAGGGCAATCGCCGCATCAGCGCCAACCCCCACGCCAATGGCGGCACCCTCACCGATCCGCTCGATCTGCCGCCCTTCAAGGACTACGCCGTCGCCATTGAAGCACCCGCGGCCACCTACGAGTCGCCGACCGGCACAATGGCCAGGTTTCTTCGCGACGTCATGAAGCGCAACATGACCAACTTCCGCGTCTTCGGCCCGGACGAAACGGCCTCCAACAAGCTCGAAGAGATCTACCAGGCCTCAAAGAAGACCTGGATGGAGCCCGAACTCCCCGAAGACCTCGACGGCACCGAGATCGCACGCGACGGTCGCGTCATGGAGATGCTCTCCGAGCACACCCTCGAAGGCTGGCTGGAGGGCTACACGCTGACCGGCCGTCACGGCCTGCTCAACTCCTACGAGGCCTTCATTCACATCATCGACTCCATGTTCAACCAGCACGCCAAGTGGCTTGAAAAATCCAAAAAAGAGCTGGGCTGGCGCGCGCCCATCCCCTCGCTCAATCTGCTCATCAGCTCGCTCGTCTGGCGGCAGGACCATAACGGCTTCACGCACCAGGACCCCGGCTTCCTGGACATCGTCACCAATAAGAGTCCCGAGGTCGTGCGCATCTATCTCCCACCCGACGCCAACTGCCTGCTCTCGGTAGCCGATCACTGCCTGCGCTCCCGCGACTATGTCAATGTCATCGTCTCCGACAAGCAGCCGCACCTGGTCTTCCTCACCCTGGAGCAAGCCGTCAAGCACTGCACCAAGGGCATCGGCATCTGGGACTGGGCCTCGACCGATCAGGGCGTTGAGCCTGATATCGTCATGGCCTCCGCCGGCGACATCCCCACCATGGAGTCCGTTGCCGCCGTCGCCATCCTGAAGGAAAAATTCCCCGCTCTGAAGATTCGCTTCGTCAACGTCGTCGATCTCTTCAAGCTGCTGCCCGCAACCGCCCACCCGCACGGCCTGTCCGACGCCGACTTCGATTCACTCTTCACCGTCGATAAACCGGTCATCTTCAACTTCCACAGCTACCCCACGCTCATCCACAAGCTCTGCTACAAGCGCCGCAACCACGAGCACATGCATGTGCATGGCTATCGCGAGAAGGGCAACATCGACACGCCGATGGAGCTTGCGATCATCAACAAGGTGGACCGCTACCACCTGTGCATGGATGTCATCGACCGCGTTCCACAGCTGCAGCGCACCGGCGCCCACGTCCAGGAATGGCTGCGTGACCAGGTCATCATCAGCCTCGATCACGCCTATAGCCAGGGCGTCGACCGCCCCGAGATCGCCAACTGGACCTGGCCCGGCAACCAGTCCAACGTCGACGAGACCACGAGCGCCTGATGCCAGCGAGTCTGATGCCCGGAACCGGAACCATCCTTGCCCTCAACAGCGGCTCCTCCTCCCTGAAATTGGGCTGCTACACACCGGCCGCCGATGCTCAGCAGGGGGAGCAATTACTTCTTACCGGCACGGCGGAGGGCATCGGCCGCGGCGAGGGCAAGCTCCGTCTCACCGCCCCTGACGGCACAACCCTGCTTGAGCAGGGGCACCTGTGCGAATCGCAGGAGCAGGCCTTTGACCGGCTCGCCGCCGCGCTCGCGCCACACCTGCCTGCCCCCCCAGTCGCCATCGGGCACCGCGTCGTGCATGGCGGCCCCAAACTGCGCGAGCATCAACGCATCACTCCGGCCGTGCTCGCCGACCTCCAGGCCGCCACCGAGTTCGCTCCGCTGCACATCCCCCAGGCCCTCGCGCTCATCCGCAAAACCGCGCAAAGCTTCCCCCAAATACCCCAGTTCGCCTGCTTCGATACCACCTTCCATCGCACAATGCCGGACGTCGCCACGCATCTGCCCCTCCCTGCCCGTCTCTTCGCGCAGGGCGTCCAGCGTTACGGCTTTCATGGCCTCTCCTGCGAATCTGTCGTGCGCCGGCTGGGACCCCAACCCCCCCAACGGCTCATCATCTGCCACCTCGGCAGCGGTTCCAGCGTCACCGCCGTGCGCGACGGCCGCTCCCTTGACACCAGCATGGGCCTGAGCCCCACCGGCGGCATCCCCATGAGCACCCGCTCGGGCGATCTCGACCCCGGCGTGCTGCTCTACCTGCTGCGCACCGAAAAACCCACCCCCGACGCCCTCGAGCACATGCTCGACCACGACTCCGGTCTGGCCGGCCTGTCCGGCGGCGAAAGCGACATGCAGGAACTTCTCAAACGCACCGCCACCCCAAATCCGCCGGCCACCCAAAATCCGCAAAACCTACAGGCCGCCCTCGCCGCTCTCGCTGTCGACGCCTTCTGTACGGGGGTGCTCAAGGCCATCGGCTCCTACCTCGCGCTGCTCGGCGGCCTCGATCTGCTGGTCTTCACCGGCGGCATCGGCGAACACAGCCAGGACATTCGCAACCGCATCCTCGACCGGCTAAGCCCGTTGGGGCTCGGCCAGAACGGCGGCCCCACGCCCATTCGCGTGCTCGGGGCGCAGGAGGAACTCGAAATCGCGTACCACTGCCGCCGCCTGCTCGGCATTTAATACCGTTCTCGTGCAGGTGGG
>CAXTBJ010000006.1:12148-15019 GCA_964242585.1 uncultured Bryocella sp.
TCCTGAGCGTAGCGAAGGATCTCTGTCTTCTGCTCGCGGCTGCTCTACACCCCTCAGTGGAACCGCCCAGCCTGCTCGCTTCCGTGTATGGCGCGTCTTTTGCCTTTTTTTGTCATTCCCGAAGGGAATCTGCTGTATCGCTTTACGGGGACCGGCCAGCGCCCGTCACCTCAGCTCAACCCCACGCGTCTCCGGCAGCAGCAGCACGCTGCCGATCATCAGCGCATAGGCCACAGCCGCAAACAGCGCAATGGCATGGCCCAGCCCAGCGGCACCCGAACCCAGATGCACGCTGAAAAACCCAACCAGGGCAGGGAACAGCGCCCCCACACCACGCCCCAGGTTGTACGCAAACCCCTGCCCGGACCCCCGCAGCGCCGTCGGAAACAGCTCCGTAAAGAAAGCCCCCATCGGCGAAAACGACCCTGAAGGAAAGAACCCGAGCGGAAATCCCAAAAACAGCATCGCCCCATTGCCGATCGCAAAACCGCTGTACAGCAGCACAATGGCCAGCGAGCCCACCCCGAACACAATCAGCGTCAGCCGTCGCCCCACCCGGTCCGCCGCCCACGCGCTCACCAGGTACCCGCAGAACGACCCGGCGATCACCACCGCCAGGTACCCTCCGCTGCGCATCACGGAAAGCCCGCGCGTGGCAAGGTACAGCGGCAAAAACGTGGTCACGGCGTAGTACCCGCCCTGCGCTCCCAACGCCACCGCCGAACTGAGCGATGTCACCCGCAACAACCCCGGCGCGAAGATCCCCAACGCCCCTGACCCGCGCGCTCCGTCGGCAGGCCGAACCCGGCGAAACACCGCCGGCTCCGTCACATGCCCGCGGATATAGAACGCCAGCCCTGCCGGCAAAATCCCCACCCAGAACAACGCCCGCCAGGCCAACTCCGGCCGCAGAACCGCATGGAACAGCGCGAAGAAAAGCGCCGCCAGCCCCCATCCCAGCGCCCATCCGCTCTGCACCGTGCCCACGGCGCGCCCGCGCAGCTGTCCGCGTACCGTCTCGCCCATCAGCACGGAGCCCACCGCCCACTCGCCGCCGAATCCGAGCCCCTGCAGGCCGCGCATCACCAGCAACTGCGGAAAGCTCTGGCAAAATCCGCTCAGAAACGTAAACACCGCAAACCACACGATGCTCACCTGCAGCACGCGCACCCGTCCAAAGCGATCTGCGAACAGGCCCGCCGCCCAGCCGCCGCCGGCGGAAAGCAGCAGTGCCGACGTGCTCAGCAGCCCGGCCTGGCCCTTCGTCAGGCCCCACAGCACAATCAGCACCGGCAGCACAAAGCTGTACGCCATCACGTCCAGCCCATCCAGCATCCAGCCGCCGAAGGTGGCCAGCAGCGCGGCGCGCTCCGCCGCATTCAGCTCGCGCAGCCACGGCGATGCCCCCGCGCCTGACTCCTCTAACGTGCTCATGCCCGGGTCACCCCACCTGCCCCATGGCTCCACAACAGATCCCCCATCACGGCTCCCGGTCTTGACCGCATCGCCTGGGCATTCCCTGCATGGGCTGACGGTCAAATGATCCTCTACGATGCATTTGCCGTTGCCGCCACGTGAGCAGCAGGGCGATACCCATCAGAACCGTACATGGCATCAGTGCAAGGCGTGTCTCGTACCGTGTGTAGATTGCACCCGCAACGGCGCCCGTCAGAAACGACAGGCAGGCGCATCCGGACACAAGAAACAGGCCGCGACTCTTTGCGACATCCTGTCCTCGAAGCCACGCCAAAAGTCCGGAGACCGCCCGGCGCAGGTTGCCGGTCGTCATGGTGCTGTTGAAGGACCACGGACCCAGCGCGCTGAAGCTGGTAATCTGCAGCGCCGAGACAAAGGAGATCGTGGAGACCACGATCTCATCCCGCAGCCGTGACTCGAAGACCGCCAGCAGAAGGAGCACCGTCAATTCAAGGGCCTGGCAGATCAGCGTGGCGCGAAAGGTCCGCTTGCGCGTCTCGACGCCCATCAACTTGGCCACGACGATCCCCGCGATGAACGCGAGGAGGGGGTACACCTTGAGCAAAGCCTGGGACCAGTGGGCCGACGAGGCATCGATGCCGAACAGAACGACGTTGCCGGTCTCCGCGGTCGCAAAGACATGGCCATGCGCAAGATAGGTGAAGGCATTCAGATAGCCGCCCACCACGGTAAGAAGACTCTCGATGACCAGCAGGCCGGCGCTGGGCTGCTCAGGCTGCGCTGAGGCATCGGGCTGCACTGGAAGCTCAGGCTGCGCTGAAGAATCTAGTGAATCGGAAGCCAGGTCCTTCGCCGAATCACCGTGTCCTGCAGGTTCCACCCGGTCTGCCCCCTGATGCTGTGAACGTATCACCGGCTCAGCTTCCGCTCTCGATGGCATTCTCAACGCCTTCAACATCATCCTCATCCAAACGATTGGAGACCGGTTCACCCCAACCGCCGCCCCCCGGCGTCTCCATCCGAATCCGATCCCCCGCCCGCGCCCGCAGGCTGCACTTGCCCGGCAACTCCTGCGCCGTCCCATCGGCACCCAGCAGCAGCGTCCGGCCCCTCTGCCCATCGCCGGCCCCCGCCAGCCCGTACGGTGCGAAGCGCCGCCGGTCGCCCAACAGGGTCACCTGCGCGTCGGTCAGCAGCTCGATCTCCCGCACAATCCCATCGCCGCCCCGGTACCGCCCCGCGCCACCCGACCCCGCGCGGTACCCATACGCCCGCACCCGGAACGGATACGCAAACTCCAGCGCCTCCACCGGCGTATTCAGCGAGTTCGTCATATGGCAGTGCACCCCCGATACTCCATCCGCCCCCGGCCGCGCGCCCATGCCGCCCGCCGTCGTCTCATAGTAGGTAAACGGCGCACCGAGTTTTGGTTCG
>CAXTBJ010000006.1:15119-26186 GCA_964242585.1 uncultured Bryocella sp.
GTTCGGAGCCCTGCGGTTCGGAGCCCCGCGGATCGAAGCCCCCAACCGTCAGATTACTCATCGTGCCGTAGCTCGCCGCCGGCACGCGCTCCGGGATCGCCTTCGCCAAGGCCCGCAGCAGGGCATCGGCGATGCGTTGGCTCGCCTCCACATTGCCTGCGGCAACGGCCGCCGGTGGCCGTGCGTTCACGATCGTGCCCGGCGGGGCCGTCACCGTGATCGGCTGCATCAGCCCTGCCGTGGCTGGCGCGTCGTCACCCAAAAGACACCGAAAGACATAGAAACAGGCTGAATACGTGATCGGAAACACCGCATTCACGCTGCCGGCCACCTGCGGCGAAGAGCCCGCAAAGTCAACCTCCGCCGTCGCCGCCGCGGGATCGAACCGCAGTCGCACCGCGATCCGGATCGGTTCGTCGGTCACCCCGTCGCTGTCCAGAAAGTCCTCCGCCGCGAACTCCCCCGCCGGCATACGCCGCAACTCGGCTCGCATCAACCGCGCGCTGTAGCGCAGCAGCTCCTCGCTCAGCGCCTCCACCTTGCTCAGGCCATACTTGGCCACGAGCCCGCGTATCCGCTCCTCGCCCACGCGGCACGCGCCGATCTGCGCCAGGAGATCGCCTTCGCGCTCCTCCGGCGTGCGCACATTGTTCAGCAGCAGGGCCAGCAGATCCCCCTGCATCGCCCCGCGCCGGATCAGCTTCACCGGCGGAATGCGCACGCCCTCCTGATAAATCTCCCGCGCCGGTCCCATCGACCCCGCAAACATCCCACCCACATCCGAGTGGTGCGCCCGCACCGCCGTATAAAACGCCGGAACGTTCTCGCCGTCCGGCCCGCATTCCAGGAAAATCGGCGAAACCAGCGTGATATCCGGCAGGTGCGTTCCGCCCGCGTACGGATCGTTCACCATCGCCACATCGCCGTCCTCCAGCGTCATCGCGCCGCACACGGCTTCGACCGACATCGGCATCGACCCCAGGTGCACCGGCATGTGATCGCCCATCGCAATCACCCGCCGCTCGCGGTCGAACAGCGCGCAGGAGTAGTCCCGCCGCTCCTTGATATTCGGCGAAATCGCCGTCCGCCGCAGCGCCGCGCCCATCTCCTCCGCGATCGAGTGCACACTGTTCTGAAAGATCGCCAGCTCGATCGGACTCACGCCCTTCACCTCGCTCATGCCCTCACCTCGATCACCAGATTGCCTAGCGCATCCACCCGCAAAACATCGCCCGGCGGCAACACCGTCGCCGAACTGTACTCGGAGACGATCGCCGGCCCCGGAAACGTATCCCCCGACCGCAGCGCCTCGCGGTCGTACAGCCGTGTCTCCACCCATGCCTCTCCGAAGAACACCGGCCGCGTTCCCCGCATCGCTCCCGCGCCGTCGCCCGCGACGGTCTCCTGTTCCTGGATCGAAACCGGCGTCCCCGGGGCCACATACCGTACCCGCACGTTTACGATCTCCACCGCCCGGCCCTCACGCGCAAAGCCGTAGCGCTGTTTGTGCAGCGCATGGAACGCCGGCCCCATTTCCGGCCCAAACGGCACATTCAGCTCATACCCCTGGCCGCGATAGCGCAGGTCGGCAGACCGGACACTCAGCCCCCTCAGTCCTTCCGCCGCAAACTCCGCCCGTCCCAAGGCCTCCATCGCCTGAAAGTGCGCCTCGACCGTCTCCCCCAGGCCCAGCATCACCGTCCGTGAATACTCCCGCGTCGTATCGGCCAGCAGGATGCCCACCGCCGAAAGCGCGCCGGGCAGCGCCGGCACAAGCACCCGTGGCACGCTCAGCGCCCGCGCCAGCGCACAGGCGTGCAGCGGCCCGCCGCCGCCGAAGGCCACCAACGTGAAATCCCGCGGATCGTACCCGCGCTCCACCGAAATCAGCCGGATCGCCCTCTCCATCGAGGTCTCCACCACCTGCAGTACCCCCGCCGCAAATGCCTCGGCCGTCGCCAACGGCCCCTTCGCCGCCTCGAGGAACTTCCGCGTCCTCTCAGCCTGCAGCACCACCGTGCCGCCGAGAAAACGCTCGCTGTCCAGGCGGCCCAGCATCAAATTCGCATCCGTCACCGTCGGCAGCGTACCGCGCCCAAAGCAGATCGGTCCCGGCACCGACCCCGCCGACTCCGGCCCCACGCGCAGCAGCCCGCCCGCGTCAAACCGCGCGATCGACCCGCCTCCCGCGCCCGCTGTATGGATATCCAGCATCGGCACCCCGATCGGCACGCCCGCGATGGTCGCCTCGCTCGTAACGCGCGGTCCGCCGGCGAGCCCGTCCACCAGGCACACATCGGTCGAGGTTCCACCCATATCGAAGCCCAAAATCCGCTCGAATCCCGCCTGTTGCGCCAGCCGAAACGCGCCGATTACCCCACCCGCCGGCCCGGAAAGCATGGTCCGCACCGGTTCGGCCGCCGCCACCCGCGCCGGGATGATGCCGCCGGAGCTCGCCATCACCTCCAGCCGGCCATCGCCCCCGCCGCCGACGGAGCCGTAGCGTGCCTCCACCGCCCGCGCCAGCCCACTGATATAGGTGCCCACCTTCGGCGCGACATAGGCATTGGCCACGATCGTCGCCGCGCGCTCATACTCGCGAAACTCCGGCAGGATGCGGTGCGAAACCGATAGCGGCAGACCCAACCGGGCACACGCCGCCGCCACCCGCTCCTCGTGCGCCGGGTTTGCGAATGAAAATAACAGCGAGATCGCCACCGCCTCCGCCCCGCTCGCCCCAATCGCCTCCACCAGCCGCTCGAGCTCCTCCTCCGCGACCGGCTCCAGCACCTCGCCCCTGGGTGAAACCCGCTCCGCCATCCCGAACCGCAACGCCGCCGGCACCAGATCCCGGGGCGCGGCCTGAAACCAGTCGTACAGCTTGGCCCGTGCCTGCCGTCCGATCGCTAGGGTGTCCTCAAAGCCGGCCGTAGTCACAAAGGCCACCCGCGCGCCCTTGTGCTCGAGCATTGCGTTGGTCGCCACCGTCGTCCCATGCCGCACGGTGACGCCGGCCGCCGCGCCCGCACGGGCCAAACCCTCCAGCACCGCCTGTCCCGGGTCGTCCGGCGTCGAAAGCACCTTCAGCGCGGCCAGCTTGCCGTCCCTGACCCACACGACATCCGTGAACGTACCGCCCGTATCAATCGCAATGAGCATAGAACCCTTGTAAAACCGCAAGGTTCCAGCATGGAACCTCGGCCCTTCACCCATCCATCTAGGGCCGGGGACCGGCCAACGCCCGCAGCACGGCCGCCCGTGCCAGCGGCTCCATGACGGCATACCCCGCATCCGTGGGATGGATGCCGTCACTCGCCAACTCAGGCCGCATCCCGCCGTCCGGTCCGGCCAGGGCAGGGTAGTAGTCCAAATAAACGCAGCCCTGCGCCCTCGCATACCCCTGCAGCCATTGATTGAGCGCGGTCACCTCGTCCCGCGGATCGATCCCCGGGTGCCAGGGAAACCGCGCGGCAGGCAGCACCGAGCTCAGCACGACCCTGACGTGCGCCGCCTTCGCCAACGTCACCATCGTGCGGAAATTTTCTTCAATGACGCCGATCGACTCGGCTCCCGTATTGCCCGCGATATCGTTGATGCCCGCCAGGATCACCACTGCCTCCGGGTGCAGAGCCAGCACGTCTTGATGCAGGCGCAGGGCCATCTGCGGCGTGGTCTGGCCGCTGATGCCGCGGTTGACCCACGGCTCCCCGGGAAAGAACCTGCCGCGCCCGCGCCCCCAGAAGTCCGTGATGGAATCCCCAAAAAACACAACGCGCCGTTCGCCGCGAGCGGGCTCGCCCAGCTGGAGGTCCTCCCCCCGGTACCGCGCCAGCTGCGGCCAATCGGCCAGCTTCGCCTGCATGGTGCCGATCTGCTGCGGCGTGAGCTGTGCGGGCGGAACGCTCAGCTCCGGCGCGGAGGCCGGCGTCGTCAACGTCGAAACCGCGGCCGGCTGCTGGGCCCCGGCCGTCGGTGCAGCAAGCGTCAGTGCAACGAGCATTTGTGCGGCCAGTAACTGGGCGGCCAGCAACGCCGCGCAGGTCAGAAACGAATGGGGAAAATGCAGGGAAGCCATGATGCGAGGAGGTCTCCTTCGGGATACGGCACAGGGCGGTGTTGCCAGGCTCCAGACTACACAGGGGATGCGATCGGCGCGTGATCGGCAGGCCCTTCATCGCACGGCCAAAAGAGGTGTGAGGAAACTGCGCCGGTACCGCAACTTCCTGTTAACGTTTGGCGTCTGTAGTACAAAAGGCTCGACCAGAGACTAAGGAACAGAATGGCATTCAAATTGACGTATGGGTCGCTGACATTGCTTTTGCTCTTCACCCTCGGGCTTTCGCTCGAACATCGCGCCTACGCCTACACGGACCCAGGGTCCTGCCTGCTGCTCTTTCAAAGCCTGGGCGCGGTCGCCTCCGGTGCTCTGTTCTACTTCCGGCGCAGCCTGAAGCGGCTTTTCACACGATCCGAGGCTAAAAAGCCCCTGAGCGCCACGCCCGCCTCTTCCGCCCCGGCCGTCATGTCCCGAGCAGACTCCTAACCGAGGCGCAGACCCACATGGATGTGCTTTCTCCCCCTGCGCTTTCTCCCTCTGTCTCACCGTCTGCTCCTCCGTCTCCCGTACCCACCGCGCCCCGCACCTTCCGCGACCCGGCTGGCAGCGTCGAACTCCGGCCCGACGGCGCCTATCGCTTCATTCACCCCGGTTTTGAGGCCGAGCTCCTCGAGTTCCTCACCTCTCCGCTCGCCGCCCGTCTCGTCGCGGACCGCCGCCTTGTCTCGAGCGAAGTCCTCACCCTGGGTCAGGCCGCGGAAGCCTCCCAACCGGGTCCCTCCGCCTCCCCGGCGGACCCCCACGCCGGCCGCGAGCCGCTCGTCCTGCGCCACCCCCTGATCGCCTTCCCCTCCTTTCCGTGGGAGTGGTCGCCCGCCTTTTGGCTCGCCGCCGCCGAGCTCACCCTTTCGCTCAGCCGCGATCTCCTCGCCGAGGGCTGGATTCTCAAAGACGCCACCCCGCTCAACATCCTCTTCCGCGGCACCGAGCCGGTCTTCGTCGATGTGCTCTCGGTCGCTCGCCTGGACCGCACGCAGCCCATCTGGTTCGCCTATGGGCAGTTCATTCGCACCTTTCTGCTGCCGATGATCGCCCACACGCACCTCGGCTGGCCCCTGCGCGCCACGGTCAGCCGCCGCGACGGCTACGAGCCCGAAGAACTCTACCCCTTGCTGTCCCCTACGGCCCGCCTGCGCCAGCCTGTTCTCTCGTCCATCACATTACCCTCGCTGCTGGGCCGTCTGCGCTCCGGCCGCGGTGGGGCAGGGCAGGGGGTTGCCGCGGCCCGTCGCGCAACGGACCGCGGGAGCGAGCCCGAACTCGTGGAACACATCCTGCGCCAAACCTATAAGCGGCTCGGGCGTCAGATGCGCCGCGCCGTCCCCCCGCCGCAGGACTCCCGCTGGACCGCCTACAGTGGCACGGCCACCCACTACAGCGAGGCCGACCACGCCGCCAAGCGCGCCTTCGTTGCCGCGGTGCTCGAACGAACCCGCCCTGCCCGTGTCCTCGATGTCGGGTGTAACAGCGGCGTCTACTCCGAGCTGGCCGCCGGCACCGGCGCGGAGGTCGTCTCCATCGATACCGATGTGCGGACCGTCGACCGTCTTTGCCGCCGGCTCGCGGGAAGCGGTAAATCCATCCTTCCGCTCGTCGTCGACCTCGCCAATCCCACCCCCGCCGCCGGTTGGCGCAACCGCGAAAGCGCCGGCTTTCTCGCCCGTTGCGCTGGCCGCTTCCATGCCGTGCTCATGCTGGCCGTGATCCATCACCTCCTGCTCCACGACGGCGTCCCGCTCGCCGAGGTCGCCGAGCTCTGCGTCACCCTCACCGCCGCAACCCTGATCCTCGAGTGGGTCCCACCCACCGACATCATGTTCCGCGAGCTCGTCCGCGGCCGCGAGGCCATCTTCGCCGCCCTTACCGAGACCAACTTCCGCGCCATCTTTTCGCGGCACTTCCGCTTCGCCGGTGAACATCGCTTAGCCAATGGACGCGTCCTCTTTCACCTCGAGCGCCTTGCGCCCGCAGCGCCTCCCGAAAGCCGGCAGGAGTGAGGGCGCTCGCCTCCGACCTTGCCGTCGCCTTTGCGCTCGCCAACCTCTACCTGCTCTATCTCACCGGTCCCCTGGTCTCGCCGCAGCACCAACTCATCTTTCACCTCCCCGGCTCGGCGGCCGTCCTCTTCGTCCCCGTGCTCGTGGACCTCCTGGCGCTGACCGTGCTTTTTACTCTGGCCCTGATTCTTGCCGCGCGCCATCCCCGCGCCGAGCTTCTATTCTGGGCCGCGCTTCTGCTCCCGCTGCCCACGGTGCTCGTGGCCACCGCGGCCTCCTTCGCCGACCATCCCGCCCATTGGCTTCCTCGGCTGCTTGGCTCCCTTTCGCTGCTGTCGGCGGCTCTTTTCTGCTGTACCGCCGTCCACCTGGACGCTCTCCTACCGCGTTTCGGGCGATGCAAACCCGTCCTGGTCGCCGTCCTCGCCTTGCTTTCGCTCAGCGGCCTGTCCATCCTTGGGCAGCTGCTTTGGAATGGCTGTGAGACTCGCCATCTCAATCCTCCGTTCGTCGCCCGTCGCGGGCTGCCTGCTGCCCCGTCCGCACCCGGCCCACGTATCGTTTGGGTCATCCTTGACGAGCTCTCCTACCGGCAGATCTTTCTCAACCGTCCCCCCGGTCTTCCGCTGCCGAATCTTCATCGGCTCGCCTCCGCATCCACCGTTCTCACTCAGGCGGTCGCCGCGGCCGAATCCACCCGGATTGCCGTCCCGTCGCTGCTCACCGGGCTCCCGCTCAGCGCCACCGACCCCGCCTCCGACGGTCGGCATCTGCTGCTTCGCCCTCGCGGCACGCACGCCTGGCAACTCCTCGATCCGAACGATACCGTGTTTGCGGACGTTGCCGCGGCGGGGCTGCCCACCGGCATCGCCGGCTGGTACGAGCCCTATTGCCGGCTCCTGCCTGCCGTTCTCGGCCGCTGTTTCTGGACCTACAGCGACGATCTGCCCGCCGGCCTCAACCCGAACGCCTCGATCGAGTCCAACGCGCTCGGCCCCCTGCGCACAATCGCCGGCCAGGGCCTGCGCCTATGGACCCGGTTCACAGGTGACTCCTCGGTCGATCCAGACGGGCAACTCGACGTCACGCGCCATGAGGCCGACTACCGCGCGCTTTACACCGCAGGGGATCGCCTTTTAAGCGAACAAAACACCGGTCTCGTGCTGCTGCACATGCCCATTCCTCACCCCTGGGGCTTCTATGACCGCCGCACCGGTCGCTTTCCAGGCCACCGCACCTCCTATCTCGACAATCTCGTCCTGGCCGATCTGTACCTCGGCCACCTCCGCTCGCTTCTGGAGCGGGATGGCAGCTGGAACCGCACAACCCTCATCGTCATGGGCGATCATGGCTGGCGCACCGCTGCGGTCTGGCGTCCCTCCGGCTTCTGGACTGCCGAGGAGGAACAGGCCAGCCAAGGCGGCGCCCTGCAGGACCGCCCCGCCGTATTGATCAAGCTCCCCGGTCAGCAAACCCCCGGCTGCATTGACACTCCCTTTGCCGCCTATCGTACCCGCGCTATGATCGACGCCATCGTCGCGGGAAAAATTGCGAGCTCCGAAGACCTTCAGCAGTGGATACGGCATCCGTGATGATCCTCGGCGCAGCCGTCCATCACAGGCTTGCTCCGGCGTAGCTGTCATTTCGGCTGGCGTAGCAGTCATTCACTTATTGATCGCCGCCTCAGCCGACCGGCTACTTGTGCCACTGTTTCTCTTGTCTGTCATTCCCGAAGCCGGGTTGCCGGCGAGCTTGCTCGCTGGGGTGGAAGGAAACCTGCGTTCTGCCGGAGATCGTGGCCAACAGCACCCCGCCACCCCGGAACCCGCTCCGGCACTCCAGAGCGGTTCTCATGCAGATGAGGAGTCCGCCGTCATCTGAGCAACAACCTAGCCACTATCCAGACGTCTGCCGTCATCCTGAGCGACAGCCTAGCCACCATCCAGGGGTTCGCCGTCATCCTGAGCGTAGCGGAGGATCTCTGTATGCTATTCACGGCTGCTCTACACCCCTCGGAAACCCCTACAAGAATCGTGCCCCCGAGGACAAAGTACGAGAGCCGCTTCGCTATGCTCAGGGAGGCGCCTGAGAACCCATACTCAGGATGCCGGCTGAAGCACCGCTGAAGCCAGCCCCCATAGCGGCTCGGAGGCACCCGAAATAGCCCAGCCCTCGCGCAAACTGCGCCTTCTCCCCCTGGTCGCCGCGACCTACTTCATGGTCGCGGGCGGCCCTTATGGTCTTGAAGACATCATCGGGGAGGCAGGCTACTGGCGCGCGCTCATCATCCTCGCCGTTCTGCCGTTCTTCTGGAGCCTGCCCACCTCGCTCATGGTCGGCGAGCTGGCCAGCAGCGTACCCGCCGAGGGCGGCTACTACGTCTGGGTGCATCGCGCGCTGGGCCGCTTCTGGGGCTTTCAGGAGGCCTGGCTCTCGCTCGCCGCCAGTGTCTTTGACATGGCGATCTACCCCACAATCTTCGTGCTCTACCTCGGCCGCGTCGCCCCCGGCTGGACCGCCGGCTACCGGGGCACGCTCTGGGCGCTCGCCGTGGTGCTCGGCTGCACGCTTTGGAACCTGCGCGGCGCCCAAGCCGTCGGCGACAGCTCCATCCTGCTCTTCGTTCTTCTGCTCGCGCCCTTTGCCGTTCTCATCGCCGTCGCCCTCTGGCGCTGGCACGGGGTCGGCACCGGCGCGCTCCGTGCTTCGGTGCCGCAGCTTGATCTCCCCGGCGCCATTTCCGTCGCACTGTGGAACTACATGGGCTGGGATAACGCCTCCACGGTGGCTCAGGAGGTCGAAGACCCGCAGCGGAACTATTCTCGAGCGATGCTGGGCGCGGCGGTACTGGTGGCCTTTACCTACATCCTGCCGCTGCTCGCGGTCGGTCTCGCGGGCCTCGGGGCCGCGCGCTTCTCCACCGGCGCCTGGACCGACGCCGCCGGGTCCCTCGTCGGCCCCTGGCTCGGCCTCGCCGTGGTGCTCGGCGGCATGATCAATGGCGTCGGCATGTTCAATCCGTTGATGATGAGCTACGCCCGGGTTCCCTACGCCATGGCCGAGGACGGCCTGCTGCCGCACTGGTTCCGCCGCGAAAACGCCCGCGGCGTCCCCTATGCCGCCCTCGTGGCCTGCGCCGCGCTCTGGGCGCTCGCACTGCGCTTCAGCTTTGAGCGCCTCATCTCCATTGACCTCGTGCTCTACGGCGCCGCGCTCCTGCTGGAGTTCGTCGCCCTCACCGCCCTGCGCGTCCGCGAGCCCGCCCTCGTGCGCCCCTTTCGCATCCCGGGCGGCCTCCCCGGCACCATCCTGGCCGGCATCGGGCCCGCGCTGCTCATCCTTTTTGCCCTTTGGGCAGCCCGCAGCGAACGTATCGGCCCGTTACCGGCCCTCGGCTTCGCCGCGCTGGTCGCTCTGGCCGGAGCACTCCTTTACCCGATCGCACTCAGGCAGAAGCCGTAAGGCAAATTCTCCCAAGGGATATAGCGGTCGTCATCCTGAGCGGAGCGAAACATACCCCTATCTCTTCGTTGGAGCTTCGTCCGTCCCGCTCCCGGGTACTCCCGCTCAGAATCATGCCTTCGCGGCATTCTTTGCCGTAAACGCCTGCTGCGCCCTGGTCACCAACTCGCGCGCAGCCGCCGCGTCCTTCCAACCGCCGATCTCCACCCGTTTGTTCTCCAGGTTCTTGTACGTCGCAAAAAACTCCGCGATCTCCATCAGCACATGCGGCAGAATCTGCGTGTACTCCGTTACCTCGGTGTAGCGCGGATTCTTGGTGCCTACGCACAGGATCTTCTCATCGCCCTCGCCGCCGTCCACCATCATCAACGCGCCGATGGGCCGCACCTCCATCAGGCATCCCGGAAAGCTCGGCCGGTCCACCAGCACAAGCACATCCAGCGGGTCGCCGTCATCGCCCAGCGTGCTGGGAATGAACCCATAGTCCCCCGGGTAGTGCACGGCGGAGTACAGGTTCCGGTCCAGCCGAAAGACGTGCAGATCCTTGTCGTACTCAAACTTGATACTGGACTCCAGCGGGATCTCGATAACGGCATTCACCCGCTCCGGGGCCTGGGACCCGGTGGGCAGCTCAAGGTAATTCGTCATGGTCAAAACATCAACTCTCTTATGGGACAGTAGGGGCCGCTGAGCGGCGGGCAACCCTCTGCCGGCTCGGAGCCCCGCAACAGTGTAGCCAAAGCCGGCTCCATCGAATACCAACAAGGCGATCTTCTTTCGCAGGTTGTCCCGTTTTGGGATCGCAACCGCTCCCACGGTCGTGGAGCTGGTTCCCAAAGTGTTCGCGAGACGTTACCGAAGGCTGGAAAGTTCGGCTCGCGCCGCGCGTACCCTAGTCTTTGTTGGTGACCTTGATGGCTTTCTCCCCCAAACGTCTCTCTTTTCTCCCACTCCTCTGTGCGGCTCTCACCCTTTCGACGCAATCCACGGCTCAGGCCCGCAGCACCGCCAGCCGTGACGCCGACATCTCCGTCTTCGCCGGCGTTCAAATCGCCAATCCCGCCTACGGCTCCAATCACGACAGCGGCGCCGCCTTCGGTCTCGACTACACCCGTTTTCTGCGTATTCCCGTCCAACCCTCGCTTGAGCTCCGCGCCAATCTCAACAGCAACTCCTTCGTCGGCGAGCACTCTTACCTCGTCGGTCTGCGTGCCGCGCACGCCTTCGGTCGCGCCGTCCCCTACGTGGACTTCCTTGTCGGCCCGGGTAATATCCATTTTCCCCAGAACGTCTACTACACCGGCGACAACTCGGTGGTGTACAGCTACGGCGGCGGACTCGACCTGGGGGTCACCCGCAGCTTCGATCTCAAGCTCGACATCCAGGGCCAGCAATGGAACACCGGCGAAGCTAAATTCACCCCCACCCTCGGCACCGTCGGTGTCGTTTATCACATTCCGTTCCGCAAACAGTACGGCCAATAACCGCCCC
>CAXTBJ010000006.1:26286-29653 GCA_964242585.1 uncultured Bryocella sp.
CCCCAGCGGTGCTAGCCTGAACTCTTTGGGGGTACACACGATGGCATCTGAAACCGACCGCACAGGGGGGGCGAGCAGCCGCTTCGTCCGCGCCTGCCTGCGCCAGCCCGTCGATCGCACCCCCGTCTGGTTCCTCCGCCAGGCAGGCCGCTACATGCCTGAATACATGGCCGTCCGCCGCCACCACACCCTGCTCGAAATCTGCCGCACCCCGGACATCGCCGCCGAGGTGACCATCACCGCGGCCGAGCGCCTCGGCGTCGACGCCGCCATCATCTTCGCCGACCTCCTGCTCCCGTTTACCCCCATGGGCCTCGACTTCGAATTCGTCAACGGCGAAGGTCCGGTCGTCCACAACCCCGTCCGCACCCTCGCCCACGTGGAGGCCCTCCAGACCGATCGCGCCGACGAACTAGGCTACGTAGCCCACGCGATCTCGAAGGTAGCCAAACACTTCAGTCCACCGCGCGCGGACGGCGACCAGCTGGGCATCATCGGCTTCATCGGCGCACCCTTCACCCTCGCCAGCTATATGATCGAAGGCTCCAGCTCCCGCAACTACATCGAAACAAAGCGCATGATGTACGCCAGCGCCCCAAATGATTTGTCATTCCGCAGCGAAGCGAAGGAATCTGCATTCGCCCCCGTCCCATCCCCCCACCCCGCCCCGCCCCTCGCCGAAGAAGCCGCCTCCGCGCTCAACTCCCGCCCCGAACACGCCTGGCGTCCGGAAGAGGTCCGCGACCTCGAGCCCGTCACCGGCTCTTCCAAGGCCTGGCCCCTGCTGATGGAAAAACTGGTCGCCGTCCTGGCCGCCTACGCGCAGCAGCAGGTAGAAGCCGGCGCCGACGTCATCCAGATCTTCGACTCCTGGGCCGGCGCGCTCTCCGTCGCCGACTACCGCGCCTTCGTCCTCGCCCCCACGACCGAGCTCGTCGCCCGCGTCCGCGCCATGGGCGTCCCCGTCATCTACTTCGGCGTGGACACCGCTTCGCTGCTCCCCACCATGCGCGAAACCGGCGCCGACGTCCTCGGCCTCGACTGGCGCATCCCCCTCGACGAGGGCTGGCGCGCCGCCGGCCCCGGCTGCGCCGTCCAGGGCAACCTCGACCCCATCACACTGTTTGCTCCCGAGGGAGTCATCGAATCCCGTGTCCGCGAGATCCTCACGTTAGCCAACAACCGCCCCGGCCACATCTTCAACCTCGGCCACGGTATCGTCCCCAACACCCCCGTCGAAGCCGTCCTCCAGGTCACCGACCTGGTCAAGCGTTACGGCATCCACCCCCAACCGCCCGCACTCCCGACGAAGCCGAGAGCCCCTGGGCCATTCGCGCCTGAAGATCCGCTGCTAACTTCCGCGAAGGCGACTTAGCAATACTTACCCTTTGCAAATGCAGCGGAACGTTGTCTCAAGGAGGAATCTGCACCTTGTTCGCGTCGTTCGCAACGCGGTCGTAAATGTTACGATCCTGCCATGTCTTTCCTTCGGAACGTCAGTCTTTTGTTGCTCTTAGCGGCATCAAGCGGCGTGGAGGCACGGTGCACCCGGGGCAGCAGCGGCTGCGGAACGCCATTCGCCTTGAGTGCAGAGCACGTGATCTTGCCGATCACCGTGATCAACGACTTCATCTTCCTGCACGCGGAGGTAAACGGCACCCAGGGCAAGATAATGTTCGACACGGGCACCCCGGACGCCCTGGTGCTGAACGATCACCTTCTCAAAAATCTCGGCCCTGGAAAAATCGAGGGCGAAGCCCGTGTCGGCAGCGGTCAGACCTACACAATCACGATTCGGGAGTGTGTTCACAAAGTAGATGTCTCCGGCTTCAAGCCCGGAGACGTGCCGTCGGTGGAGAGTAACGACCTGGGCTTCATCGAGAAGGACATCACCCCGGACTTCCTGGGTTTCGTGGGCTACCAGGCGTACGCCGGGTACGCCTTCGAACTCGACTACGCAAAACGCC
This sequence comes from uncultured Bryocella sp., assembly GCA_964242585.1. GTDB lineage: Bacteria > Acidobacteriota > Terriglobia > Terriglobales > Acidobacteriaceae > Granulicella. The sequence continues at coordinate 28,254 of CAXTBJ010000006.1, forward strand.
AATTGATTCTTGAGAAAAGCGTGGGGGGTTCACACCCAAAACTGCTCGACGGCGAAAAAATCTTGGCAACTTTGCCGTTCACGACCCGGCGGCGTCCGAACGATCCGTTGATCCCCGTAAGACTTGGCCGCCAGTCCCTCATCGGGGCGTTCGACACGGGACAGAGCGGTTCCCTGGAGATGAACGACACTCTGCGGGAGTCTCTCGTCAGAGCCGGAAATCTGGTGCCCCTGCCGGGCAAAGATGAAGATGGAAGTGTTGTCTACCGAGTCATAGACCTCCAGCTGACGCCCGGAGTGCACATCAGCCTTCCAGCGATGACGATTCATCCCGTCGGATCGCCCGCTGATAAAGGGCTTGGCATCACCGAACCGGCAGCCATCTATCTCGGCTTCCAAGCACTCAGCCAGTTCAAGACCGTTTGGGATTGGCCCAATCGGACGATCTACCTCCTTGAGCGATAAGGGGGACCAGTCCTGACAAAGGCGCATCACGGTAGCCCTGTAGACCTTAGCTCGCACCAGGCTGTTCGGATCGAAGGCTCCGCTACATGTTCGACGAACTCACCCCGCCGCCGCGCTCCACCCCTCCCATTCGCCGCCGCACCACACCCAGCATCGCTAGCATCCCTGTGCCCAGCAGCACCCATTCCGGAGGCTCGGGAGTGACCGCCGCTGCGGTCGCAGGCGTGATCGTCACGGTCCCCGCATCGTTATAAAACTGGGGAAAATCGCTGTACAGGAAGCAGACCTCGCTGTAGGAGTAGCTGGTCAACCCTATAGCCAGCGTGGGTTGGCAACTAGGGGTTCCGCCAAAGAAGTCAAAGGCGCTAAAAGCCGATAGCACACCGTCCGTAAATTGGATATAGCTCAGATTAAGGGGAAACTCGCGGCTAGTCGCTGCGTAGCCGCCTGGAGGCGGCGTGTACGTCTCTGTGAAGGCATCGATCTGGTAACCCACTGTGTACGGCGGACCCCCGGAAAAGCTGTACGCCACGGTCCCTACATCCGGCGGCTGAACATTCAACGCAAAACTCCCACTCCCCCCGGCGTAGCCCTGGGTGGAAGTCAACGTGAACTGATAGATCGTGTCGGCATGGGCAACCAGGGGCAGCCCCAGAAGTGCCACTGCTCCGAGACGGAACCATTGCAGATGCATCGCGTCACCTCCCAAAAAGATGTGTCGCTGAGTCTATTACAGCTTTGGCGAGCTCAAGTCCCGCGAAGTCTCGCAAGCCTCGCAAAGGGGAAGGATCTCCTTCCAGTGGCTCTGGTAAGCCAAAACGTTGCGGACCTGGATCAAAGGAAGCCGGTTAACAGCGGAGAAGTCCGGCCGAACGGGTCGGCGGTAACGACTAGCCTCGTTCCCGTGCAGGTGGGCAGTCCGCCGTCATCCTGAGC
>CAXTBJ010000006.1:29753-32146 GCA_964242585.1 uncultured Bryocella sp.
GCCGTCATCCTGAGCGTAGCGAAGGATCTCCGTATTCTGCTCGCGGCTGCTCCAAACCCCTCGGGAGACCGCTATAGCCTCCTGCCTTGTCATAACCTTTTCTAAAAATTCCCGAGCGCCCAGCCGCCTCTCGCGTCTGTCACGGTAGAAGGCTCCGCAAACGTGTTCGAGGAACTCACCCTGCCGCTGCCGCGCTCCACTCACGCCACCGCCGCCGCGGTGGACTTTCCCACGCTCGTCGACACCCACGCCGCCACCCTCTTCCGCGTAGCCAACAGCCTCCTTCGCAACCGCACCGAAGCCGAAGACGTCGTCCAGGACACCTTCCTCCGCGTCCTCCAAAATCAAAACAAACTCCCCGGAATACGCGACCTCCGCCCCTGGCTCATCCGTATCGCCTGGAACCTTGCCCTCGACCGCCGCCGGCGCACCCGCCCCGACCAGGCCGACGAGGCCTTCCTCCAAACCCTCATCGCCCAAACCACCCCCGCCGACCAAACTCTCCACGAAGCGCAAGAGATGCGCCGAACGCTCCAAACCATCGACCGCCTACCCGCCCCCGAGCGCCAGGCACTGCTCCTGAGCGCCCTCCAGGAGCTCGAAACCGCAGAAATCGCCCAAATCATGAACAAATCCGAGTCCGCCATCCGCGCCCTGCTCCACCGCGCCCGCACCCGCCTGCGCGAACGGCTGGACACGCCCCAGGCCAAGGGAGCAAGCCGATGAACCGTTCCGATCGTAAGTCGCACCCCGACGCCCGCCTCGACCGAATTCTCGCCCAACTCGGGGATGCCCAACCCGCCGCCGGCCTGAACGATCGCCTGCTGCGCCGCCTGGAAGACCACGCTACCGTCCCAAATACTCCGGCGTACGCACCCCGTCGGCAGGCCGGCCTGCGCAAGGCATGGTGGGGTTTTCTGGCAGCCTCTCCTGCCCTCGCCGCGGCCCTGGCCTTTTTGTTTCTCCCCGCTCACCATGCCGTCACACCGGCTCCCGTCATGAAAAGGCATCACGTATTCGTTCCCCCCATTGCGCCTTCCGGCGTGGGGAGCTCTTTTCGGGAACGGTCCGCCTTACAGCCTCCTGCACTCCGTTCCCGATCGCTCACCAGTTCCCCACAGCCTGCCCCTCGTCCCGACCTGGAAAAACAGCCTGCAGCTTTGAACGCGGAAGAGGCCAGAGCCTTGGACGACCTACACGCACTAAGCCAGCCCGCCCCGCCCATGCCGCTCACCGCGGGGGAACGTCTGCTGACGCGCATGTCGCGTCGCCCTGGATCAATCGAGCTCGCTGAGCTGGCTAAGTTTGCACAATTCGCCCCAGATTGGCTCGAAGCCACCCAAAACGGCGAACAAGCGGCGTTCAAAAGCTTCTTCGACCCGCCCCCGCCCCCCAAACCCGAAGATCCGCCCCCAACCACCCCACCGGCTTCCACGCCTCCCTCGTCCACCGCACAACCCCAAGGAAAAGTTCAGTGAGCCAGCTTCTTAGAATTCGTCACACCTTGCAGGCCAGCTATATCGTCCTCATGTGCGCCCTCACCCTCACAACGTTAGTTGCGACCGCGCAGACGCCACCCCGACCGGAACAGAATCCCATTCAGGTCTTCCATCTCACCAATGTGGCACAGGCAAACGATGCGAACGAGATCCTTGTCGCCTTGCGCAACATGGTTGATCCCCGTGACAAAATCTACTTGCTCAATACGACGAATGACATCGTGGTCTCCGCACCTCCTGACCAGATCGCTTTTATGGGTCGCCTAGTTGCGGAGTTGGACAAGCCCAAACCGACCTACCGGCTTACTTACACCCTTTCGGAACTCGACAGCGGCAAGCGGATCGGTGTGCAGCACTTCGCGATGGTTGTGGTCACCGGCCAGCAGGTCACCCTTAAGCAGGGGGATAAGGTGCCGATCCTCACGGGAAACTATGACAAGGACAGCGCGGGGCAACAGACGCAATACACCTATATCGATGTCGGCATGAACATCGCCGCTACCCTGGATCGCTTCGCGGGCGGCCTACGCCTGCGCTCCAAGGTGGAGCAGTCCAGCGCCGTGCCGCCGCAGGGTGGCTCGCTCGCGCAGGACCCCGTCATCCGTCAGAGCCTCCTCGAAGGCACCTCCGTCCTCACCCCCGGCAAGCCGCAAACCGTAGGTTCCATCGACATCGTGGGCAGCACCCGCCACATCGACATCGAAGTCGTCGCCGAGCCCTTGCCCTAGCTGTGCTCTCCCTCTGGGCTGATGCGCTCGTCTGATGCGTGAGCGTGAGCGTGAGCGTGAGCGTGAGCGTGAGCGTGTTGCTTTTGCCGTTGCCCCTCTGTCTGTCATTCTCGAAGGGAATCTGCTTTCTCAACCTCCGAATCCAAGTCATAAGCAGCCCCACAGG
>CAXTBJ010000006.1:32246-37735 GCA_964242585.1 uncultured Bryocella sp.
CGAAGGGAATCTGCTTTCTCAACCTCCGAATCCAAGTCATAAGCAGCCCCACAGGCTTGCACTCCACCCCCAACAGATCTGCTAAGGTAATCACGTCGCAAAGGCCCGGCAAATTGCCGGGCCTTTCCTTCAGGCTCAGGTCCAGCGCAAAAGTCCGGGTCTAAGTTCCATCGCGGCAAGACTTTGCACAAAAAGTACGGGGGAGGGGGGGACCCGCGGCTTACCATAGGCTCTATGGCAGGCCAAATCCAGCCCCGCACCGGCAGCGCGATCCTCCTCCTCGCCCACGGCACCCCCGACCGCCTCTCCGAGATGGCCGAGTATCTCGCCAAGGTTACCGGCGGCCGGCCCATGCCGCAGCACGTCGTCGAAGAGCTGCAGGAACGCTACGCCGAGATCGGCCTCAAGGACGAGCCCCTGCCCGAGCGCCCGCGGCCGGAAGACGCTCCGCCGCTCACCCGCTGGACGCTGCTGCAGGGCCGCCTGCTCGCCGCCTCCCTTGGCCAACCGGTCTACGTCGGTATGCGCAACTGGCACCCCTACATCGCGGACGTGGTCCGGCGGATGAAGGTTGACGGCATTGAACACGCAAAGGTTCTCTGCCTCGCCCCGCAGAACAGCCGCACCTCCACCGGCCTTTACCGCCGCGCGCTCGACGCCGCCCTCGCCGAAGCCTACAGCGGCGAAGGCGAGCAGCCCTTCACCTACGACTTCATCGCCGGCTGGGCCGACGAGCCCGATCTGCCGCTCGCCTTCGCCGAGCGTATGTGGCCGGCCTGGGCCGCGGCCTGCGCCAGAGCCAGCGCCGCGGCCGGGAAGACGGTTCGCGTGCCCGTCCTGTTCACCGCGCACTCGGTACCGTGCCGCACCATCCGTGCGGCCACGCCGGAGGAGGCCGCTCGCGGTGCCGCCTCCCGCCCCGGCGCGGCGCCTCCCGCCGAAGGCATCCAAAACTACGGTATAGCGGCCAAAGGCGACCCCTACCCGGTGGAGTGCAAGGGTACTGCCGCCGCGATCGCCGGCCGGCTCGCACCGCTCGGCATGACGGAGGCAGACTGGGTCTTCGCCTTCCAGAGCCAAGGCATCGCCGGCGCGCCCTGGCTCGGTCCCTCCGTTGAGGACACTCTGAAAGCGCTCGCCGCGGACGGTCATAAAGCGGTCGTCATGCAGCCGGTCGGCTTTCTCTGCGATCACGTCGAGATCCTCTACGACATCGACGTCAACTTCCGCGACTTCGGCCGAGAGATCGGCCTCGAAATCACCCGCGCCGAGAGCCTGAACGAGTCGCCCACGCTGATCCGCGCCATCGCGCACGTACTCGCCACCCGCACCGGTACCGATGCTCCGCTCCCCGCCTCCGCCCCCTGGAGCACGGTAGCCGAGGTGCGCACCGGGCCGTTGCCGGAGCCGGTCCCGGCCGCCGAACCGGTCCTCGCGGGCGCATGAAGCGCATTGCCATCCTCGGCGGCGGCATCGCCGGTCTGGCCGCCGCCTATGAGCTGGAACAGGGTCGCCGCGCCGGCAAGCCGCTCGACTGGCACCTCTACGAGGCCTCCGATCGCCTCGGCGGCACGGTGCAGACCACACGCCATCACACCCCCGAGGGCGAATGGATCTGCGAGGGCGGCCCCGACGCCTGGGTGACCGAAAAGCCCTGGGCCCGTGAGCTCGCCGAAGCGCTCGGCCTCGGGGATCAGGTCATTTCATCCAAGGACGCGACCAAAAAGACCTATGTCTGGGTCGATGGCGCGCTTGTCGCCATGCCCGACCGCATGCGCATGATGGTACCCGAGGATCTGGATTCGCTGGATGTCTCGCCGCTGTTCTCCCCCGAGGCCAAAGCGGCTTACGCCCGCGAGGTGGAACGCGCGGACGAGCTGCGGGGTGGCAGCCCGCCGGGCGACGAGTCGGTCGCCGGCTTCGTGCGGCGGCACTTCGGCGAGGAGGTGCTGGACAAGATCGGCGCGCCGCTGCTGTCGGGCGTCTTCGGCGGCGAGGTGGACAGGCTCAGCGTGCACGCGGTCATGGGAGCCTTCACCAGGATGGAGGCCGAGCACGGGTCTTTGATCCTGGCGTTGCAGGAGCAGCGCAGGCAGCGCGGCGGCCGGCCCGCGCAGCCGACCTTTACCACGCTGCGCCGCGGCATGGGTTCGCTGGTAGACGCGCTCGTGGCGGCGCTGCCGGCGGATCGTTTGCACACCCGGACCTCAGCCGTGGCGCTTACCCGGTCTCCGGCGGGCAGCTGGCTCTGCCGCTTCGCGGCCCCCGATCTGAACACCTGTGCGATCGGCTTCGTGCCGTTCGACCACCTTCTGCTGGCCATGCCCATCGACGCGACCCGCCGCCTGCTCGCACCGGTGGACGCCGAAGCCGCCGCGCTGATCCCCACGGCGGCCAGCTCCGCCGTGCTCGCCACGTTCTGCTGGCCCGCTGAAACGGCACAAACCTTCGAGGTGCCGCCGGGTTTCGGCTTTCTTGTTCCCCAGCACGGCGCGCCGCGGCCTGACCGGCCAAAACTGCTCGCCGGCACCTTCACGGCACAGAAGTTTGCCGACCGCGCTCCGGTCGGCGCCCGCATCCTGCGTGTCTTCTTCGGCGGCACGATGGCGGACCGGCTCAACCCGCTGCCGGACCAGGCGATTGCCGCCGAGGCCTGGCGTGAACTCGGGGCCGTTCTGCCCGGCTTACCCGCGCCCGACCCGGCCCTAACGACCGTGATCCGCTGGCCGCATAGCCTGCCGCAGTACGAGGTCGGCCATCCGGATCGGATGGCCGCGCTTGACTGCCGCGTGAAGGCGCTGGGTGCGCTCGATCTGCTCGGCAACGGCTACCGCGGCGTGGGCGTGCCGGACCTGATTCGCGATGCCCGTGCGGCCGCTCGCCGGATAGCGGACAATAGCTCTGGATAGATGGCACCTGGAACGCAGAATCCCTTGCACCCCCTGTATCTCGCGCCGCCGGGCACCGGACCTCGCTGGATCGAGCGCACGCCCGGGGTACCCTACTTCCAAACCGACGACGGCCAGCCCTGGCACGCCATCGGCCAGAACGATGCCATCAGCTGGATCGAGCTGAACCCGCTCTTTGGCCGCAAAAACGTCCCAGCCGTGGAGGCATACCTCGCCAAGCTCGCCGCGCACGGTGTCACCTGCATGCGCCTGATGTTGGAGTACGCGCAGGTGCGGCATCGCTATTTTGAGACCGCGCCCGGCAAGTGGTCGCGCAATGTGGTGCAGTTCTGGGATGACCTTTTCGCGCTGTGCGAAAAGCACGGCATCCGCATCCTGCTGACGCCGTTCGACACCTTCTGGATGTGGCTGAAGTTTAAGCACCATCCCTATAGCGAAAAAAACGGGGGTCCCTTGCGCCACCCCTCACGCGCGCTGCTGTGCCGCGCAACGCGCGAGGCGATCAAGGCACGGTTGACCTTTGCCGCCGAGCGCTGGGGCGGCTCCGGCGCGCTGTTTGCCTGGGATGTGTGGAACGAGATCCATCCCGCGCAGGGCGAAATGAGCGCCGAACCGTTTGTGGAGTTCATCGAGGACCTGAGTTTGCATCTGCGCTCCGTGGAAATGCGCAAGTTCGGCCGGGCGCACCCGCAGACCGTTTCGCTCTTCGGGCCGGAACTGCGCTGGCGGTCCCATATGCAGATGGAACCGGCGATCTATCGGCATCCCGCGCTCGACTTTGCGACGATCCACATCTATGAAGAGGGCACGATCGACCATCCGAGAAACACCGTGGACGCGGCTATCGGAATGGGACGCATCGTGAAGGAATCAATTGCGGAGATCACCGACAACCGGCCCTTCTTCGACACCGAGCACGGCCCCATCCACACCTTCAAGGACCACCGCCGCACCCTGCCCGAGGCCTTCGACGACGAATACTTCCGGCACATGCAATGGGCGCATCTGGCCTCGGGCGGCGTGGGCGGCGGCATGCGCTGGCCCAATCGCCGGGTGCACACCCTGACGCCCGGGATGCGTGTGGCACAGCGCGGCCTGGCGGGATTCTTGCCCCTATTGGACTGGCGGCGCTTCGCGCGCGTGAACGTCAGCAGCGGGATGCGCGTGCGCGATTCGGCAGGCAAGCTGGTCACCACCAGGCAGTTGGCCCGTTTCGGCTGCGCCACAAGCGATCAGGCGGTGGTGTACCTGCTGCGGCGGGATACGCTGCTCAAAAAAGGTCAGCTGGACCGCCGTGCCAAGCCGTGGCGGCTCGCCGTCGAGGTGCCCGGGCTCGCGCCGGGCCACTATACGGTTGCCGCCTGGGACACGGTCAGCGGCCGGCTCGTGAGCACGGAGACGCAGGATTTGCGCCATGACAAAAGCGGCAGGGTATTTACGCTGCCGCCGCTCGCGGGCGATCTCGCGGTCGCCTTCAAGCGAGTGCAGGGAAGCTGACTCGCGCAGCGCAGGCGTACACTATACACATGGGGATTACGCGGGAACAAGCCCTCGACTGCTTCGCCTCCGACGACCTGATCGGTATCGGCATGGAAGCCGACGCTGTGCGTCGCCGGCTGCACCCAGAAGGCGTCGTCAGCTACATCATCGATCGCAACATCAATTACACGAATTTCTGCACGGAGTATTGCACCTTTTGCGCGTTTTACCGGCCGTTGAAGGGCAAACTGGCCGCGGAAGGCTACATCCTCGACTTCGACACCATCTACGACAAGGTCCGTGAGACCGTGGAGATGGGCGGCACGGGCGTGCTGATGCAAGGCGGCATCCATCCGGATCTGAAGATCGAGTGGTTTGAGTCGCTTTTTTCCGGCATCAAGCAGCGCTTTCCGCAGGTCTGGCTGCATTGCCTGTCCGCCTCGGAGATTCTGGCCATCGCCGAATACTCCGAGATCAGCTTGCGCGACACGATCCAGCGTCTGCGCGACGCGGGGCTCGATTCCATTCCCGGCGGCGGTGCGGAGATTCTGGATGACGAGGTACGGCACCGGATTGCGCGCCTGAAGTGCCGGACGGAGGATTGGGTCTCCGTGCACCGTACCGCGCACGCGCTCGGCATGCGCACCACTGCGACCATGATGTTCGGCGTGGGGGAGACGATGGAGCATCGTGTGAACCACTTCGAGGTGGTGCGCCGTTTGCAGGAGGAAACAGGCGGTTTCACCGCATTCATTCCGTGGAGCTTTCAGCCTAACAACACGGCGCTCGGCGGCCGCGGCTGGGAAGAGGCGACCTCGGTGGAATACCTGAAGACGCTCGCGATCAGCCGCATGTACATGGACAATATCGCCAACGTGCAGAGTTCGTGGGTCACACAGGGCCTCAAAGTGCTGCAGATGGGCCTGCGCTTCGGCGGCAACGATGTGGGCTCCGTGATGCTTGAAGAAAACGTGGTCAAGGCCGCGGGCACCGCCAACAGTACGACGGAAGAGGAATTGCGCCGCATCATTCGCGATGCCGGGTTCAAGCCCGTGCAGCGCGATACGCTCTACCGCACCATGTTTCTAAACTAGAGCCGTT
>CAXTBJ010000006.1:37835-40612 GCA_964242585.1 uncultured Bryocella sp.
GCCGTTGCGGTGCCGGGCTGCGCTGGGAAAAGTCTCTGCTGCCGAGCTTCTGCTGCAGAAGCGAGTCCGCGACACGATGTACGCGCTCGAAACCGCCTCTCGATCTCGACAACTCGCAGGCCTTCCGCTGCTTCTAAGCTAAGAGTAAGCCCCATCCAGTACGCCTGGGCCGTGATGCCCGACGAGTCTGCTCTCGGACGTTCGGCCCCGAGTCTCCATTGTGTGTGCCATCGAGCCGATGGTGCCGCCACCTTACCTGCGCCAAACGGCGTCCGGAGTTTTCTTGCCTTTCACCACCACGATCAAGCAAGCTCAAGAGGTGAACCCCACTCATCCTGTTCTTCTGGTGTTTTCGCACCTGCGTTGGCTCTTTGTCACGCAGCGTCCGCAGCACCTGCTTCGGCGCGCGGCGCGTACGCGCACGGTTTTCTATTGGGAAGAACCGGTCTGGCACGATCCGGCAAACGCCACGGTACCCGCAGGTGGATCGCTTGAGATCGCACAGGTGGAGGATGCGCCGCATGTCGTCGTGGTCACGCCGCAGTTGTTGTGGAACGAGGACAGCAGCGCGATTGTGCGGCGTCTGCTGGATGCCTTTCTCGCGGAACGGCAGGTGACGCGCTTCGATGCGTGGTTTTATACACCCATGGCGTTGGACTTCGCCGCGCACCTGACGCCGGAGGTCACCGTCTTCGACGCGATGGATGAGCTCTCCGCCTTCGCCGGAGCCCCTGCCGATCTGCTGGAGAGAGAGCGCGAGCTCTTCGACCGCGCGGATGTGGTCTTTACGGGCGGACGTTCGCTCTTCGAGCACAAGCGCACGCAGCACGGAAATGTGCACGCCTTTCCGAGCTCCATTGAGCCGGAACACTTTCGGCAGGCCCTTTTGCCGCAGAAGGAACCGGCGGATCAGGCCGGCATCGCGCATCCGCGTGTCGGTTTCTACGGCGTTCTGGATGAGCGTTTCGATCGCGAACTGATGCGTGAGGTCGCGCGCCTGCGGCCGGAGATGCATTTCGTTTTGCTGGGGCCCGTGGCCAAGCTGGATTGGCGTGAGTTGCCCCAGGCAGAAAATCTGCACTACCTTGGCAGCAAGGGTTATAGCGAATTGCCCGCGTACCTTGCCGGTTGGGACGCGGCGATGCTGCCCTTTGCGATGAACGCGTCCACGCGTTTTATCTCGCCCACCAAGACGCCGGAGTATCTCGCCGCCGGCAAGCGTGTGGTCTCCACGCCGATTCACGATGTGGTGCACGACTATGGCGAGCCCGGTCTGGTGGAGATCGCCGCGACCGCGTCCGAGTTCGCAGCGGCGCTGGATCGTGCACTGGCGGCACCCGGCGATGCGGTGTGGCAGTCGCGCGTGCGGCGCAAATTGGCCCAATCCACCTGGGATTCCACCTGGGCCGCGATGGCGCGTGAGATCGAGCGGGTGCGCCCTAAGCGGACGACCTCCGTGCGGATCTCGGCGCCGCTCGAGGTGATGGCCTATCGCAAAGCGAAATCGTTGATGGAAAGCTATGATTATCTGGTCGTGGGCGCGGGTTTTGCGGGTGCGGTCCTGGCGGAGCGGCTTGCCGCCGGCCAGGGAAAACGCGTGCTCGTGGTGGACAAGCGGCCGCACATCGGCGGCAACGCGTATGACGAACACAATGCCGACGGCATTCTCGTGCACCCCTACGGTCCGCACATCTTCCATACCGCCTCGGAGAAGGTGGTCGATTACCTGTCACGCTTCACCGAATGGCGGCCGTATGAGCATCGCGTGCTCGCCTCCGTCGATGGCAAGATGCTGCCCATACCCATCAATCTGGATACCATCAACCAGCTGTACGGCCTGGATCTCGATGCGGAGGGCATGGAAGCGTTTCTTGCCGAGCGGGCCGAAACGCGTGACGAGATCCGCACCTCCGAGGACATCGTTGTATCCAAGGTGGGCCGTGAGCTGTATGAGAAGTTCTTCCGCAATTACACGCGCAAGCAGTGGGGTGTCGATCCTTCCCAGCTCGATAGCAGCGTAGCGGGACGCATTCCCGTGCGGCTGAATCGCGACAACCGATACTTTTCCGACGCGTTTCAAGCCATGCCGCTCGAAGGCTACACCCGCATGTTCGAACGGATGCTCGCGCATCCGCGCATCACGGTGATGACCGCGACCGACTACCGCGAGATCGTGGGCGAGTACGGCTATCGCAAGATGATCTACACCGGTCCGATCGATGAGTTTTTCGAGTTTCGCTTCGGCCGTTTGCCGTACCGTTCCCTGCGTTTTCAGCACGAAACACACGATGTGGAGCAGCTGCAGCCCGTAGGCGTGGTGAATCATCCCAACGAGCACGCCTACACGCGTATCACGGAGTTCAAACACCTTACCGGCCAGCGGCACGAGAAGACCAGTGTGGTTTATGAGTACCCGATGGCCGAGGGCGACCCGTACTACCCGGTGCCGCAGCCTGAAAACGCTCGTCTTTATGAGCTCTATCGAGAGCTCGCTGAAGCCACGCCGGATGTCTACTTCTGCGGCCGATTGGCGAATTATCGCTACTTCAATATGGATCAGGTGGTAGCGCAGGCGCTGCACCTGTACCGCAATATCGCAGAAGAAGAGGCTGTCGCCAAAGCGGTGACAGCGAACAAACCTGTGGCGAAAGTGCTGGCCGGGGCAGGTGGACGCACCGTGGAAACGGCGGTGATTTTGAATAAAGTGTCCAGTTAGTTGCCTCTTGTGGTTGAAGAGCGTATTGCAGGTACGCTCTTCAACAGCACAGCACAGCACA
>CAXTBJ010000006.1:40712-55191 GCA_964242585.1 uncultured Bryocella sp.
CTTGTGGTTGAAGAGCGTATTGCAGGTACGCTCTTCAACAGCACAGCACAGCACATGAGTGGTTGTGGTTGAACCTCGAACAAGGGTTCCGCGCTTTAGAAACATCTCAACCACGCGATACGCTGGGTCGTACACGGAAACAAATGGTAAATGGAAATAGGTCGACGCTCTATGGCGGCGTAAGATTGGCAGCACGCATCTGAGCCTTGTGTGAGAGTTGTTGTCGTGTCGCCGCACCGGGATGACGCCGCGTTTTCACTCGGTCTCAGCATCGAGCATTGGCTCCGCGCGGGGCATCGCGTCCAGGTGCTGAACTGTTTTACGCTGAGCGAGTACGCGCCTTACTCCGACGCGGCGAGCCTTCACGCGAACGATCGGCGCAGCTTCGTTTCGGCGGTACGCCGGCGTGAGGACATTGCCTGGAATAAGCTGCTGGGTGGACGACTCAACATCACGGACCTCGATCTGCTCGATGCCCCGCTGCGCCTGGCCTGCGGTGTGGACGAGGTCATGCACATGGAGATCCGGGCCGGCGACCGCGCCCTGGCACGTGTGGCGGGCGCGTTGCGCAAGCTCGCCGGTAAGGGCGAGCCCGGTACGACCGCTATGGTACTGCCGCTGGCTGTCGGCGGGCATATCGATCATCGCATTACCCGCCAAGCGGCTCTGGACGCCTTGAGGGAGACGGCCGTATCGCTGGCTTTCTATGAAGATTTACCCTATGCCGCGCGTCCTGAGACGGCCGGCGAGGCGCGTTCGCTTGCGGAGACAACGGGCTTCGATCTGCAGCCTGCCTTTGTGCAGGACCCTGCCGAAATTCCGGCCGCGAACGTTGCCCGTAAGTATCGCGCCGCCGAGTGCTACGATTCGCAGATCGATAACGACGTCGCGCGGCAGATCGCAGCCTTCTGCGAGCCCTACGGCGGCCGCGAACGGGTATGGACCAACGCCGTTTGGCGCGCCTCGGCTCTCCATCTGATCGCCGCCAACGAGGTTGCCGCATGAGCACGGCCGTACAGTCTTTCTCCGCACCGTACGCCCCGGCAGAGTCGATGGTGCCGGGGTTGGCCGTGGCCGCGTGCCGTGCGTGTGTCACGATCCCGGCGCGCGATGAGGAAAAAACGCTTGCCACGTGTCTCGATGCGCTGGCCGCGCAGGTAAGCCTTAACGGGGCTCCGTTGCCGCGCCGTTCTTTTGAGGTTCTGCTGCTGCTGAACAATTGCCAAGACCGCTCCGTTGTCGTTGCCCAGTCGTGGCGCCGAGCGCATCCTGAGATGGCGCTGCATTGCGTTGAGCGCACGTTTCCGCCTGCGCTGGCCCATGCCGGCACGGCGCGCAAGCTGCTGCTGGACACCGGCTATCAGCGGCTGGGCGGCCTGCGCCTGGCCCCTGCCGCTCTGCTCTGCACGGATGCCGACTCGGCGGTGGCTCCGGACTGGATCGCGCAGAACCTGCATGCTTTGGAGTGCGGTGCCGATGCCGTCGGTGGACAGATTGAGCTGTACCCCACCGATCTGCAGGGGTTTTCGGGATCGCTGCGGCGCTGCTATGAGCGGGATCGCCGCTACGGCGAACTCGTCGCGCATCTGGAGGATCTGCTCGATCCGCAGGCGGGGGACCCCTGGCCGCGTCATCAGCACCACTTCGGCTCCTCGCTGGCGTGCACGCCGCAGGCGTATGCCGCCGCGGGTGGCCTGCCGGACGCGCCCACGCTCGAGGATGAGGCCTTCGTCCACCAACTGCGCCGCGCGGGTCTGCACCTGCGGCATGATCCGGCAGTGCGTGTCTTCACCTCGGCGCGACTGCATGGACGGGCGAAGGTGGGCTTGGCCCGGCAGCTGCGTGTCTGGAATCAACTGCCCAATGAGAAGGCACACCGTGTGCAGTCGGCGGCCTTTCTGGCGCACCGTTTCCAAACCCTGCACAGGCTGCGCGAGGCATTTTCCAACCAATCGCTGCAGGCGCTGCATTTTCCCACAGCCGAGTGGCGGCAATGGGCCTCCGTCTGTTTACAGCAGCAGGGAAGCACCACAGACTTTTTGGCCGCCATCGACTCGGACGGTCTGATCGCCAGCACCTTCACCTTTACCGAACGCGAGCAGCCCATCGAGGACGCGATTGCGGCTTTGGAGACAGGCATCGCTGCATATGAAGGATGATCGCAAGAGTGATGAGCACGCCAAGCGCTCCGTTACATGGTCTCTTATGGACGGCGATCAGGCAGTCCGAAAAATGATGAAATCCAACTCGGAGCTAAACGCGTTCCAGCACGGAAAGCCGATACCGCTCGCGAGCGCGGTCCTGCAAAACGCGCCACTCCGGTCGCCGTAGCCAAGCGTCGTGAACTTGATCGCCGGTCTGGGGATAATCGTGCACGTGGGGTGTCCAGTGCACCAGTACCAGGTGGCCGCCGGGGAGCTGATGCGTTGCCAGGGTGGTCATGGCCCGGTCCAGATCCGGCCGTGTCCAATAATAGGCGACCTCCGAGACGACGATCAGATCGAAGCTGCCCTCGGGTTCGTCCTCCGGAATCTGCATGCGCTCCAGATGCACCTGCGGCAAGCCTTCGCAACGGCGGCGCGCCTGGGTGAGCGCGGATTCAGACACATCCACGCTCAGCAGGTAGTCGCAACGGTCGGCCAGTTGAGCCGTGAGTACACCGATCGAACAGCCGATCTCGAAGGCGCGCGCGTACCGGGGCCGCGGCAGGTGGGCCAGCGTATCGGCATACTTCTGCCGTTCATACGCACTGGTGCTGAAGTCCCAGGGATCGCTGCTGGCGGCATAAACCTGGTCGAAGTACCCGGGCTGCAAGGAGCTTTTGACGTCGTGGTCGCTCATCAGGTGTTCAGATGTCCGTTTGGAGGCGTGCGGCGAAGACGGGAACTGGATGATTGGGAAAATGCAGGGATACTGAATGGTCGGGGCGAGAGGATTCGAACCTCCGACCCCCTGCTCCCGAAGCAGGTGCGCTACCAGGCTGCGCTACGCCCCGAACCGGTGTTGCAAGACGCCGGAACCGGGTGACTCCGCGGCCGCGCAGCCCGGTTTGCCCAGGCGGGGCCACGTCGTCGCCGACTCCCCGAGTCTAGCAGAAACGGGACGGCTGTGCGACGCGGGCCAGCTCGGCGCAGACGCGGCATATGGCGCCCGGCCTCACGGGTAAGGCAAGCAGAATGCCGCGACGAATCGCGCCCCGGCACATCTCACCTTTAGGCTGATCCGCTCCGCTTGCCTTCTGGAGGACCTGTTGCCGACACTGAGCCCAACGCACGACGGCCTCCCGGCGCTCGGGCACGAGCGTCTGAATCACCTTCAGGCGCTCGAGGCCGAAAGCCTCTACATCCTGCGCGAGGCGGTTGCCGAGTTCGCGCGCCCCGTGATGCTCTACTCCATCGGCAAGGATTCGAGCGTCATGCTGCGCCTGGCGCAGAAGGCCTTTTTCCCGGGCAAAATTCCTTTTCCGCTGCTGCACGTGGACACCGGCTACAAGTTCCCGGAGATGATCGCCTTTCGCGACAGCTACACGCGGCAGATCGGCGCGGAGCTGCTGGTCCATCGCAACGAGGAGGCCATTGCCGGCGGCATGAGTCCGTGGGGCATGGGCACGCAGAACTGCTGCGGCGCGCTCAAGACGCGTTCGCTGCTGGACGGTTTGGCCGAGGGCGGCTTCGACGCGGCCTTCGGTGGCGCGCGGCGCGATGAGGAAAAGAGCCGCGCGAAGGAGCGCGTCTACAGCTTTCGCGATATCGCCGGGCAGTGGGACCCCAAAAACCAGCGCCCCGAGCTGTGGAGTCTCTACAACTCGCGTCTGCGCAAGGGCGAATCCATCCGCGTCTTTCCGCTCTCGAACTGGACCGAGCTCGATATTTGGCTGTACCTCTATGCCGAGCAGATTCCCATTGTGCCGCTGTATTTTGCGCAGGAACGCGAGGTCGTGGAACGCGGGGCCACGCTGCAAATCGTTCACCCGATGATGCAGCTGCTGGCCCACGAGCGGCCGCGGACCCTGCGTGTTCGCATGCGCTCGCTGGGCTGCCTGCCGTGCACGGGCGCGATTCGCTCCGATGCCGACACGCTGCCCAAGATCATTGAGGAACTCATCGGCTTTCGCCGCTCCGAGCGCGAAAACCGCGCCATCGATCATGATGAAGAGGGTTCCATGGAGATGAAAAAGCGGGAGGGCTACTTCTGATGGCTGAATTTTTGCAGACTGCAGATCTTCACCTCACCGAGAACTTCGAAGTCACGCGGGAGGGGCGCTTTCGCGCCTTTCTGGACGCGCATCTCGATCAGGAACTGCTGCGCTTTACCACGGCGGGTTCGGTCGATGACGGCAAAAGCACGCTGATCGGCCGCCTGTTGCATGACACCAAGAGCGTCTATGAGGACCAGCTCGCGTCCATTCGCGCCAGCCGTGTAAACCGTGCGGGTAACGGCGGCATGGATCTGAGTCTGCTTACCGACGGCCTGCGCGCCGAGCGCGAGCAGGGTATTACCATCGACGTCGCGTATCGCTACTTTTCCACCTCGAAGCGCAAGTTCATCATCGCCGACACGCCCGGCCACGAGCAATACACCCGCAATATGGCCACCGGTGCCTCCACCGCGGATGTGGCCGTGGTGCTCCTGGACGCGAAGGCCTTTCGCAAGGCGGGCACGCTGTTGCCGCAGTCGCGCCGCCATACATTTATCGCCGGCCTGCTGCGCATTCCGCACGTGGTAGCGGCGGTGAACAAGATGGATCTGGTCGGCTACGACCGCGATGTGTTCGAGGCCATTGGCCGCGAATTTTCCGCGCTGGCCACGCAGCTTGATCTTCGCTCCATCGCGCTGATTCCGGTGAGCGCGCTGGTGGGTGACAACGTCGTCGAGCGCAGCACGGCGATGCCGTGGTACACCGGTCCCACGCTGCTCGACTATCTGGAAACCGTGCCGCTGGCCTTGGCCGAAACGTCCGGTCCGCTGCGCTTTCCGGTGCAGCTGGTGGTACGCCCCGATGCAAACTTCCGTGGTTTCGCAGGGAGAGTCGAGCGGGGTGAACTGCATCCCGGCCTTTCCGTACGCGCCCTGCCGAGCGGCCTTGTAACCCGCGTGCGAAGGCTTGTCACCTTTGACGGCGAGTTGAAGGGGGCACGCTCGCCGCAGAGCGTCATCGTGGAGCTCGAGGAGGAGATCGATCTCAGCCGCGGCGAGATGCTGGTGGCCGTCGATCAGGTTGCGCCCTTGAGCAGCACACGCCTGCGCGCCATGTGCGTGTGGATGCACGAGCAGCCGCTGCTGCCGGGCGCGACCTGTCTGCTGAAGCACACGACGCGCATCGTGCGTGCGACCGTGCGTGCGATCCGCTATCGCGTGGACGTCAGCTCCGCTGAGCAGATCGACGCACGCGAGATCGCGATGAACGAGATCGCGGAGATCGAGCTCGACACGAGTCTGCCGCTGTTCTTCGATCCCTACACGGAAAACCGCTCGACAGGCTCATTCATCCTGATCGATGCGTTGAGCAACGCCACGCTGGGCGCGGGCATGCTGTTAGCACCGCTCGATGCGGAGCCGGCGCGCTCTGCATCGAATGCAACGCCATGGCTCATCCTGCTGCCGGGCGATGGGGAAAGGCTGCAGGCCTTACAAAGCCAGCTCGCAGGCGAAGGCAAAGCCGCGGTCCTTGTAGATGACGCGCTTATTCCAACGGCTTCGCTGCCGGGTGTTGTGCGTGCGCTGCACCTGGCCGGCGTTATCGCGCTTTCAGCCAATGCCACGCTCTCCGCCGATCTGCTGGGATCGCTGCGCCAGATCGCGGGCGACAACCTCATCGAGGGACAAGAGGCCCTGGCCCGCTGGCAGAAGGGAAGGTAATGCATGGACGAGCTTTTGACGGAGCTGCACCTCGCCTCACCGCCGCAGACACCACGTTTGCAAGATCCGCTGCTCGACCCTGAACCCTTCGCGGCCGCGGCCCTGGTGGGTGCGGTGGTCGCGGCCGCCGGGGGTCAGGACATTTGCCTCACCAGCAGCTTCCAAACCGAGGACATGGTGGTGCTCCACCTGCTGCGTGAGCATCTGCGCGAGGTGCCGGTGATCTTTCTTGAAACCGGCTACCACTTTCCCGCGCTGATTGAATACCGCGATCGCCTCACCGCCGATTGGGGGCTCAACCTCATCAATGCACTGCCCGCAACCACGCGCGCGGAGCACGAGGGTACGCATGGGCTGCTGCACATCGTGGAGCCCACCGCCTGTTGCCAGATGCGCAAGGTCGAGCCATTGATGCGCTCGCTCGAACCCTACCGCTGGTGGTTCACCGGGCTGCGCCGCGAGCAATCGCCGACGCGTGCAGGCCTTAAGAAAATTGAAGATCACAAGCTGCCTACCGGCACCATGCTGAAGAAGGTAAGCGTGCTGGCCGACTGGACGTGGGCGCAGGTGGAAGGGTATGCGGAGGCGCAAGGTATCCCGCGTCTTTCGCTCTATGACCATGGCTATACCTCTATCGGCTGCGAACCCTGCACGGCGGTCCCGCAGGCCGGGGCCGATCCGCGCAGCGGCCGCTGGGGCGGCAAGAAGCTCGAGTGCGGCATCCATACCTTTAGCGAAAAGGCCTGAGCGCGCCCACACAAAGGAAGTCAGGAACTCATTGGTCGAGCGTCGAAAAATTGTCGAGATGTGGAAGCGAGGCGGCGCTGTGGCGCTGGCCACGCTGGTTCGCGTCGAAGGCTCAAGCTATCGCGGCCCGGGGGCCCGCATCCTGATCGGCGCGGACGGTTCGCACGTCGGTTCGGTCTCGGGAGGCTGCCTGGAGGGCGAGATCGTGCGCAAGGCACGCTGGCTCACACGCAGTGGCCCCGCCGTTGAGCGATACTCCACGCTCTTTGAGGACACGGCAGATCTTCCCTACGGCCTTGGTTGCGGCGGCACGGTGGATGTCCTGCTTGAGCCGGCAGATACACCGGAGTTCACGGCCGTGTTGCAGGCGCTCGAGGCTTCGCTGCTCGGTGAGGTGCGCAATGTCACCACAACCCTGCCAGGCGAAGATCGTCTTCTCGCGCGAGAGATCACGGACGGTAAAGGCCGTTTGATCTTCCGCAGCGCCGGCACAGCTGAACTTGATGGTGTCTATCGGGAGCGGTTGCTCCCGCCGCAACGGCTGTTTTTGTTCGGCGCCGGGGAGGACGCGCGGCCGATGGTGCGGATGGCCGCCCTGCTCGGCTGGAGCGTCTTCGTCTTCGACGGCCGCGCCCAACTCGCGCGGCCAGAGCGGTTTCCGGAGGCCGAGAAAGTATTTGCCACCCAGGATCTGCCGAACCTGCGCCCGTCCCCGAACGACGCCGTTGTGCTCATGACGCACAGCTATGAGGGGGATCGCGACTGGCTCACGCGGGTGTTGCCCTGCCAGCCGCGCTACGTGGGTTTGCTCGGTTCGCGGCACCGCAGCGCCCTGCTCGTCACCGACGCGGCGCGTGCCCTGGGGTGGCCGATCGAGCAGGCCTGCGAACGGTTGTTCTCCCCCGTGGGTCTCGATCTTGGCGGCGATGGGGCGGAGGCGATTGCGCTTGCGGCCGTAGCGGAGATTCAGGCCTGCACCCAGGGCAAGCTGCCGCATTCCCGCCGCATGACCGCCGCCATGGTCTCCGAACAGATTGAGCGGGGCGGACCCATGAACTCCGCGCTCTATCAACAGACGCAGTGTGCCCTGTGAGCGTCGCAGCGGTTATTCTGGCGGCGGGGGCCTCCACGCGTCTGGGAGAGCCCAAGCAACTGGTGCCGCTTGGCGGCGAGCGGTTGTTGGAACGTGCCGTACGTTTGGCGCGCGAGGCCGGGCTCTCACCGGTCATCGTCGTGGTAGGCGCTCGTGCCGCGGAGATCACCGCTCAATGCGATCTGCGGGAGGCGCAGGTGGTGCGCTGCGAGCGATGGGCTGAAGGCATGAGCCAAGCCGTGCGGGCCGGTATCGCCGCCGTCGCGGAGACCAACGCCGCTTCGGCGGTCGTGCTGACCTCGGACATGCCGTTCGTCACGCCGGCCCATCTGCAGGCGCTCACCAGGCGTCGCGGTGAGGTACGCGCCTCCGGCTATGCCGGCCGCCACGGTGTGCCCGCGCATTTTCCGCGTACCGTCTTCGCGGAACTGCTGCGGCTGGAAGGCGACAGCGGCGCGCGCGATCTGCTGCGGGATGCCCCCGCCGTGGAACTCGGGGACGACGCCCTCGATATCGACAGGCCGGAGGACCTGGCCGCCGCACGCGCACGCTTCGGCAGTTTAAAGCGGCTCCGTAAAGGCGCCCGCTGAGACGTATGCTCGGCGGTGGGATGGTTTGTTTTCTGCCATACCCGCAGAAATCTTTGTGCGCCCCCATGCTGCAGACTTCTTGGCTGCGCAAGGACCAAACGAGTCTCACCCTGCAGACACCAGCAAGGCTCAACTCGCCTGTAAGCGGCGTACGAAGTCTTCAATCAAATTAGCCGCGACAGCCGTGCGATAACGCGCCGTGGAGCGGATATCGTCGATCGGCGCAGCCTCGCGGGCGAGCGCCGCGCGGGCGAGGCGAACCGTGGTATCAAGCTCAGCAGACCTTACACTCGCACCCTGCAACGCATCCTCCGTGGCTTTTAAACGTAGGGGCCGATCCGCCAGTGAGGCCGCTCCAAGCCGGACCTCGGCGATGCGGTCCCCCTCCAGACGCGCCGCGGCCGCGAGCGCCGTTTTGGAGATGGCCTGCGCGTTGCGTGTGCCGACCTTTCGCACATATTGCCGCCACCCCGCATACTGCCGCGGGATCACGATGCTGTGCAGCAACTCCTCAGCCCTGAGCGCCGTTCGCTTATACCCGAGATGAAACTCGCGGTAGGGCAGCAGGCGTGTGCCTCCCGCGCTGATCAGCACGACCGCGGCATCGTAGGCCAGCAGCACCGGCGGCGTGTCCGCGGCGGGTGACGCATTGCACAGATTGCCGCCGATCGTGGCACGGTTCTGGTTGGCAATTGATCCCGTCCAGGAGGCCGACTGCGCCAACAGCGGCAACTCCGCACCGATCATCGCCGACCGCCGCAGATCGGTGAAGGTCGTCCCCGCTCCGATGTGGATCGCCTCCGTCTCCGCGCGAAGAAACCGCAACTCGCCCAGATGCTGAATTGAAACGAACGAGCCCGCCGCGATCCGGCCCGTATTCAGCGCCACCATCAATTCCGTGCCGCCCGCAATGAGCGTGTGTCGTCCGGGCTCCGCGGCCAGTTGCAGCAGAACAGCTTCCAACGAGGGCGCGGCGCTCAGCGCAAAGTCACGGACATCAGAGTGCATCGGCTGCTTCACCTTGCACCGCGCCGCCCGGCACGGACGAGAGCTTGGCCGCCTCCTGCACGGATTCAAAGATGCGCATATAACCCGTACAACGGCACAGATTGCCTGCCAGACCCTCTTGGATCTGCGTCAGCGTGGGCTGCGGATGTGTGCTGAGGAGCTGCTGCGTGGCCAAAATCATGCCCGGGGTACAGATACCGCACTGCGCGCCGCCGCGCTCCAGAAAACATCGCTGCACCGGATGCAGCGCGCCGTCCCTGGCCACGCCTTCAATGGTGCACACAGCCGCGCCCCGCACCTGCAATATGGGCACAAGACAGGAGTTCACCAACTCACCGTTCACCAGCACCGCACAGGCACCGCACTCGCCTTCGCCGCAGCCCTGTTTGGTGCCTGTCAGCTTCAGATCCTCGCGAAGCACATCAAGCAGCCGCTTCATCGGCGGCACCTCGACGGAGCGAGCCTGCCCATTCACATGGAGCCGCACCGAGACAAAACTCACGCGGGCACCTCCGTGCGTGTATCGCGATCCACCTCGGCATCCAGGTCTTCAGCACCGCCATGAGCCTGCGCCGTGAAACTCGTGAGCCTCTCGAAGATGTCCTCCGGCAGCAGCGGGATCGCGTGAAAGCTGATGCCAATCGCGTTTTCCACCGCATTCAAAATTGCCGGGGCCGGTCCATCCATGGGCAGCTCTCCGATGCCTTTGGCCCCGCCCGGCCCATGCACGCTGGGCACCTCCGCAAAGTGCACGTGGATGGGGGGCAGATCGGCGGAGGTCGGCATGATGTAGTTCGTCATCTGGTTGTTGCGCATACTGCCTGAGTCATAAATGCATTTTTCATAAAGCGCATAGCCGATTCCCTGCGCCACCCCGCCTTCGATCTGCCCTTTGGCCAGCACCGGATGCAGTACCTTGCCCACCTCCTGCAGCGCATCGAATCGCGTCACGGTTGCCGTATACGTGTTTAGGTCGACGGCGACCTCGGCGACGTACACCGCCCACGCATACGCCGGATAGGCATCACCGCGATACAGCTTATCGTTCCAGTTCACGGGCGTGACGGGCTCATAGTGCACGGTGGCTTGCAGTTCGCCGTGCGTTTTAAGGAACTGCACGGCCGCCGCCCGGAACTGCTCCGGCGTGTGCGGCATCGGCAGGTGTGCGAAATTGCGCAGCGTAGTCAGCAGCTTCTGCGCGGCGCGCTCCACCAGTTTGCCGACGATCATCGCCGTGCGGCTGGCGACCGTGGGGCCGGAGTTGGGCACGCGTTGCGTATCCGGCTGATGCACCACGATCTCGTCATAGGGCAACCCGAGCGCCTCGGCGGCTACCTGCGCCAGGATGGTATTGGTGCCCTGCCCGAACTCCGTCGCTGCCGCCAGAATGCCCGGACGCAAGGTCGCGGGGTCCACCTCGAATTTTACCTCGGAGTTCAATCGCCGCTCCCCGGAGCCCGTGAAGCCCGCACCGTGCATGAAGCACGCGAAGCCCACACCGCGCTTGATTGAGCCGTGCCGGTTCTCCTCCGCAAAGCGTGCGAGCTTTGCATGGTAATCGTGCTCCTCGAGCGCACGCGAAAGCAGGCCCTGCATATCGACTGGTTCGTTCAAAAGCTGGCCCGTCGCGGTGCAATCGCCCGTGGCCAGGAAGTTCCGCCGCCGCACCTCCTCAGCGGAGAGGCCTACCACGCGCGCGATGCGGTCCATGTGACGCTCCAGGGCGAACAGGGACTGCGGCGCGCCGAAGCCGCGAAACGCCCCGTGCGGCGGCACGTTGGTCGCCATTGCCTTCGCCCGCACGCGCAGGTGGGGCCATCTGTAGGGCCCGGGCGCGTGCAGCGTGCCGCGCGAAAGCACCACGGGCGACAGCGTGGCGTAGGCCCCACCGTCGATGGCAAACTCGATGGTGCCGCCCAGCAGGGTACCGTCTTTGCTCACGGCGGTGCGATGACGGGTGCGCGAGGGATGCCGTTTGGTTGTCGCGGCCATGTCCTCATCGCGGTCATACACCAGCTTCACGGGATGGCCGCACTGCATGGCCAGCAGCGCCGCATGTGAGCCGATCATGGAAGGGAAGTCCTCCTTGCCGCCGAAGGCGCCGCCGGTCTCGGTCTGGATGACACGGCAGCGCTCCGCGGGCAGATCGAACACCATGGTCAATGCGTGCACAAGGTAGTACGGGCACTGCATGGACCCGCGTACACAAACGCTCTCGATCTCGCCGGCGGCATCCCGAAAGCACTCCGCGATGACACCGTTCGGCTCGATGTAAAGCTGCTCCTGCGCACCTGTGGTGTATTCGCCTTCAACAATAAAATCAGCCTGCGCAAAGGCCTCCGCGAGCCCCTCTTCGGTCGCCTGCGCCTGACCCGTGTAAAGGGTGTACTGCTTGAAGCAGTTTGCCGAACCTCCTGAGTCAGCCGATTCGGCCAATTTATCCCAGTCGACGCCGTTCCAGATAATCCGCTCGAGGTCACCGTTCTCGACAGCGTCTTCGCTGTCTTCGATGGTGAACACGCCGGGTAGCTCTTCATATTCGATGCGCACCCCCGCGACAGCCTTCCGCAACGCCGCTTTGTCGGGATGCGCCAGCAGAAGAATGGGCTCTTCCGGATGGTTGACACGGTCCGCCGCCAGACAGGGATGATCCTGAGTCAGATGAACGATCGTGTTCTTTCCAGGGATATCTGCCGCGCGGACGACCGCATATTGGGACCAATCCACCTCCGGCAAGAGATGAACGGCATGGATGCGTCCACGCGCGATCTTCGACCGGACCGTCGCGCCGTGCCACATTCCGGGGAGCACGAGGTCATCCACATACCGCGCCTCGCCCAGCACCTTGGCCCGGCCCTCCTTGCGGATCGGCGAGGCCCCCAAGAGGCCTTTGCGCAGACCCTGCGATGTATCCTGCGTCTCTCGATCCTTCGTCTCTCGGTCTTGCGTCTCTCGATCCATAGAGAACCCCGTCGTTCACAGGGGTATTCGGATGAGAATAGCGGAAACCTGGCCCGGGCGTCATGCATGTGGCGCCGGGCGGACTTAGAAGTGCCGCAGCTTCGGCCGGGGAGTCGCCGTTTCGCCGGCCTGTGGCGCTTCGGAAGGCACGACCGAAGGCCGTTCGATGCGCTCGATCGAGCGGCTGACCAGATCGCGCGAGCCCAAACCGACAGCGAGCGAGAGTGCAAACACAATGCCGCCGAACAGGATGCCGAAGGCCAGCTCCACAATGGTGCCGCCGATCCGCAGGTGATCGAGCGCCATGGCCGCGGTCAGCACCAGCACAAGCCATTTCACGCCGAGCGACAGCACGCGGGCGTACTGCAGCTGCGCGTTCACGGCGCTGATCAGCACGGAACGCGATAAAAATCGCGCGATCAGGCCGCCGACAAACAGCAGCAGGATGGCCCCGATCAGATGCGTCAGGTAGGGCAGCACAAACAGCTCGACCTGCGAGTTGGCCTGGTACGCGGCATCGAAGGCGGTGATGCCGATCGCGATCCCGATCACAACGCATAGCCAAAGCAAGGTGCGCGAGATCAGCAGGGTCGGCGAGTGCGCCGGCGACCAGTCGCCCAGACTGGTTACCGCACCGGGCAGCCGTTGCGAGGCGACCCGTTCATCGAAACGCAACCGGGTCAGCAGCGCACGACAGGCCGTGGCCAACAGCAGCCCCAGCGCCGTCAGCACCACAACGGACACCAGCAGCACCACGACCCCGGGCAGGAAATTCACAAGCACACCCACAACCCGCTGGGTCGATTGCTTTAAGGCAAACTCCATCTGCGGTCCCATGGTCAATCCTTTCTGTAGCTCATAGCTCTGTGTCATGTCACCTGCATCGTTTCTGTTCGGGGTTCCTGCCGCTCTTCGGAAATTCGGGGTTTCGCAATCTACGGATTGAACTACGGATTGAAACGATCCGGCCAGCGCCACCGGGAGACGAGGTAGGGTTTCTCCTGCTCAAAGGCGTGCGCGGTCACCTCCAGCAGCTCCGTGCCGTCGACCTCGCCGGACTCACTCCTGTGGAGAAAACTCGCCACCCAGGCAAGGTAGAGCGGTGTGAAGGAGCCGAGCAGATGCCCGCGATTGAGGGTACGCATATGGAAGGCCAGGGCGAAGTCATACACGGTACGGGCCCAGAGCGCCGGCGCAAAGCTGAAGTTCTCCGGTGAGCTCGTGGCCAGCTTCTTCCACGCCAGCAGGGACTGCGGCGGCAGCACCAGCGACCAGATCTCGCGCAGGTTGTTGAAGGCGCCCCGGTAGTTGTCCGCCAGCTGCCGGATCTCGTCGCTCGCTCCAAAGCCGAGCGCGCCCGGGTTGCTGCGCAGCGGCGGTCTCGGCGGGGGCAGGGCGCGGGCACGCTGCCAGAAGGTGGCCTTGTTTTCCAGATCGGCGAACAGGGACCCGGTGACGGCCGGAAACAGCACGTTTAGGTCCGATTCGGAGGGCTGGGGCAGCAGCCGCTCGCCGCCCTCCACCTGGCGTACCGTGAAGCCGGCGAGGGAGGCCTCGGCAACGGGCCAAAGCAGGGAGGCCTCGGTCTGCTGCACCACCCGATTGGAGGCATCGGCCAACCGCCGCAACATGCGTGGCGAGAGGCCAAGGTCGAAGGGCAGGGGAAAGCGCACATCCGCGAAGAGGGCGCGCGTCAGGGGGTAAAAGAGCGCCGAGTTCACGAGGCCGTCGTCGGTGGAGGTGCGATAGCGCGGCAGGGCCAGATCGACTCCCGTGCGTAGGCTCTCCTGCATCGCCGTCAGCGCGGACGGGTGCAGGGAAACCGAATCCGGTCCCAGAATCAGGACAGCCGCCGCGTCTCGCTCCTCGGCCAGATCGGCCGCGGCCACATAATCGGCGGCCTCCAGCACCCATTCGCCGTCGCCGCGCGGCGTGCTGTAGGGGATCAGATGCGGCCGGTCCTCCGCGGCGGTCTGCTCCGCCTCATAATCCGGCGATGCGATCATCAGCGATTGACCGCGAAAGGCCGAGGCCACGATTCTGACCGTTGCCGCAGACGCCTCGCTGGCCATGGAAGGAAGGCAGACCAGCAGCGGCCGCGCAGACTGCACGGGGTGATCGCTGTCCGTGGTCAGGGGGTCGACATTTGGCAAGGTGGCCATCAGATCGCTCCTTGAGATCCGTTGCGTGAGCTGCCGGACGAGCTTTCAGACGAGCTTCC
>CAXTBJ010000006.1:55291-77120 GCA_964242585.1 uncultured Bryocella sp.
CAGAGGTCGGCCTCGAGATCTGTTCCAGCAGCTCCAAGATGCCGTTGATCGGAATCGGCAACCAGCCCGGCCGGTTATTCAACTCGTACAGCAACTCGTAAAAGGCCTTTTCCAAAAGCAGCCCCGCCAGCAGCCTCTGCGCGACCTCGGGCTCTGGCATCAGCTCCGGCCTGGCCGCGACCGCCCGCGTGTAGCCCTGCAGGAACTTCGCCGCGCTAGCCCGCTCCCAAAGCACGGCCCAGGGGCGCAGCGCATCGCCGTTCTCCGGCCGGCGTTGCGCGTGACGTCCCAGGGCCGACTGCGCCGCATAGCTGAACGACCGCAGCATACCCGCCACATCGCGCAGGGGCGACTGCTTACGCCGGCGTTCTTCCAGCGTGCGGGCCGGCTCGCCCTCAAAGTCCACCAGCATGAAATCCGATCGCGACCGCAGCGTCTGCCCCAGGTGGTAGTCGCCGTGAATGCGGATACGCTGCCCGAAGCGAGCGGGGTCGCCCTCCAGCCCGGTCAGCAGATCCTGCACCTTGCCGCGCTCCGCCAGCAGCCGCTCCGCCAGCGGACGCGTCTCGGCGGGCACACGCTCCAAGGCGGCCGTCAGGGCCTCCAGCGCCATATTTGCCTGGGTCTCAATCCGCTCGCGTTCGTTGGCAAGATCGCGCACCGTGAACGGCTCCGCGCGAAAAGCCTGATTGTCTGTCGGCGTGGCGAGCGCGACGTGCAGCTCGCCGGTGCGCCGGCCCAACAGCTGCGCCGCATCCAGAAATAGCCCCGCGTGTTCCTCGACCTCGGGAGCAATCTGCGGGGGCTGTCCCAGAGTCGGCAGCGCGCCCGCGCCGGGGGGCAGTGGCGTGTTCGCGACCGAATCGAAAAAGCGATCCAGCTCCTCCAGCGTCCACGCCCAGCCGTCGCCCTCATTGGGTGCGAAGGCCTGCAGGAAGGCCAGCGTCGTGCCGTCGTCGGTGCGGTGCAGATCGCCCAAGTAGGCCGGAATGTTGGGGTATTTACCCACCTCCGTGAGGAAGCGCGTCATCTCCACATCGGGGTTTTCGCCCGCGCGCAGCCTTCGGAAGAGCTTCAGGATGGCCTTTTCGCCGAAGATGATACTGGTATTCGACTGCTCCACCGAACCGACGCGGGAGGGCACCTCCAGCAGCTCGCGGCCGTCAAAACCAGTCGCCTTCGTGGCGGCAAGGCTGGCCTCCGATCCACCCAGGTTCAGCGCTACTTCTGCCCCGCGCGTAATCATGGTCAACAACGCGGAGCGAAATCCGGCGCTGGCGGTAGCATCGTATAGCGCCACCGGGCCCTCCACGCGGTTGACGGTGGCGATGATGGCCGCCGAGGCGGTCTCGCGCAGCTTTTCCGCCTCGGCACCGTTCGCCATCGCCAGCGGCAGCTGATAGAGATCCGACGTTCCGTCGTCATATACGACGTTTACGGCGGCCAAGGCGGCATCGTTGCCGGGCACCGGCGTTACGCTCGCCATCTGCGCCGTGCGGATGGTGCGGGATTTTCCGCCGAACCAACGGCGCTGCGCGATGTAGCCCGGCAGCACCTGCTCGAGCAGCGCCTGGCCGGACTCATTCAGCACCCGTCCCAGCGAGTTCATCGGTACGGGCGTGGTCTCACCCAGTCTTTCCACCAGCACCTCCTCGGGTGATTCCATGACCGGTGCCTCCGGCGTCGCCTGGCGCTCCTGCAACTCCAGCCACAGAAAGCTGTACGGGGCCAGCGTCAACGGGTACATCCCCTTCCCGATCTCAGGGAAGGGGACGTAGCCCAGTATCTCCACCGGCTGGCGGCCGGCGAACTTGGTCAGATCGAGCGCCACCGGCTGCGCGAAGCGCGAAAGATTGGCCACGCACAGCACCGTCTCGCGATGGCCGTCTTCGGCCTCGTACGCGCGCACATAGGCCAGCACCTTGCGGTTCTCCGGATGCAGAAACGCCAGCGTGCCGCGGCCGAAGACGCGGAACAGCTTGCGCAGCGCGATCATGTTGCGCGTCCACTGCAGCAGGGATGACGGATCGCCCTGCTGCGCCTCTACATTGATCGCCTGGTAGCCCCAGACCGGGTCCATGATCACCGGAAAATAGAGTTTTGCGGGTACGGCTTTGGAAAAGCCGGCGTTGCGATCGGAGTTCCACTGCATGGGCGTGCGCACGCCGTTGCGGTCACCCAGGTAAATGTTATCGCCCATGCCGATCTCGTCGCCGTAATACATGATCGGCGTGCCGGGAAAGCTGAGCAGCAGTGAATTCAGCAGCTCAATGCGGCGGCGATTGTTATCCAGCAGCGGCGCCAGCCTACGGCGGATGCCGACGTTGATGCGCATGCGCGGATCGGCCGAGTAGGCCATGTACATATAGTCGCGCTCTTCGTCGGTCACCATCTCCAGGGTCAACTCGTCGTGGTTGCGCAGAAACAGGCCCCATTGGCAGCTCGGGGGAATATCCGGCGTTTGTGCCATGATGTCGGTGATGGGCAGCCGGTCTTCCTGCCGTATGGCCATGTAAATGCGCGGCATCAGCGGAAAGTGAAACGCCATGTGGCACTCGTCGGCGTCCCCGAAGTAGGGCCGTACATCCTCGGGCCACATATTGGCCTCGGCCAGAATCAGACGGTTGTCGTACTCGCGATCAATGACCGCGCGGATGGCCTTGATGCGGTCGTGTGTCTCCGGTACATTCTCGCAACTGGTGCCGTCGCGCTCCACAAGGTACGGAATGGCATCGAGCCGCAGCGCATCGACACCCATATCCATCCAGAAACGCATGGCATTGAGCACCTCTTCCATTACGCGCGGATTGTCGAAGTTCAGGTCCGGCTGATGCGAAAAAAAGCGGTGCCAGTAATACTGGCCCGCGACCTCGTCCCAGGTCCAGTTTGACTTTTCCGTATCCGTGAAGATGATGCGCACACCGTCATACAGCTTGTCGGTATCGCTCCAGACATACATCTCGCGCTCGGGCGAGCCTTTGGGTGCGTTGCGGGCGGCCTGAAACCATGGGTGCTGATCGCTGGAGTGATTGATCACCAGCTCGATCATGACCTGCATCCCGCGGGCGTGGGCCCCGTCCATGAACTCCTTGAAGTCGTCGATGGTGCCGTAACTCGGATTGACGTTCAGATAGTCGGCGATGTCGTAACCGTCATCGCGCAGCGGCGACGGAAAGAAAGGCAGCAGCCAAAGGCACGTGACCCCGAGATCTTCGAGGTAGTCGAGCTTGGAGATCAGACCCTGAAAGTCGCCGATGCCGTCCCCGTTCGAGTCCGCAAACGCGCGCACATGCAACTCATAGATAATCGCGTCCTTGTACCAAAGGGGGTCCGTGACGCTCGAGACTTTCTTCACGCTTTGCTCGACCTTTCGTCGGGTTCTTGGAGCGTTTGGATGCGGTTTGGTCGTGAAGCGATGGTCAGCGGAAGGCATTGTTCGGCAAGACCCTGCCGTGGCACGGAGGTTGCGTTTCCGCAGCTCCCGGTCTCTGTATGCTGAAAAGAGAACGCCGGACCGCGGCGAACGGAGTGGAACGCCCATGCGTCCGAAGACCATCGGCCTGATCGGCGGTATGAGCTGGGAGAGCTCAGCCGAGTACTACCGGCTCTTAAATGAAAGCATTCGCGCACGCTTCGGAGGTCTCCACTCCGCGCCCTGCCTCCTGTTGTCGGTCGATTTCGAAGAGATTGCCGCCCTGCAGCGTGCCGGGGACTGGCCGGCGCTGACCGCCAGAATGATCGATTGCGCCCTGAAACTGGAGGGTGCCGGCGCCGAGCTGCTGCTGATCTGCACCAACACCATGCACCGCATGGCCGAGGAGGTGCAGGCCGCCGTCACGATTCCCCTGGTGCACATCGCGGACGCGACCGCCGCCCGCGTGCACAGGGACGGCTTTCGGCGCGTGGGTCTGCTGGGCACGCTTTACACCATGGAACAGGAGTTCTACCGCACGCGTCTGGCCCGTGACTTCGGTCTCGATGTGCTGATTCCCGAGGAGGCCGACCGCCAAAGCGTGCACCAGGTCATCTTCTCCGAGCTCTGTCTCGGCCAGACGCTGGACGCCTCGCGCCAGATGTACCGTGAGATCATCGGCCGGCTGGTCGAGCGCGGGGCCGAGGCCATCATTCTCGGCTGCACGGAGATCATGCTGCTCATCGGCCCGGAGGACTCCCCCGTGCCGCTGTTCGATACGACCGCGATTCATGTGCAGGCGGCATTAAAGGCGTCTCTCGAGACGTAGCTTGTCAAAGAAAGCGAGCGGCAAAGTGTAATGCTGCAGCCCTGTGTCCATTCCGAATGGAAGCTGCCTGAGTGATCGTAAGTTCTATTTACGCTTCAGTAACTTCGGCAGGAAGAGTGTTCTTCAGAAGAGGCCGAGACACACGCAGGATGTGCGCGGGCTGCTCCGGCTTCAATGCTACGTAGCACCATTCTTTCCAGGTATAGGCAGCGCCGGTCAACAAATCTTCCACCTCGAATTCGCTCTTCCACGGAATGTCCAGCCAATCGAGCCGTAGCTGTATCCAGGCAGTCTGCTCCGCCTTTGGATCGAGATTTAACGCCACAATCACGGCATCCTGCCCGTCTTCGCTCGTCTTGGAATAGCAGATCACCTGCTCATTCTGGGTGGGGTGGAAGTGCAGCCGCTCGTTGCGCTGCAGCGCCGGATGGTCGTGGCGAATTTTGTTCAGTTGCATCAGCAGGGGAGCGATCGAGATCGGATCGTTCAGGTCCCAGTGGCGGATCTGGTACTTCTCACTGTCCAGATACTCCTCCGACCCTTTCTTTCCCGCGGAGGGCTTGGCCGCGCGGCCCTCGC
Organism: uncultured Bryocella sp.; assembly: GCA_964242585.1. GTDB lineage: Bacteria > Acidobacteriota > Terriglobia > Terriglobales > Acidobacteriaceae > Granulicella. The sequence continues at coordinate 60,112 of CAXTBJ010000006.1, forward strand.
AAAGCTCATAAGCCGGCCCATAGACGCCCCAGTTCGCACTCAGCGTCGCGGCCAGGATGGCGCGCGATTGGAAGATCGACCGCCGCTCGGCCGGATCGGCCACCTGAAACTGCTCATGGAGGATGTCCGGTGTATTCGGCCACACATTGGGCCTGAAAAAATCGCGGACCGGCACGTTGCAGATCTCCTCGAAATATGTTTCGAGATCGGCTTTGGTCTGGCGCCAGGTGAAATACGTGTAGCCCTGTGAGTAGCCGCCCTTGGCCAGCGAGTACATGACGTGCGGCCGTGTGAAGGCCTCGGCTAAGAACAGCACCTCGGGCGTGTCCGCGTGCAGCTCGGCGATGCACCACTCCCAGAACGGCAGCGCCTTGGTATGCGGATTGTCCACGCGGAACACACGCACGCCGCGATCCACCCAGAACTTGAAAACGCCGTAGAGGGCATCCCATAGCCCGCGCCAGTCCTTCGACTCGAAGTTGATGGGGTAGATGTCCTGGTACTTCTTGGGCGGATTTTCTGCGTATTGGATGGTGCCGTCGGGCCGCATCTTGAACCAGTCCGGATGCTCGGCGACCCAGGGGTGATCGGGCGAGCACTGGAAGGCGATGTCGAGCGCGAGCTCCATGCCGTGTCCTTCGGCGGCCTCGACCAGCGCCGCAAAGTCCGCAAAGCTGCCCAGCGGCGGGTGCAGGGCCGTGTGCCCGCCCTCGGCCCCGCCTATCGCCCACGGGCTGCCCACGTCCCCCGGCAGGGCACGAACACTGTTATTTTTCCCCTTGCGGTATTGCACCCCGACCGGGTGAATGGGCGGCAGGTACACGATATCGAAGCCCATGGCGGCAATCGCCGGCAGCCGCGAGATCACGTCGCGCAGCGTCCCATGCACCTCGGCGCTTTCGCCGCAGGAACGTGGAAACAGCTCATACCACGCGGAAAACCGGGCCCGCTCGCGGTCCACCCAGAGCGGCCATTCCACGTCGCAGCGCGTGGCGTACTGCAGATCCGGGTATCGCGCCGCCAGCGAAACCATCTCCTCGGCGAGCGGCGAGTCGTAGAACGGTCGCTTCTCCGCGGCGAGCGCCCGCAGTTGCCCGGCTCCGGTCAGCAAGCGCCCGGCATCGGGGTTCTTCGCATCCAGCGCCTTCGCACGGCCCGCGGCCTCCTCCAGCAGATTCGCCCCAATCAGCAGTTGCAGCGGTATGTCCTGCGGTTCCACCTGCTGGGTGGGTTCATGCGGATCGGGCTGCGCCGCCAGCCGCTTACCCAGGTCGTCCGTCCAGGTGTCAAAGTGATCGACCCAGCCTTCGACGCTGAAGAGCCACGTTCCCAACCGGTCGGCAACAAAATTGGCAGTCCAAAGATCGTTCGGCAGCGCGGCAAACGGCGTTTCCCGCCAGTTTTTCTCGGAGCCGTGCCGGTATAGCAGCCGTGCGCCCACATGGTCGTGCCCGTCGGAGAAGATGGCCGCCGTCACCGTTACCTGGTCGCCCAGGATGCGCTTGGAGGGGTAGCGTCCCCCGTTTACCTGCGGCTGGATCTCCTCGATGACCACGCGCCGGCGGCCTTCACTCGGTTTCATGCGGGATTCCTTCTCCTGCTGACGATCTCTGCATCTCGTACGTTGTGGGCGACCGGGGTTTGGGCCGGGAGCCGGGTGCTCGCCGGAGAACGCGTTACATCTCCTTCACGGGACGGATCCTCATGGGGGGCGCGCGGTGCATCTGATGCGGAAAGCTGACGGTTTTAGGAAGCGAAAGCTCCTGACTTCAACAGTTTCTGAACTGTTCTTGATCTCTCAGTCGTTCTTGGTCTTTAAATCGTTCTAGGTCAAGGATGCGTTCCGTCCGGGGGTGGTTGTCGGCGGGGTTCCCGCGACCGGCACCGAACAGCGCCATGGCCCGAAATACGGGGAGGGAATTTGCCGGAAAGCATTAAAAAGTCGAGGTTGCCGCTTCATGCCGGACGTCTTGAGGACTACGCCATGATCGGCGACCTACAGACGGCGGCGCTGGTCGGCCTCAATGGGTCTATCGATTGGCTGTGCTGGCCTAATTTCTCCTCCGCCGCCTGTTTTGCGGCACTGCTGGGCAGCAGGGAGAATGGCTTCTGGCAGATAGCGCCGAAGGGCAAGCTGCTCGAGACGCGGCGGCGTTATCGCCAGGGCACGATGATTCTGGAGACGACCTTCGTCACGCCTGGGGGCGAGGTCGAGCTTGTGGATTTCATGCCACCGCGCGGCCGGCACTCGGATGTCATCCGCCTGGTACGCGGGGTCAGGGGCAAGGTAAAGATGAGGCTGGACCTCGTGCTGCGCTTTGACTACGGCCTCACGGTGCCCTGGGTGACCATGGGCAAGACTGAGTTGCGCGCGATCGCCGGCCCGAACATGGCGGTGCTGCGCAGCCAAAGCACCGGGGAACCCGCGGCCGTGTTGAAGGGCGAGGGCCTGACCACCACGGCGGAGTGGACCCTGCGCGAAGGCCAGAGCCTCTGCTTCACGCTGACCTACGGCAGCTCCACGCAGGAGTTGCCGCCACCCGTGGATTTCCGCAGAGAGATGAGCCAAACGGAGACCTTCTGGACCGAGTGGTCGGCCAAGTCCAAATACAACGGACCGTACCGCGAGATCGTTGGGCGCAGTCTGCTCACGTTGAAGGCCCTGACCTACGATCCCACCGGCGGCATGGTAGCCGCACCCACCGCCGGGCTGCCGGAACGCCTCGGCGGCGAGCGTAACTGGGACTATCGCTACTGCTGGCTGCGGGACAGCGCCCTCAGTGTGCTGGTGCTGATGGCAGCTGGATATACCGAGGAGGCCATCTGCTGGCGCACCTGGCTGTTGCGCGCCATTGCAGGCTCTCCGGATCAGGTGCAGAGCCTGTACGGCATCCATGGCGAGCGCCGCTTGGATGAATGGGTTGCCACCTGGCTATCGGGCTATGAGCACTCCTCGCCGGTACGCATCGGCAACGCCGCCGCGGAGCAGTTTCAGCTCGATGTTTACGGGGAGGTCGGCATCGCCCTCGATCGCACGCCGCAGGTCGACAATGATCTGCGCGCGCCCTCCATGGAGCTGGAGGCCACGCTTATCGACCACCTCTGCAAGATCTGGCCCCTACCCGATGACGGCATATGGGAGACGCGCGGGGGACGCCAACAGTTCGTTCATAGCAAGGTAATGGCCTGGGTTGCCCTGGACCGCGCCGTGAAGCACCATGAGAGATACGACGGTGCCGGCGATGTCAGGCGCTGGCGCAAGAACCGCGATCTGCTGCGGAAGCAGATTCTAAAAAAGGGCTTTGATAAAAAGAGAAACTCCTTTGTGCAGAGCTACGGCTCGAAGACGCTGGATGCCGCGTGTCTGCGGCTGGTGCTGTCCGGCTTCTTACCCGCCACCGACCCGCGCATGAGAGGAACCATTGAAGCGATCGAGAAGAATCTCACCCGCAACGGCCTGGTGATGCGCTACGACACCGGCAAGAGCAAAGACGGGCTTACCGGCGGCGAGGGCACCTTTCTCGCCTGCAGCTTCTGGATGGTGATCTGCCTGCACCAGATGGGCCGGGTCGGGGACGCGCATCGTACGTTTGAGCGCCTGCTCGGGTTGTGCAACGACGTCGGCCTGATCAGCGAGGAGTACGACCCGGTGGAGAAGCGGATGTTGGGGAATTTTCCACAGGCGCTGTCGCATCTGGCGCTGGTTCATGCCGCGTTCACGCTCTCAGGGCAGTGGAAGCCGCAGCCGCCCGACACCGCGCACGCCTGATACCGCGCACGCCTGACACCCGGCCGATACAACCTCCCGCTTCCCGCAGGGACTCTATGGGGGAAGACATGGGCAGAGCCATGTACCCGAGACACACGATGCCTAGTCGGTGTCGTGCCCGTTGAGTTCTTTTCCTCATGGATCTACCTGTAATGGAGCAACGTACATGGCGCGAGTTCCGGGCTCAACCTATCGGTTGCAGCTTCATGAAAACTTCGGCTTCGACCAGGCGACGGAGATTGCGTCGTATCTGAAGAAGCTGGGTGTCACGCACGTGTACAGCTCGCCGTATCTGCAGGCGGCACCGCACAGCATGCACGGCTACGATGTCGTCGACCATCGCAAGGTGAACGAGGAGCTCGGCGGTGCCGAGGCACACGCGCGTTTTTGCAAGACGCTGTCCGAGCTTGGGCTGGGACAGGTGCTGGACATCGTTCCCAACCACATGAGCCTTGGCCGCCAGAATCGTTACTGGTGGGATGTACTCGAAAACGGCATTAACAGCCGCTATGCGGGTTTTTTCGACATCGACTGGCACTCCTCCGAGGAGCGTCTGCGCGAAAAGGTGCTCGTCCCGATCCTTGGCGACCAGTACGGCCGCGTCCTGCGCGAGGGTGGCGTGAAGATTGTTCGGCAGGGGTCCAGCTTCATGGTGGAAACCTCAGGTCAGCCGTTGCCGATCTCGCCCATCACGATGCCGATTATCCTGGCCAAGGCCGCGGATCGTGCCGGCAGCGATACCCTGCGATTTCTGTCCGCCAGCTTCGGCCGCCTGCCGTCCGCCGAAGAGTGGGACCGCTGGAAGCTGAACGCCCGCGACCGTGATAAGCGTGTGCTGAACGGCCTGCTGGATCGTCTGTGCGCGGAAGAGGGGGCCACCTGCCGGCAGATCGATACGGTCATCGAGGAGATGAACGCCGACCCGGATGCGATGGATGAGCTGCTCTCACAGCAGAACTATCGACTGGCCTATTGGAAGACGGCGGATCAGCAGCTGGGCTATCGGCGCTTCTTTGACGTCAATACGCTGATCGGCGTGCGCATGGAGCGCGAGTATGTGTTTGAGGAAACGCACGCGCTCATTCTGAAATGGCTGCATGAGGGCGTCCTGGACGGCGTGCGCATCGATCATCCTGACGGGCTGCGCGATCCGCTGCAGTACCTGCAACGCCTTCGCGATCACGCACCCGAGGCCTGGATCATCGGCGAAAAAATTCTGGAATCCGGTGAGTGGCTGCGTGAAAACTGGCCCATTCAGGGCACCAGCGGCTACGATTTCATGAACCAGGCGGTCGGCTTGCTGGTGCACGGCGACGGCCTGACGCGCCTGGGTGAGTTTTATCGAGACTTCACCGGCGACACCGCCACCTTCCCCGTCACCGCACACGATAAGAAACTAAACGTTACGCAGGAGGCCCTGGGCTCCGATGTGAACCGGCTCGCCAGCATCTTTGTCGAGATCTGTGAGGACAACCGGGAATTCCGCGATTTTACCCGCGCCGAGATCCGCCGCGCGATCCGCGAGTTTGCCTCCTGCTTTGCCATTTATCGCACCTACGTCGTGCCCGGCCGCCGCGAGATCACGGACGAGGATCTGGAAACCATCGCGAAGGCCTCGGAGTGCGCCAAGGACAATCGTCTCGACATCGACGGCCAGCTCTTCGACTTCATGCGCGATGTGCTGCAGGGCAAGGTCACGGGGGAAAAGGAGACGAATTTCATCTTTCGCTTCCAGCAGTTCACCAGCCCGGTGATGGCCAAAGGCGTCGAAGATACGGCGTTTTATTGCTATAATCGGCTCGCCGCGCTGAATGAGGTCGGCGGCAACCCAGCCTGCGACGGTTTCTCACTGGAGGATTTTCACCGCTATAACGGCACCATGCAGCGTACGTTTCCTTACACGATGCTGACGCTCAGCACGCATGACACCAAGCGCGCCGACGATGTGCGGGCACGGCTTGCCGTGTTGAGTGAAGATCCGGAGAGCTTCGTGGCGGCCGCCAGGCGCTGGCACGACATGACGGACGGCTACCGCGGCAAGGAAGTGGACCCCGGCACCGAGTGGTTCCTCTTCCAGACCCTGATCGGCGCCTGGCCCCTCACGCTGGACCGCCTGAAGAACTACATGCAGAAGGCCATGCGCGAAGCCAAGCTGCGCACCAGCTGGGTGGCCAACAACGCCGAATATGAGGATCAGCTCAACTCTTACATGGATCAGTTGCTCAAGGACGGGGCGTTGCTTGCCGATCTCGAGACGTACGTCGGCGGCATCCTCCATGCGGGCCGTATCAACTCATTGACGCAAACCCTGCTCAAGCACACCTGCCCCGGTGTGCCGGACCTATACCAGGGCGGTGAGCTCTGGGATCTCTCGCTGGTGGACCCCGACAACCGGCGACCGGTGGACTACCCGCGGCGCTCCGAGTTGCTGGCGCAGCTCCAGGTGCTGGAGCCGAAGGGCATTGTCGAGCGCATGGAGTCCGGCCTGCCCAAGCTTTGGGTCGTGCATCAGGCCTTGACGCTGCGCAACGAGCATCCGGAATGGTTCGGCGCGGAGGCGGACTATCAGCCGCTTTATGCAGAAGGCGCCGACCGGGACAGAGTCATCGCCTATCTGCGTGGCAACGATGTGCTCACAGTGGCTCCGCGCTGGGTGCTGCGGGGGGAGGTGCGGGATGCCACGTTCACCTTGCCCACGGGTGAGTGGACCGATCGCCTTTCCGGGCAGACCTACCGCGGTGCGTGCTCCCTCGCGGCTTTGCTGAACGCCTTTCCTGTCGCTCTGCTGGTGCGTACCGGGGAGCCCGGCGCGGCGTAACAAGAAGCAAGGAGATTGCACGATGTACGAGTTCAAGGTATGGGCGCCGCGCGCGCAAAGGGTGGATCTGCAGATCGAAGGTCAGGCGCCGCTCGCCATGCACGGTCCCGATGGGCAAGGCTGGTGGACGCTGAACGTGGAGACCGCCGGGCAGGGCACGGACTATGCGTTTCTGCTCAACAGCGAGCCGACACCGTTCCCCGATCCACGCAGTCTGTGGCAGCCCAAGGGCGTACATGCGGCCTCGCGCGTTTATGATCAAAGCCTTTTTCCATGGACCGACGCGCACTGGCACACGCCGTCGCTGTCGAGCGGCATACTCTATGAGCTGCACCTCGGCACCTTCAGCCGGGAAGGCACCTTCGATAGCGCAATCCGGCACCTTGATTACCTCGTGGATCTGGGTGTCACGCATGTGGAGGTGATGCCGATCAATGAATTTGCCGGTGGACGCGGTTGGGGCTATGACGGTGTGTTCCTCTTCGCGGTCTTCGAGCCCTACGGCGGCCCGGATGGATTCAAGCGCTTCGTCGACGCCTGCCATGCGAAGAACCTGGCGGTCGTGCTCGATGTGGTCTACAACCACTTCGGTCCGGTCGGGAATTACACCAATAAATTCGGTCCTTATCTCACCGATAAATATCACACGCCCTGGGGCGCGGCCGTGAACTTCAACGAAAGCGGCAGCGATGAGGTTCGCCGTTTCTTTCTGGACAATGCGTTGATGTGGCTGCGCGACTACCACTGCGACGGCCTTCGGCTGGATGCCACGCACGAGTACATCGACCGCTCCGCCGTGCATTTTATGGAGCAGCTCTCCGCCGAGGTGGAGCGGCTGGGCACCATGATGAACAAGCGCTATGTGCTCGTCGCCGAAAGCGATCTGAACGACCCGAAGTTCGTGCGTCCGCGCGAGGCCCACGGCTACGGCATGGATGCGCAGTGGAGCGATGACTTTCATCACTCGTTATTCACGCTGCTGTGGAGCGATCCCGGCCGCGGATACTATGACGACTTCGGCAGCATGGACGACCTGGTCAAGTCACTGCGCGGAGCCTTCGTCTATGACGGCATCTTCTCGCGGTACCGTCATCACACGCACGGCCGGTCGGTGGAAAACCTCTCGGCGCATCACTTTCTCGGCTACATCCAGAATCACGATCAGGTGGGCAACCGTGCGGCGGGTGAGCGGCTGGAGCATCTGGTCGGCATGGAGGCTTCCAAGGTGGCGCTGGGGCTTACGCTCACCGCGCCCTTCATTCCCATGCTCTGGATGGGCGAGGAGTTCGCGGCTACCGCGCCCTTTCTCTACTTCGCCGATCACGAGGAGGAAGAGATGCGGCGTCTGGTCTCCGAGGGCCGCAAGCGCGACTTCTCCGCCTTCGGATGGGACGAGAATGAGGTGCCCGACCCCGAGGCCGTCGAAACCTTCGAGCGGTCCAAGATTGATTGGGATGAGGCGCACCGGGACAAGCACGAGCAGATGCTGAAGTGGGTCAAGCAACTGATCCGGTACCGGCGCTCCCGCATGGACCTTAACGACGGGGACTTCAGCCACACCGTGGTCTCCTGCACGCACGATGGCAAGAGCTTGACGATGCAGCGCGGTTCGGTGCGCGTCATCATGAATATCGGCGATCCCATGACCGCATCGCTGCACAAGGGCGAGTGCCTGAAGCTGGCGTCCACCGCCGGGATCTCGGTGGAGGGCGATGCGGTGCATCTGCCGAAGATGAGTCTGGCGATCCTGCAGACCGGCTGAACTCGATCTAGGCTGGATCGACACAGCTAGCAGAGCGCCCCTATTTCCGTTGCTTTAGCATGCGAGGGAGGAGCTTCGTGTCGATTAAAACGATTAGCAGCCGCGAGGTGTACCGGAATGCCTGGACCCGCGTCCGCGAGGACGTCATCGAGCGCGCGAATGGACAGCGGGGCATCTATGGCGTGGTCGATAAAGACCCCGCCTGCATCGTCATTCCGCTGGAGCATACGCCGGAGGGTGATTTTCTTTGGTTGGTACGGCAGTTCCGTTACACCGTGGGAGAATCCTACTTCGAGTTGCCCCAGGGCGGCTGGGAGATGACCGAGGTCGATATCGAAGCGATGGCGCGCGGTGAGCTTCGTGAAGAAACCGGGCTCAGCGCGGAGCGGATGACGCCGCTCGCTGCCCTTTGGATCGGCTATGGCGTCATGCGACAGCTGCATCACACGTTTCTTGCCGAAGGCCTGAGCGAAGGTGAACCGGACCGTGACGACGAGGAAGACGATATGACCGTTCATCGCGTCTCGGTCCATGAGTTTGAAACCATGCTGCTCGATGGCCGCATCAGGGATAACTGCACGGCCGCGGCCTGGGGCGTGTACCGCGTATGGCGCGACCGGAACGTGTCTTTGCACTAGAAGCGCAATTGGGAAAGGGAACGGGCATGGGAGCGGTTCTCGGTTGGCTGGCGGCCGCGGCATGGTTCGGTTTAGCGACGGGCCACGGCGCTTTCTGGCGCGTAGCACCCATTCTACAGCCGCGGCAGCCGCAACGCCGCTGGCGCGTGACCGCGGTGATTCCGGCCCGCAACGAAGGAGAACACCTGGGGGAGTGCCTCCAGGCGCTGCTGCACCAACAGTTTGCCGGCGAACTCAACGTGGTCGTTGTCGACGATAACAGCACGGATCGGACACACTCCATCGCGCAGAGCCTGGCCGCCGAAGACGCTCGTCTGAGCGTGCTCTCCGGCAAGCCCTTGCCGCCCGGATGGACCGGAAAGATGTGGGCCGTCTCCCAAGGGCTCGCGCATCCGCGAGCCGCCGCGGCTGACTTCGTGCTGCTGACCGATGCCGACATTCTGCACGGTCCGCATCACCTGGCCGCACTGGTGCACGCGGCGGAGCAGAACGATCTTGAACTGGTCTCCGAGATGGTGCGGCTGCGCACGGAAAGTTTTGCCGAGCGCGCCACGGTTCCCGCTTTTGTATTTTTCTTCAGCATGTTGTATCCGTTTCTCTCCGTCTCCGATCCGAAGCGCGCGGTCGCGGCGGCAGCGGGCGGCACCATGCTGGTAGCGCACTCCGCAATCGATCGCATCGATGGCGTCTCTCGCATTCGATCGGCCCTTATTGACGACGTCGCCCTCGCACGCGAGGTCAAGCGTGGTGGCCATCGCATCTGGCTGGGGCACGCAACCACCGCGCTCAGTCTGCGGCAATACCCGCACGCCCGCGATGTGTGGAACATGATCGCGCGCACCGCTTATGTGCAGCTGCGCTACTCGCCTGCCCTCCTCGTCGGCACCGTCGCCGGCCTGCTTTTGCTTTACGCCGCGCCCGTGGTGCTTACGGTCGCCGGACGCGGCCGTGCGCGCTGGCTCGGGCTCGGCGGCTGGGCCATGATGGCTGCGCTGTTCCAGCCGACGCTTCGCCATTACCGCCGCTCATGGCTGTGGGGACCGGCGCTGCCCGCCATTGCCGGCTTCTATCTGGCGGCCACGGTGGCCTCTGCCGTGCGCCACCACCGCGGGCAGGGCGGTGGATGGAAGGGCAGGGTGTACCCCCAACTTAAGTCTCGCGCTGAAGGGGCTATCAGCTGACCGGGGAATTGGCTCGGAAGGCAGCCATGACCTCGTAGGTCGACCCAAAGCGATCCGCCGCGACGTCCTCCGCGCTGAACGGGAACACCTCCCGCCAAAGCTGCGTAAAGCCCGGCGTAGCCGCGATCTCCGGGGCAAGCTCCGGGTTGGCATACAGCAGGTACACCTCACGCGGTTCGGCCGCCACCGCCGCCTTCACGTGGTTTAGAAAGCGCCGCATCACGGGGCCGGCAAACGGGTGGTAGAGAAATAAAACCAAAGGACCAGCCGGTAAGGCGACGCTCGTGGCATCCCCTGCGGTCACCCTGGCCGGCACACGCGATTGTCGCCACGTCGCTTGAAAGGCAGCAAGATTCCTTTCCGCGACCGCCGCCAGTTCAGGCGCAAGCTCCACACCGGCAATCTCGCGAAACGGAAGCCGCCACGCCAGCAGCATCGCGCGGCCTTTGCCGCAGCCGACGTCAACAAATGTGAAGCGGGACCATACGAGATCCAGTCGCGCCAGCGCCGCATTGAACGCGGACGGGGTAATGCCGTAATACCCGGTAACCCAGTAGTGCACACCGTCTTGGGGTCGCGCGTGGGCACGCTCCGCAAACAGAGTCTCGCCGTACACAAGCCCCATCGTGTCCACACCATGGGCCAAATCGAAGGGGTGCGGGCCGGTCGCCGGCTGCGCGCTGCCCGGGATGGGCCTGCGCTGCAGCTTGCACGACAAACGCCGAGACGCTTCCAGAAGAAAGCTGCGGAAACCGCGGTTCGCGATCCAGTGGCGAGCGCGGCGAAGATAGGCTCGGCGGGTGGGCACTCCAGGTATGGTCACTGCTGCAATCCCTTACTGCTGTGAAGTTTTGCAACGCCTCAATTTACGAATAACTTGGGTTCTTGTGCCCTTTGCGAAGCAGGTCTAAGCTGAATTCATGATCCGATTATCGGAACCGATCACAACGGACTGGTCAGGATGCTCTCTCGTAGAACGTGTGTCTGGAAAGGTAAGCGGCGTTCCTATTCTGAAAGGAACACGGATGCAAGCCGACGGTATTGTCGAGAATTATGTTGGTGGCTCGTCTGTAGAGGAGATCGTTGAGAATTTCAATATTCCTGCCGAGGTGATTCTAGCTGTGTTGCAGTATGCCGCAAAATTCAATTCCGCCATACGTGTATGAAGGTCTTGTTCGACCATAACGTGCCGCGTAAGCTCAGGCGCTTTCTGCCCGGCCATGAAATCAGAACAGCCGATGAGATGGGTTGGGCGGAACTGTCGAATGGACGATTGCTGAGTGCTGCGGAAAAGAACGGATTCGATTTGATGGTGACGGCGACAAAAACCTGTCTTACCAACAAAATCTTCAAAGCCGGCAACTCGCCTTGATGGTTCTCAGTACGAACAATTGGAATATTCTCAAGTTTCACGTAGCTCTTATAGCTGCCGTAGTGAGCCTCGCAAGGCCTGGAAGTTTTGAGAGGGTATATGCATGTGGTGGGCGCCTCGCGTGTGTCACCCGCAATAGGGATCTGATCATTTTCGCGTAAGCACTCTGCGACGGCACCCCACGTAAAGACAGTGATCCACGATGTCTTGTGCCTTAATTCACCACCTTGGACCGCCGCGTCATGTAGTCCTGCAGCAGATAGTTGCCCAGGGTCTGCGGCGTGGTGAAGTAGGCCTTGCCGCGGCACATCGCGCTCATCTTTTGCACAAACTGCACCAGTTGAAAATCGTCCGCGAGCATGAAGGTGTTGATCATGATGTTGGAGCGCTTGCAGCGGCCCACCTCCTCCAGCGTCTCCGAGATGACGATGGGGTCCAGCCCGAACGCGTTCTTGTAGATGCGACCATCTTCCAGGGTCAGCGCCGAAGGCTTGCCGTCGGTGATCATCACGATCTGCTTCATGTCCTTGCCCGAGGATTTCAGAATGCGCTGAGCGATGCGCAGTCCCTCGCGTGTGTTGGTGTAATGCGGCCCCACCTTGACGCGCGGCAGCTGCGAGATCGGAATCTCCTCGGCCGAATCGTGAAACAGCACCAGATTCAGTTGATCGCCGGGATACTGCGTGCGGATCAGGTGGGCCAGCGCCATGGCCACGCGCTTAGCGGGCGTAAAGCGATCCTCGCCGTACAGAATCATCGAGTGCGAGCAGTCCAGCAGCACCACCGTCGCGCAGGAGCTCTGGAAATCCGCCTGCTGCACATGCAGATCGCTGTATTCCAGGTTCAACGTACCCTCGCCCGTGGGGGCACCCTCACGGGCAAACACCGAGTTCAGCGTCGCTGTGATGTCCAGATTCAATGAATCGCCAAACTCATATGGTTTGGACGACCCATTCGTCTCCACGCCGGCAGCCTCGTAGCGCGTGTCGTGGCGGCCCAGCGAGCTCTTGCCCAAGGGGCCCAGCAGATCGCGCAACGCTTTGAAGCCGAGAAAATCCATCCCCTTGTCGGTGACCTCGAAACGCGCACTTTCGCTTTCACCGTCGCCCTGTTCGCCCTGGCCCTCGCTGGGCTCCTCGGCGTTGAGAAAGGCCTCGCTCTTCATGCGCTGGATGACCTTTTCGACCAGCTCCTGCTTGCCTTCTTCGGGCAGTTCCTCGTACTTCTCCTGCGCGTCCTCATCCAGCAGCTCGCCCGAGTCCAGCGCCTGCCGCACGGCCTCGCGCAGATCCTCCATGGAGTTCTCACCGGAGTTCTGAAACTGTGAGAACGGGTCCTGAAAGCCGGAATCCAGGAAAAAGTCGCTGAGCGCTTCCATCAGGTCTTCCAGATCGAAGCTGGTGGAAAGGTCGCCGGTGAACTTGGTGTAACGCGTCAGCTTCATCGCAAAGCCCTCGATACTAGATTAGACGGTCTCGGTGCCCTCCGGTCGCTGACCTCCGCTGCGGTTGCGGTATCTCAACATTCCTGTAGCTCGTTAGACCTGGCGGCCCGTACACGTTGGAGCTTGTTTGTCATCCTGTAAGGGATCTGCTCTTCTAAAAGGCAAGAACAACAGGGGTCCCTACGGCATGACAACCGGAAGATGACGACCGATTATTTCACCTCGCCCATCAGCACCTGCACCGCCTTCTCCAGCTGCGTATCCACCCCTGTTTCCGTCTCGCCCAATGCTCGCAGCTGTTCCACATCCACCGGCCGCGGATGCATCTCCATGTCCTGGCCGCGGGTGTCCTTGGTGCGGTCCCCGGGCACGCGCACCTGCGAGCCGTCGATCAGCCGCTGCGCGCCCGTGAAGATGATCCACCCGGCCGTCGGTGTACCCACCACCTTGCCCAACCCCAGCGTGCGATAGCCCTCGGTAAAGTCCTCACCGTCGGAGAGCGTCGATTCATTGGTGACCAGCACCGTCGGCAACCCCAGCGCGCGTTGTCCCAGCGCCTGCCGCATGGGCTCGGTCGTCCCGTCGCGCGGGGTGCCCAACAGATAATTCTTTCGCGCGAACACGTCGATCACCCGCCCGTTCACATAGCCGCCGTTGTTGTTCCGCACATCGACGACGACGCCCTTCTTCGCCTGGTTCAACGCATCCAGATCCACGTACAACTGCGCCAGGTCGCTGTCGCCCATGGCCGCGAGGTGCACATAGCCCAGCTGCCCGCCGGAGATCTTGTCCACATACGCGCGGCGGCTGTCCACCCAACCGCGATACAGCAGCCCGGACTCCACCTGCAGCGTCACTGGCCGCACCACGGCGTCGTGCTTCTTCGCCGCATCGCCGGCGGGGGCAATCGACAGCACCACGCGGTGATTCGGCCCGTCCTCCAGCAGCTGGTCAAGATTGGTCGTGGGCGTGATCGGCTGCCCATTCACGGCCAGCAGCCGATCGCCGATGTGCACCGAGCCTTCCAACGCCACCGGACCCAACGGCACGATCTCGCGCACGATCAGCCGCCCCTGGCTCTCGAACGGCTCGCGCTCAAACCGCACGCCTAGCCGTCCCGTGCGCACATTCGGCACGGCCGGCTTCGCGATACCCGAGTGCGAGCTGTCCAACTCACCGATGAGCAGATTGATGTCGCGGCGCAGCTCGCCGCCGGTGCGCGCGCCCTCGATGTACGGGGTCCACTCGGTCTTCAGCGCGGGCCAGTCGGCGCCGTTAAAGTCATCCCGGAAGAAGCGATGATCGAGCGTCGACCACGCCTCGTCGAAAACCACCATCTTTTCGCGATCGAAATCGACCTCCAGCGAGGCGTTCAGGGCGATCGTCTTGGGCGTGCGGCTTTCCAGCACCATCGAATGCACCGTCGAGCCGCCGCCTCCCGGTGCCGGCGGCCCACCCCGGCCGCCCCCGGCGGCTTCCACATAGAACAGCGTCTTTGAGTCCGGGCTGAAGGCCAGATCGGCCTTGCCGCCGCGGGTCGAGGTCAACTGCCGAGGCACCGCCGGCTCAGCGGCTAACTCGTCTAGTGAGTACGTATAAATGTTTTGTTCGCCCACCGCCTCGGCCAAAAACGCCAGTGTCTTGCCGTCCGGGCTGATCACCGGATTGCGCACGCCTAGATCGCCCAGGGGCAGCAGCGTCAGCCGGTCGCGGATGCCCTCGAATACAATTTTGGTCGGTTCTACAGGCTTCTTCGCCTCCGCCGTACCGGATACTGCGCCGGGCCGTCGCGGCCCGGGTGTCTGCAATTCCGGCTTGGGCGGGTTCGGCTCCTGAGCATCTCTGTTATCGGTTACATCCGCCTCTTCGCCCGTCGGCGTGCGATCCTCGTTCGGCGTCAGCCGGTTGCGCTCGCCGGGACTCTCCGGGCTGTCCGGCGCGCCGGGCGTGGACTGCTTGCGGAACAGGTCGCGGAACTGGTCCTCCCGGAACAACGGCACATGCGGCACCAGGTCCACGCGTGCCAGCTCCGGCGTCTCCGCGCGCTGCGAGGTGTCGAACAGGATGTACTTGCCGTCCGGGGCCCAGGCAATGCGCGAGGCATTCTCTCCATTGGCCAGAAACGTAATTGCCCGGCCAGACGCGGAGCCGTCCGCCGGCACCACCCACAGGTTCGTAAAGGAGTTGGTTCCCGTCGGTACATAGGCGATCCAATGCGAATCCGGCGACCACGCCAGCGCCGTATCCTCAAGCTCACCGCTCGCCACCACCCTCTCCGTGCCGGTTGCCAGCGTCACGACGTGCAGCTCCTTGCGGTTGCGCAAAAATGCCAGCAGCTTGCCGTCCGGCGAGTAGGTCGGCACCAGATCGAGATCCGTCGCCGGGTGCGCACTGTGCGCCACCGGACGTTCCGCGTTGTTGGCAAAGTTATAGGCATACAGCTGTGATCCGCCGTCACGCTCCGAGCGATACACCACCTCGGTCGAATCGCCGTTCCAGCGCGGCTGCGACTCCTCGGCGTCCGTATGCGTCAGCCGAATCGCCTCGCCGCCGTCCTTCGCGCCCGCGGCAAAGATCTCACCATGCCCGGCCACGGCGAGCTTTTTGCCGTCCGGCGAAAGCGCCAGGTTGCTCCACGCGCTCACCGGCTCATAGTGGACGCCCTCGCCGTCCGGCACACCGCGTAGGACAATCTTCACCTCTTCGGCCTTGCCGGTGTGTGTGTCGGCCTTCCAGATGGCAAATCCGCGCTCGAACACCACCGTCTTGCCGTCATACCCCATGGCCGGCCACAGCACACGCCCTCCGGCGAAGTGCGTCAACTGCCTTTCGCTCCCGGAAACCGCATCAGCCTCCCAGAGATTTTCATGTCCACGGCCGCCCCCGTTCCCTTCGCTTTTATCGGACATGAACAGCAGACTCTTGCCGTCGGGCAACCATATGGGCCAGGCGTGTTTGGCATCGGCAGCCACGAGCTTGCGGTAGCCACCCTCACCGGCAACCGGCTTCAACCAGATCTCGGTCTCATCGATATGCGCGTGGCCGTTCCGCCACCACTGCGAGTTGGAGATGCCCTTGGCCACCAGCGCAATCTGCTTGCCGTCCGGCGAGGGAGCCGACTCGAACTCATTTAGATAGCGTTCATGCGAGACCTCCAGCGGCGTCCCCCCTGTCGCCCGAACGCGCAGTATGTCGCCCTGGCCCGCTACATCCGTCGCCGACGAGGTGAAATAGAGCCATTCGCCGTCGCGCGACCACGCATCTAGATTCGAGGCCGTGTCCGAGTACGTAACCCGCTGCAGTTGACCCGTGGCGAAGGTCAGCACATACAGGTCGCCGCCGCCCGTGCGTGTGGACATGAACGCCAACCGTTTGCCGTCCGGCGAGTACAGGGGCCGCGACTCCTCCGCCGGACCGGATACCAGCAGGTGCGCTTCGCCGCCTGCGGCCGGGGCCGCCCAGAGGTCCGAGCCCGACACAAAGGCGATCTCCTTACCATCCGGCGAAAGCGCCGGCTGCGAAAGGGAGGGCAGCGGCGCAGGTTTTCGGGCGGGTTGCTGGGCCTCCGCACGTGGCAAAACGAGGAACGGCAGGGGTAGGGCAAGCAAGAGGGCGGCAGCGGATGGGACGCGCAGGGGGACAGCCTCCAGGGAAAGGTGGTGCAAGATGCGGGTAGTTCAAGCGATCTTCTGCTGACGCGGTTCCCCGCGGAAAAGACGCATCCCGAACGGGAAAATTTCCTGCTACGCTGTTGATTGCATAAAATGCCACAGGATTGTTGCAACCTCCCTGGCGGAAACGGAACCTAAGAGACCATGAAAACCCTGCGGATTTCGACAGCTCTCGCATCCTTTGCCCTGGCGTCTGCCCTTACCGTGCCCACCCTCGGCTATGCGCAAACTGCCGGGCAGGACGTTCACAACGCCGGCACGGATACCAAAAACGCCACCACGGACACCGGCCACGCCGTAAAGAAGACGACCACGAAGACCTACCATAAGACCGCCAGCGGCACCAAGACGGCC
>CAXTBJ010000007.1:0-11544 GCA_964242585.1 uncultured Bryocella sp.
CACCTCGTGCAGGCCGCTGACCAGGTGTGCAGAGATCACGGGCAGCTCCGCCTCCAGCAGCCGCAGCTCATCATCGGTGCGCACCACCTTCGTCCAGATGCGGCCTTCAAGCGCCGCCAGCGTCTCTGACGGGGAGCCTTCGAGCAGCAACTCGCCTGCCGCGATGATCGCCATGCGCGGGCACAGCTCCCGCACATCCGCCACGATGTGCGTGGAAAGAATCACCGTCACATCGCGGCCGATGGAGCTGAGCAGGTTCAGGAAGCGGTTGCGCTCAGCAGGATCGAGTCCGGCCGTGGGTTCATCCACGATGATCAGTCGCGGCTTGCCCAGCAGCGCTTGTGCGATGCCGAAGCGCTGCTTCATGCCGCCGGAATATGTGCTCAGGGCCTTCTTGCGCGCATCCCACAGGTTGGTCTGCTGCAGCAGCGCGTCGACCATCTCCTTGCGCTCACCGACGCTGGCGATGCCCTTCATTACCGCGAGATGGTGCAGCATGTCTACGGCAGACATCTTCGGGTACACGCCGAACTCCTGCGGCAGGTAGCCCAGCGTGCGGCGCACGGCGTCCTTGTCGCGCAGCACGTCGATCTCGTCCAGAAAGATGGACCCCGCATCGGGCTCCTGCAGGGTGGCCACGGTGCGCATCAGCGAGCTTTTGCCCGCGCCGTTCGGTCCCAGCAGGCCGAACATGTGATTGCCGATGGTGAGCGAAACGTCCTTGAGGGCCCGAACGCCGTTGCCGTAGGTCTTGGACAGACCTTGAATCGTGAGGGCCATGCTCGCGGGCTCCGTGCGAAAAAGGGTGGGCGAACCGTGCCGCCACTGTAGCACGGCCATACGGAACGGCCCGTGTTTCGGTTCCACGTGCAAAAATCCTGCCCGAAACTGTCCGGCGATGGATAAGGACGGTCCCACGGCAAAAAAATTGTTGACGCCGCCTAAAGCTCCATGGAGAATGACCTCACTCACCCGAATGTGTCACCACCACGCCCCAAAAGGGGTACGACTGGTGCCCCGTGATCCACCTGTGCCCGACATGCTTTGCCCAAGGAGCATTCCTTTGACGCCACGCGTCCCTTCCGCTGCCGCACGCTTCACCGCCGCTCGCCTGATCTGCGCCCTGACCCTGCTCGCCGGGTTCTCCACCGCTCTCCTGCACGGACAGATGGCCGCGCGGCTGGCGCATCCCACCGTACGGGTGACCGCGAAGGTGGACCGCACAGTCACCGCCACGCTGAAGGCAACGCACCCGGGCGCAGTCGACCGGGCCGCGATCGGCAGCCGTTTGACCGCGGGCACCAAGCTGGAGCACATGATCCTGGTGCTGAAGCCCTCGGACGAGCAGGAGGCCTCACTGCACACGCTTCTGGACGCGCAGCAGGATAAGGGCTCGGCCAGCTTCCACAAGTGGTTCACGCCCGACAGCTTCAATGCCAGCTTCGGCGTGGCTTCAGCCGATATCGCGAAGGTTTCGGCCTGGATGACCGAAAGCGGCCTATCCGTCGAAAGCGTCGCGCGGAGCGGCCGGTTCATCACGTTCTCCGGCAACGTCGGTTCGGTCGAAAGCGCGTTTTCGACCGAGATGCATAACCTCACGGTCAACGGCGAGGCGCACATCTCGAACACGACGGATCTTTCCGTGCCGGCGGCGCTGGCTCCCGTCGTGAAGGGTGTGGCTTCACTCAACGACTTCCGCCCGCGGAACAAGGCCGTCGGCTTCAAGAAGGTCACCGTGAAGGCTAACGCCAGCGGCGGCTATGACGGCGTCGCTCCGGAGTACGGCTCGAGCGCGACGGGTACACATTACATCGGCGCGGGTGACCTGGCGACCATCTTCAACGCGACGCCGCTGACCGACTCCGGCAATACCGGCAAGGGCATTACGATCTCCGTGCTGGCGCGCAGCAACATCAGCCTGGCCGACGTGGAAACCTACCGTTCGTTCTTCGGACTGCCCAAGAACGATCCGAACATCATCGTCGTCGGCACCGATCCGGGTCAGAACGGCGACGATATCGAAGCCTTTCTCGACGCCGAGATGGCCGGTTCGCTTGCCACCGGAGCCACGGTCGACTTCATCGTCAGCGGCGTTTCGCTGGTGGGCGGCGACATCGATGCCGCGGGCCTGTACGCCGTGGACAACAACGTCGGCGACGTGATCACGCTGAGCTACGGCGGCTGCGAGGCCGACAACGGCGCCGACGGCACCGCCTTCTGGAATATTCTGTGGGAGCAGGCGGCGGCGCAGGGCCAGACGGCTTTTGTCTCCTCCGGCG
Source organism: uncultured Bryocella sp. (assembly GCA_964242585.1). Lineage (GTDB taxonomy): Bacteria > Acidobacteriota > Terriglobia > Terriglobales > Acidobacteriaceae > Granulicella. The sequence continues at coordinate 2,280 of CAXTBJ010000007.1, forward strand.
ACAGCAGCGCCGCGGGCTGCGACAGCTCAGGCAACAGCTACGCTACGGGCGGCTACGGCGTGAACGCGCTCGGTTCTTCGGCCTACAACGTGGCCGTGGGCGGCAGCATGTTCGTGGATTACGGCCCCGCGCAGTACTGGGGCGCGGCCAGCACCATCCCGTACAGCACGGCGCTGAGCTACATCCCGGAGGCGGCCTGGAACCAGGGCCGCTTCAGCACCACATACCTGAACAGCGCCGCCACGGCGACGCAGACCGGTTCGGGCATTGTGGGCGGCGGCGGCGGCATCAGTATGTTCACCGCGCGGCCCTCCTGGCAGACCGGCTCAGGTATCCCGACCGGGACCGATGCGATCCATGTCTACTCCGGTACGGGTATTGCCGCCGGGTCGCCGATCACCGGCCTGCACCGCCTGGTGCCGGACGTTTCGTTCATCGCCGCCAACGGGCATGACGGCACCCTGTTCTGCGCCGAAGGCGTCTGTTCGGAGTCGGTCACCGGCGGTCTGGCGAATGCCGGGGTCGTCGGCGGTACCTCGGTCGCCGCACCCGCCATGGCCAGCGCCCAGGCGCTGATCGATGCCGCCAACGGCGGCCGCCAGGGCAACGCAAATATCTATTATTACGGGCTGGCCAACCAGCAGTACACGGCTTCGGCTACGGCCTGCCAGGCGGCGATCGGCACGGCCGCCAATCCGGCGGTCACCCTCCCGGCAGGGACATGCAACTTCCACGACATCGTCGCGGGCTCCAATATTGTGCCGACCGCGTCGACCGGTACGGCCGGCCTCGGCTTTTCGGCGGGCGCGGGGTTTGACGAGGCCTCCGGCCTCGGCTCGGTAAACATCGCCAACGTCGCCCGCAACTGGTCGAGCGTCGCGTTCAATGCCACCGCCACCAGCTTCACGCTGACCCCGACGACGGCGACGCACGGCGCGAGCCAGAACTTCACCGTGGCGGTCACGCCGGCCTCCGGCAGCGGCACCCCCACGGGCGACATCAGCATCATCGCCTCGCAGGAGACGGCCTACGGCACGCCGCAGGTGTTCACGCTGGCGGGCGGCTCGGCCTCGGGCATCATCAACAGCCTGCCTGCCGGCACCTACAGCGTCCATGCGCATTACGCGGGCGACAGCACCTTTGCGTCCAGTGATTCGGCTCCGGTCTCGGTCACCATCGGCAAAGAAGGCAGCTCCACCAACCTGTATCCCTACCTGATCACCGCCGCCGGCAGCGTTACCGCGACCAACAGCTTCACCTACGGCGCCGGGGAGATCTATCTCGATACCGAGATCACGCCGACCTCCGGCAACGGCGTCGCCAGCGGGGCCGTTACCTACACGATCACCGACAACGGTGCGGCGCTCGCGGGTCTGACCAACCATCTCGACACGAACGGCACCACCTACTTCCTTGCCGGTCCGTCGTTCACCAGCTTCTACCTGGTGGCGAACTACCCAACGCTTTCACCGGGCAGCTACACCGTGCAGGCGGCGTATGCCGGTGATACCAGCTTTGGCGCGAGCACCTCCACGACCGGCTTCACGGTCCTGAAGGCCACGCCGGCGGTCACTTTCAACGCCGCCACGGCACGGGTCGGAACCGGCACGACCGCAACCTTGAACTTTGCCATTGCGACGCCGACGGCAGCCACCCCGGCCAGCGGCACGGTTACCTTCACGGACACCACGAGCGGCACGGTGCTCGGCACGGGCACGCTTTCGGGCGGCGCGGTTGTGTTCTCCACCACGGGCATCACCACCAGCGGCGCGAACACCGTCTCGGCGGTGTACGCCGGTGACCTGAACTATGCCGCGGCGACCGGGTCCGTCACCGTGACGGTCAGCTCGCTTGCCACCACTACCACTACGCTGACGTCCAGCACCGCTACCCCCTCCGTGGGGACCAGTGTCACGCTGACGGCAATCGTAAACCCCATTCCCACCACCGCCGCGCAGGTGTCCTTCTATGACGCGGGTATGCTGCTGGGTACGGGCACGGTCTCCACCGGCACGGGGAAGGCCACGCTGGCGGTCACGAAGTTCACCGCCGGCATCCAGAGCCTGACCGCGATCTACGCCGGCAATCCCGCGCAGGCCACAAGCACGGGATCGCTCGCGCTGACGGTCGCCAAGAGCACAACGACCATGCAGATCGGCGGGGCCGATAACTCCACCTTCGGCGCGACGGTTCTGCTGGATGGAGCCTTCAGCCGATTCCCCGTCACCACGGGAGCGCCGGCCGTGGCACCCACCGGCACCATCAGCTTCTACGATGGCGGCAGTACCAGCGGAACGCCCCTGGGGACGGCGGTGCCGACCTACCAGACGGGCGGCTACAACTACTATGAGGCGACGCTGAGCCTGAACACGCTCGCTGTCGGATCGCACAGCATCGTCGCCTACTATCCGGGCGACGCCAACTACACCGCCTCCACCTCCGTCGCCAAGCCGCTGACGGTCGGCCTGGGTGTTCCGCTGATCACGGTTCCCCCGGTCACGATTACCTACGGCACGGCTTCGGCCACGCTGACGGCCTCGGCCGCCTACAGCGGCACGGTCGCCCCCACGGGTGCGGTCACCTTCAGCGTCGATAGCGGCGCGGCGGTGACCGCCATCTGCACGGGCGGCGGCTCGCCGCGCACCTGCACGGCGACCTACCCCACCGCTTCGCTCGCCGGCGGCAGCCACACCATCACCGCCACGGAGGCCGCCGATTCCAACTTTGCGGCTGCCACGGGTACCGGCACGCTGACCGTCAACGCGGTCAGTAACGGCAGCATCCTTCTGTCGGCGGTGCCCAGCCTCTCCGGCTCAGCCAGCGGAGGGTACGTGGCGACAATCATCGTGAAGAATACGGGTACGGGCGTCGCCCCGGCGGCGGTGCTCACGGGAGTCACGGTCGGAAGCGTCAACGGCACGCCCACCCCGCAGGTGCTGGGGAGTATTCAACCCGGCGCTTCGGTTACCGTCACGGTCTCCGTACCATCGGCGGCGGGAGCCGATGGCGCCCGGGCCGCCGGCCGCATCACCGGAACCTACACCGGCGGCAGCTTCAGCGGCAGCTACCGTCTGATCCTGCCGTAACTACAACTTCTGTATGATGTGGGGCACCTGATCCTGCCCCTACCTTGCACCTTTGGAGACACGATGACACTTCGCTCAATGCTCCCCCTGTTTGCCGCCGCGCTCTCGATAGGCCTCCTGTCGGGGGCGGCCCGGGCCGATACCGTCAGCTTAACCCTGACGAACCCCACCCTGACCACGACCACCGGCGGCGGCACCCTGGCCTTCGACGCTACGGTCTTTGCCCCGATCACCAATAGCGGCCTTGAATACCTGAACGGGGTCTCGGGAAATGTGGCCAGCGGCGCGAGCTTCGATAGCTCGCCCTTCAATGCGAACTTTCCTTTCTTCCTCAACCCGGGGGACAGCTTTACAGGAGAGATCCTGGACATCACCCTTCCGGCCGGCAGTGCGGTCGGCAATTATCTGGGCTCGCTCACGCTGGACGGTGGAGCAACGGATATATCGAATGACGTCCTTGGGACCGTCGACTTCACCGTCTCCGTCACGAGCGCGGCCACGGTTACGCCGGAGCCTTCCACCTGGCTGCTGATGGCCACCGGAGCCCTGGGCATGACGGCCCTGCTGCGCCGCCGCACGGCAGTCCTCTAATCACGGCCGGGCAGGTTCTCCTGCGAATTGCGGGACAGCCTGTCCTGGTTAAGCACACTACTTCAACTGCACCGGGGCTGCGTCCACTTTGAGTCGGAACAGCTGATAGGGCCGCTGCCGCAGATCCTGTCCGTTGTGCATGGTCGGCTGCCGGTGCAACTGGTTGGATGTGAAGTAGAGGTATCCATCGGCTGCCAGGCTCATCGTGTCGGGCCACAGGATGCGCGGATCGTGCGCCAGCGTCTCCGTTAGGCCGGTCTTCGGGTTCCAGCGATGGATCGAGTCGGTCACCGGATCGGTCATGTAGACGTTGCCGGCGGCGTCGGACTCCAGCCCATCGGAGGGCATCTTGCCGGTCACGACCCGTACCGTCGCGGCGACCTGGGCGTCGGATTGGGTGCGGTCGCGCAGGGTGGCCGTGGAGACCGCGTAAAGTTTCGTGCCGTTGATCGGGCAGTAGTAGAGCGTTTCGCCGTCGTTCGAGATGGCGATGCCGTCCGCGGCAAAGTTCACGGCTTTCGGTGGGTACCCCGGCGTGGTCATGTACACGGGCCGGCCCTCGGCGAACATTAGAAACTGGTCTTCGGAGAGGGTGCTGGAGTGCTGATTCAGCCGCCGCCAGCTCTTGCCTGTACCCAGATCGACGACCACGATCGCATTCGGGCCTTCGCTGGAGGAGTCCGTGATGTAGGCCGTGCCGTGGATCGAATTGCCTGGTTCCGCCGCCGTTGCCGCCGCATTCGGCCCACAGCTGCGCTCGGCAACCGGGTGCGCCGGGTCCTTCGGCGGCGCGTTCGGGTTCGGCGCGGGCCGGCTGCCGATCATGGTGGTGCAGTCCTGCGGGCCGGAGTCGCCGTTGCGCAGATCAAAGCGAATGTCGTTCATGTAGCTGTTGGTGCCGGCGGTTTCCGGCGGCAGCAGGATCGTTTTGATCACCGTGTTGGTCTTCAGATCGATCGCCACGAGCTTCGGCCCATCCGGTACGGTGTTTTTCAGCAAGGGGGCGCCGGTATCCAGCACCCACAACCGGTCCTCCGGGTCCACCACCACCGACTGCGCGCTCACAAAATGCATCTGGTCCGCCGTACGGTCCGTAAAAGCGTTGGGGTTCGGCAGCGAGCGCCCGGGCCAGTTGTTGATCGCCTCGTTCGGGTAGGCCACCGCCTTGCCGTTCACGATCTCGGCCACGGTAAACGGGATCGGATCGCCCCAGCGCGCAAAGTTCACAAAGATGCGCCCCGTGTGGGAGACCGTAACGCCCTCCGGCATCGGTCCAGGGAAGGTCGCCACGGTCTCCAGGCGGCCGGTCGGCTGATCGGTGGCCGCCCCCTGCGCACGCAGGACAGACGGCAATAGAAGCAAAAGGCAGGGCACAAGAGGGAAACGCATCACTTGCCTCAGACGGCAATCACCGACGGCTCGTTGGCCCGGGAGCCCGCCTTCACCCAACACGGCTTCGCTCCGCAGAAATATGCGTTGACATGCTCGAAGTTCGTAGTTGTTGGTGGCTGTTTAGGTGCCTGGGCGGTATCAGGATTGGTTAGCTTCCCGGCCGTGCCGGTGATTTCTCTACCGCGACCGCCCCCCGGATTACTGACTAGGTAACTCTCGAACCAGTGAAGCGGATTAGCAGATGGCATAAGAACAGGCAACGTAAAAACAAACGCAGATTCCCTGCGGGAATGACAAACTAGTTGCTCTAACTAACCACTAACCACTACTGATCTTCCCGCTTCACCGGTACCTTCACGAACGCCATACCCGCTGCACGCGCCGAGGCGAAACCGGCCTCTGCATCCTCAAACACCAGGCAATCCGCAGGGGCGACGCCCAGCCGTGCCGCGGCTGTTAGGAAGGGCTCCGGCGCGGGTTTGCCGTGGGTGTAGTCCTCCATGCCGACCACGGTGTCGAACCTGTCGCCGAGTCCCATCTGCGCCAGGGTGCGGGCGATCGTCAGCCGCGGCGAGCCGGAGACGATGGCCAGCGGCAGCCGCCCGTGGGCCGCCATCACATGCGCCAGCACGGCGGGCACCGGTTTCACCTCATCGAGCATGGCGAGATAGAGCTGTTCCTTCCGGTGAACGGTCGCGGCCGGGTCCAGATGCCAGCCGAACCGCTCATTCAGCATCTCCACGGTACGCGTCAGCGGGATGCCGCCCCAGGCCCAGAACAGATCGGCGGGGAAGTCCCCACCCGCCTCCCGCGTGGCCTGCCGCCATGACCGCAGATGCAGCGGCATGGAGTCGGCGAGCGTGCCATCCAGGTCGAAGAGGTAGGCTCCGAAGTTCCGGTCGGGGATGGGCAGAGGGGTAACGGAGGTGTCGGTGGGACTCATGCTTCCCAGGATAAGGCGGCCCTCGTCTCAGGTAGGCTTTGCCGCGCGTGGGCTGAGACCGTTAGAACTGTCACCGCGCAGGCCGCGACCATGCAGGCCGCGACCATGCAGGCCGGCACCACACGGGCCGCTACCGTGCAAAGGCGGGTCGGCATCTCAGGGCGTGAGAGGTATTGGCTTGAAACGGGAATCGTCGGTTGGACGTGGATTGCTTACAGGCGCGGCTGCCGGTTTCTTCGGGTGCCTGGCCATGGCGGGATTCCAGCGGTGGGTGGTATGGGCAACCGAGTTGGAAGGCCGGGGCGATCATGGTCCGCACGCCCCTTCGCCCGGCGAGGAAAGCACCACGGAAAAAGCCGCGCGTACCGTCGCACGGCAGTTCGGCCGCAGGCTGTCGATGGAGGACAAACAGACCGCGGGACGAGGCCTGCACTACGGCTTCGGCACCCTGATGGGCGCCGTCTACGGCCCGGCGGCGGAGTATTTTCCGGTGGTGGGCCTGGGCGGCGGCCTGGCGTTCGGCACCGTCCTGTTCCTGGGAACGGATGAGGCGATGCTGCCCGCGCTGCGCCTGGCCTCGCAGCCCGGGGAAACGTCCGGGACCGATCACCTGCTGCACTGGGCCGCGCACGTGGTGTACAGCGGCACCATGGAGCTGACGCGAAGGGCGCTTGTGCGCTTGTTCGCCTAAGCCGACCCTGTTTTGTATGTCGAATCGCCGACGTGCGCCGCGCTCTTATTTGGGTCCACCCGGCTTCCACCGATTCAGCATCGCAAACAACGCCTCGGGCGAGGTGTGCTCGAACTCCTTGGGCTGCTCGGCGTAGAGCAACTTGCCCCGTGCATCGAGCACGGCCAACGAGGGCACGCCATGATCGACGGGTGTGTTGTAACGCTTGGCAATATCCAGATTGCGGTCGATGTGTCCGATATCGACGTGCACGACCACGTAATCGTGCGTCAGCAGGGCCACGTTGGGCGGCTGGTGGTAATAGAAGTCGAGGACCTGGCAGTCACCGCACCAGTTGCCGCCGAACTCGAGCAGAATGTGCTTGCCCTCGCGCCGCGCCACGGCCTCGGCCATCGCGATGTCGGCTGCGGGGTTGGCCGTTTCGGAGTAGAGGTGCGGGTTGGGGTGAAAGGGTGTTTGCGCCGGGGCCCCGAGCGTCGCGCTCAATGCGAAAAAGCCTATGATGCGAGCGAAGATGCCCGCTGCGCCGATATACTTGCCCGCCTGTTTGAAAGAGCTCACCTGTATCAGACGAGTTCGTGCGGGTTCTGTTACCTCAAATCAACGCCGCCGTGCGTGGTTCTGGCTGCCGGATAAGTCGCCGGGTAGGTTTGCGCCCTCTTTCAGAGCACCCTTTCAGAGCACCCACGACCATCCCTGAGCTTTTGCGGCGGAGGCTCCATCCCGTAGCATGACGGTATGGCCGCCACCGACGCTCCCACCCGCACGCTGTACCTGCCGGAGATCCTCGATCATGTGCGCGGCGTCGTGCGGGAGCGCAAGGCCACGACCGATCTCCGCGTGCTGGAGCGGCAGGCCGCGGAACATAGCCCACGCGGCTTCGCGCGGGCGTTACGCCGCCAGGCTGCGGATGGCCAGGCGGTTCTGCCGCTTCCGGCGATCATTGCCGAGCTAAAGAAGGCGTCTCCGTCCAAGGGTCTAATTCGGCCGGCGTTCGATGCCGGCGAACTGGCCCCGCAGCTCGAAGCCGGCGGGGCGGCGGCGCTCAGTGTGCTTACGGAGGAGCGGTTTTTTCAGGGATCGCTTGAAAACCTGCGCCGCGCCTCCGCCGCGGTCGCCATCCCGTGCCTGCGCAAGGACTTCACCATCGATTCCTTTCAGATCGTCGAGGCGCGCGCCTGTGGGGCGGACGCCATCCTGCTCATCGTCGCCGCACTGACCGATGCCGAGCTGCGTACCCTGCGGGACGAGGCCCGGCGCTGCGAGCTGGATGTACTTTGCGAGGTTCACGACCGCGAGGAGCTGGATCGCGCGCTCGCGCTCGACTGCGAGTGTGTCGGGGTGAATAGCCGCGATCTGCGCACCTTCGCTGTCTCGCTGGAACGGGCTTGTGAGCTGGCCCGGCATCTGCCCGCGAACGTGGTGCGCGTCGCGGAGAGCGGGATCGGGACGCGCGCCGACATGGACCGGCTGCAGGCGGTCGGGTTTGAGGCCTTCCTGATCGGCGAATCTCTGATGCGCCAGCCGCACCCCGGCGACGCACTCCGGACTCTGCTCGGCAGAGCGTGAGGCAGGGAGCATTTTGCAGGGGGACCTGGAGCGACCGCTATGTGGGTAAAGATCTGCGGTACTACCAACCTGCCGGACGCGGAGCTGGCCAGAGCGCACGGTGCGGATGCGCTCGGCTTCATCTTCGCGCCCAGCAAGCGGCGCGTCACGGTGGAGCAGGCCGCTGCCATCACGGCGGCCTTACCTTTGGGGGTGGATCGTGTCGGCGTGTTTACGGAACCGGCGGTCGCCACGATCGCCGACACGGTGCGGCGGGCAGGGCTGACCGCCGTCCAGCTGCACATGCCGCACGATCCGATACGGACGGAGCGCTTGCGAGAGGCGCTGGGGCCGGAGGTGCGGCTGATTCAGGTGCTCGGCATCGCGTCGGAATGGGGTACGGCGGCTGGTCGGGCGGGCGGTCCAGGGGAACGGGAGCTCACGGCCGAGCTCCTGGCCGCACAGCTGGCCGCTCAGCTGGGCGAGGTGCTGGCCGATCGGGCGCTGTGGGCCATTTTGCTCGACAGCGTAAAGGCTGGGAACTCCGGCGGACTTGGGCTGCGGTTTCCCTGGCGAGCGACGCGGTCGGTGATGGATGGGGTGCTCGCCGGGCTGGGTGCGTCAGGGGGATTGCCGGTTTTGGAGCAGGCCGCGGTGCAGCCAAAAATCCTGCTCGCCGGTGGGCTGGACGCCGAAAATGTCGCCGAGGCCATCGCGATACTCAGGCCGTGGGGGGTGGACTGCGTGAGCGGCGTGGAGGGGAGTCCGGGACAGAAGGACGCCCAGCGCCTCGCGCGCTTTTTTGCGGCGGCACGGGCAGAGCGTTAGGGCGCGATACGGGCAAAGAACGCTTAGGCCTTCGCGTGAGTTGGACGTAGCCAGATGCTGGTTTCCATGGGCCTATCCATGGATCTATTTAGAGCGGTTTACAAGGGTTAGAGCAGCCGCGAGCAGAATATAGAGATCCTCGCTGCGCTCAGGATGACGGCAGATTCCCCTACGGTGGCTAGGCCG
>CAXTBJ010000007.1:11644-30953 GCA_964242585.1 uncultured Bryocella sp.
TGCAATAACAGATGGGAAGGCAACAAGCCGGGACATCTCCGACCGACTGAGTCTAGTGGCCGTACTCCTGGCGTTTTTGCACGTCATGCTTTTCGCGTTCGTGATTGGCGATCAGGCCGCCGCCCGCGCCTGCGCCCGCGCCGATCACCGCGCCTTTGCCGCCGCCCAGCAGGCCGCCCACAACCGCGCCGCCGGCAGCCGAACCGCCGACGATCTTGGCCTTCGTGTGGTGCCTTGCATCATGGTAGTGCTGCTGGCGCTTGGCGCGGTGGTAGGACTCCTGGCCGAGCGCGTGGTAGGGAACCAGGAGCAGGGCCATAGCCAAGGCCCCTCCGATCGATGGAGCACTAGGTTCCGCGATCAATCGCGCGAAAAGTTGCAGAGCACGTTGCAAAGTCTTCATTTTTTCCCTCCTCAGGCCTTCGGGGGATCGCTGCCCATTAGGAGCACGCCATCCTTGCTTCTGCTCCTCTTCACTTCTGCTTTCTTCGATGCGGGGCAGCGCCTCCGTTTGCCTGCCCTGAATAAATCATCGGTAACCACTTGTCAGCACCACCGGGGCGGTATAGGCTCTCCCTAATGCGTTGCTTTTCCTCTCCCTCGTTTGGATTTCCTTTCCGCTACTGGCGTTCCGTAGCGGCCAAGGCGGTCTGAGCCCCTCGAAGAGCAGCAAATGCGAGATTCTCAACACCCCCTAGCCGCGACCCCCAAGGTCGCGGTTTCGCTTTTGAGTCCCAGAGGTTATATCGGCAGTACGGAGCAAAACATGAGCCCGGTTTTGGATATTTCCGAAGAAAAAGATGCTGTCCCTGCCGCTATACAGCCAGGGACAGCCAAGCCGGGCCGGTTCGGTGCGTATGGCGGCCGCTATGTGCCCGAAACGCTGATGGCGGCGCTGCTGGAGCTTGATGAGGCCTATGCCAAAGCGCAGGCCGACCCGGCGTTTGGGGCCGAGCTCGCCGGTCTGCTGCATGATTACTGCGGCCGGCCCACGCCGCTGTTCTTTGCCCGGCGCATGACGCAGGTCCTCGGCGGGGCGAAGGTGTACCTGAAGCGGGAGGACCTGCTGCACACCGGCGCGCACAAGATCAACAACGCGCTGGGCCAGGCGATGCTGGCGCGGCGGATGGGTAAACAGCGGATCATCGCGGAGACGGGCGCGGGCCAGCACGGCGTGGCCACGGCCACGGTCTGCGCGCTGTTTGGCCTGGAATGCGTGGTCTATATGGGCGAGGAGGACATGCGGCGCCAGGAGCTGAACGTCTTCCGCATGCGTCTGCTGGGCGCGGAGGTGCGCGGCGTGCACTCGGGCTCGGCCACGCTGAAGGACGCTATCAACGAGGCCATGCGTGACTGGGTTACGAATGTGCGGACGACGTTTTATATCCTGGGCTCGGCGCTCGGCTCGCACCCGTATCCGACCATGGTGCGCGACTTTCACCGCGTGATCGGGCGCGAGTCGAAGCGGCAGATTCTTGAGGCGGAGGGCCGTTTGCCCGATGCCATCGTGGCCTGCGTCGGCGGCGGATCGAATGCCATCGGCGCCTTCTATGAATTCATCCCCGATGCTTCGGTGGAGCTGATCGGGGTGGAGGCCGGCGGGCGCGGCACGGCGCTGGGGGAGCACGCGGCGCGGTTCCAGAAGATCGGCGGCGGCACCCCGGGTGTGCTGCAGGGAACCTACAGCTATGTGCTGCAGAACGATGCGGGCCAGGTGGCGGCGACGCATTCGGTGAGCGCGGGGCTGGACTACGCCTCGGTCGGCCCGGAGCACGCGATGCTGCACGATTCGGGACGGGCGACCTACACCTCGGCGACCGATGACGAGGCGCTGGAGGCGACGAAGTTTCTGAGCCGCACGGAGGGCATCATCCCGGCACTTGAGACCGCGCATGCCGTGGCCGAAGCGATGAAGCTCGCGCCGAAGATGGGCAAAGATAAAATTCTGATCGTGAATGTGAGTGGGCGCGGCGACAAGGACATCGGAATTTTGACGCGGGAGATGAACCTGACCGGGACCGTCGGCGGCACGGTGGAAGCGAAGGGGTAATGCCGATCACGTTTATCCAAAGGCCCGGGCTGGTCATTTATTTGACCGCCGGCGACCCCGACCTGGCCACCACGCGCGACATGGCGGTCGCGGCCCTCGATAACGGGGCGGACGTGATCGAGCTGGGTGTGCCGTTCAGCGATCCGCTGGCGGATGGGCCGGTGATTCAGCGGGCCAGTGAACGTGCGGTGGCGCGGGGAACGCGGCTCAGCGATGTGCTGCGGGTCTGCCTGGAGATACGCCAGTTACGTCCGCGGGCCGGGATCATCCTGTTCAGCTATTTAAATCCCGTCGTGCGTATGGGGATGAGCGAGTTTGCGAAAGCGGCCAAGGGAAACGGCGCCGACGGTGTGCTGCTGACGGACATGATTGTCGAGGAGGCGGACGAATACCTCAGCTGCATGCGGGAGAACGAGCTGATGCCGGTGTTTCTGGCCGCGCCGACCTCGCCCGATGCGCGGCTGCAGGCCATTGCCGAGCACTCGCGGGGATTTGTGTATGCGATCTCGCGGGTGGGTATCACGGGGACGCAGACGTCGTTGGCGGATGACGCTCGCGGGCTGGTGGAGCGTTTGCGAAGGTTTACCGATCTGCCCATTGCTCTGGGGTTTGGTGTGTCCACGCCGGAGCATGTGCAGGCGCTGGGGGCGTTTGCGGATGCGGCGGTGGTGGGGTCGGCGATTGTGGCACTGATTGAGAAGACGCCGGCAGCGGATGCCCCGCAGGCTGTGGGCGAGTTTGTGCGCAGCTTGAAGGGCGGAGGCGTCACGGGAGAAACGCAGATCCCCTTCGAGGAGGACAACCAGAAGAGCGAAGACACCGACGCTGCAGGGGTCGGTGCCGAGGTGGAAGCGGGCAGTGTGACGGGTGAGGAACCTGCGGGAGCGAAGCGGTGAGCGCCCAGCCCCTTTGCTCGTATGATCGTCAGCAGTTGCCGCGGGCGCGAGGCAGGCGTTCCGCAGCGAACTTCGAGGACATTCCGCGGGTCGCGCAAACGCACGGCTCGCACTGCGAGGACCAACTATGGAGATCGCCGACTGGCGCACCAAGATCGATGAACTGGACGAGCAGATCGTGGCCCTGCTCAGCGAGCGGGCCGCGGCAGCCGTGGCCATCGGGCAGCTCAAGCGTTCGAGCAGCGCGCCTATTTATGAGCCCAACCGCGAGCAGGCCGTCTTTGAGCACGTGCGCGGCATCAACCCCGGCCCGCTCACCGCGGCGCAGCTGCAGGACATCTATGACCGCGTTATGGACGTCATGCGTGCGCTGCAGCGCGTGGATGCACCGCAGGAAACCAAGGGCGAGCCCGTCGGCCGCTAAGCAGAATGTTGTTGTACGGCCACGTGTGTGGTCAGAAGGTCTTTCGTACGCTGCGCAATTCGCGGCGGCGAGGAGGGAACTCCAGTGATGATCGTTGCGATGCAGGATCGCGCCACGAGTGAGCAGATTCAAACCGTGATCGAGCGCATGGTGGAGCTGGGCTTCAACGTCCACCGCACCACGGGCGAGAACCAGACCATTCTTGCCGGTGTGGGCACGCCCGGACACTTCGAGGTCACCGAGTTTTCGGTCCTCAAAGGGGTGCAGCAGGCCTACCGCATCAGCTCGCCCTATAAGCTGGCAGGGCGCGGCTTTCGGCCCGAAGGCACGCATGTCACGTTCCGCAATGGTGTGGTCGTGGGCGGCGATGAGATCGTCATTATGAGCGGCCCGTGCTCGGTGGAGAGCCGTGAACAGATCCGCCTCAGCGCGGAGCAGGTTGCCGCGGCCGGCGCGCAATTCCTGCGCGGGGGTGCCTTCAAGCCGCGCAGCTCGCCGTACTCCTTCCAGGGTATGGGCATCCCTGGCCTCGAGATGATGCGCGAGGCCGCCGACGAGTTCGGTCTGCTCGTCATCTCGGAGGTGATGGAGATCTCGCAGATCGAGCCCATGCTGCCGTTTGTGGACTGCTTTCAGGTGGGGGCGCGCAACATGCAGAACTTCAATCTGCTGCGGGAGCTGGGAAATGTGCGTAAGCCGGTGCTGTTGAAGCGCGGCATCGCGGCGACGCTTGAGGAGCTGTTGCTTTCGGCTGAATATATCCTTGCCGGCGGCAACTACGACCTGATGCTGTGCGAGCGCGGCATCCGTACCTTTGAGACCTACACGCGCAACACGATGGATATCTCGGCCATTCCGGTGCTGAAGTCGTTGACGCACCTGCCGGTGCTGGGCGATCCCTCGCACGGCGTGGGCAAGCGCGAGTTTGTGCCGCCCATGGCCCTGGCCACGGTGGCCGCCGGCGGCGACGGCCTGCTGATGGAGATGCATCCCAATCCGGATAAGGCGATGAGCGACGGCGCGCAATCGCTGTTTCCGAAACAGCTGACGGAGCTGATAAAAAAGCTGCGGCAGTTGGCGCCGGTGGTGGACCGCACCATTGCCGCGCCGGTGGTTCTGCCGCAGATTGTGCATGCTTAGAGAGCTCCTCGGAGGTTCTGTTTCATTTGTCGTCCCGCAGTGCAGTGCGAGTGTTTGCCTTGCCTTGAATTTGCGGAGTGCGTAGGAAAGCAAATCCCTTGGAAAGCAAACCCATTCGCTCTGCTGCGGGATGACGATTTTGAGCCGCTATTGAGCCGCTATTGAAACGCTACATTGCCGCAAGAGGAGGGACCAGTCACAAGGATGCGTCGCATCGTCGTCAAACTCGGGACCAACGTCATCATGCGTTCGGATGGCAAGGTGGCCCTTGGCCTTCTGTGCGGTCTGGTGGAGGGCGTGGCGGCGCTGCGGGAGCAGGGTGTGGAGGTGCTGGTGGTGAGCTCGGGCGCGGTGGGCCTGGGTGTCGAGCGCCTGGCTCTGCCGGTGCGGCCGACCGCGCTCGCCGAGGTGCAGGCGTGCGCGGCGGTGGGGCAGTCGCGGCTGATGGCGCTCTATGACGATGCGTTCGACCGGCTCGGGTGCCGCATCGCGCAGGTGCTGCTGACGGAGGACGATTTTCGCGATCCGGTGCGCCACGGCAATCTGCGCGCCACGCTTGATGCGTTGCTGTCGCTGGGCGTGATCCCCATCGTGAACGAGAACGATACGGTCTCCACCCTGGAGCTGGACCGGCCGTTCACGGCCTCAAGCTCACCGCGGCGGGAGCGAAGCGAACGGATCTTCGGCGATAACGACAAACTCTCCGCTCTGCTTGCCGAGCATATCGGTGCGGATCTGCTGGTGCTGCTGTCCGACGTGGACGGCCTGTACGATCGCGATCCGCATGCGCCGGGAGCCCGTGTGTTGCCGCATGTACCGATCGTGGACGAGGCCGTGCTGAGGCTGGCACACGGCGGCAACGGCCGCGGCCGCGGCGGGATGCTGTCGAAGCTGGAGAGCGTGCGCATCGCGCTCGAAGCGGGGCGGGAGGCCGTGATCGCCAACGGCCGCGCACCGCAGGTGCTGGAGCGCCTGCTTGCGGGCGAGCCGGTGGGAACACGGTTTGGGGCGCCGTGGGGCGCGCGCAACGGCAAGCTGCGCCCCACGGAGATGGCACGGTGAGCACGGCCCCCGCGGTGAATTCGGCGAATTTGGCCGGAGATGCGCGCGATGTGCATGAGGCGGCACGAGAGGCCGCTCGCCGTGCAAAAGCGGCCTCCCGCTCCCTGGTGTCGTGCAGTGAAGCGCAGCGCAACGCTGCCCTCGGAGCCATGGCGGATGCCGTTGACGGAGCCGGCGAACATCTGTTGGCGGCGAATGCGGAGGACCTCCGCACCGCAGAGAGTATGTCCGGTGATGAAGCACTCACGTCCGCCACGCTCGCACGCTTGCAATTGACCGAAGGCAAGCTGCGGGAGATGGTCGAGGGGATTCGTTCAGTGGCAGCGCTGCCTGACCCGCTTGGGCGCGTGCTCGAAGCCACGGAGTTGGACGATGCGGACCCTGTCCGCTCCTTCAGCCGCGATCCCCGTGAGGGAGAACGAAGGCCAGGCCTGCATCTGGAGAAGATCAGCGTGCCGTTGGGTGTGCTGGCGGTGATCTTTGAAGCGCGCCCGGATGCCGTGACGCAGATCGCCGCGCTGGCGCTCAAGAGCGGCAATGCCGCGATCCTGAAACCGGGCCGCGAGGTGGAGCGTACGGCGGCGGTGCTGGTCGCGCTGCTGCGGCTTGCGTTGCAGGGGGTGGGCATCCCCGAAGACGCGCTTACGCTTGCCCTCGGGCGCGAGTCGGTGGGCGCGCTGCTGGGCGCGCACGATCTGATCGATATGGTGATTCCCCGCGGCTCAAAGGCGCTGGTCGAGTATGTGCGGAACAACACGCGCATCCCCGTGCTGGGTCATGCGGAGGGCGTTTGCCACATCTTTGTCGATCGCGCGGCCGATCCCGCGCTCGCCCTGCGGGTCATCGCCGATGCGAAGCTCGATTATCCCGCTGCCTGCAACGCGCTCGAGACGGTGTTGGTGCACAGGGACATCGCGCCCACGTTTGTGCCGCTGCTCACGGCGGCGCTGGCCGCGCAGGGCGTTCGTTTGCATGGGGATGACGCTGTCCGCGCGCTGTCCTCCATCGCGACCGAGCCGGTTGCCGACTGGCACACCGAGTTCGGCCGGCCGGAGCTGGCGATGGGCGTTGTCGCTTCGCTCGATGCGGCTCTCGAACACATCCATCGGCATGGTTCCTCGCATACGGAAGGCATCGTGACCGAGGATCGGCAGGCGGCTGAGCGATTTTTGCGCGAGGTGGACGCGGCGGGTGTCTTTCACAACGTGTCCACCCGATTTGCGGATGGGTTCCGCTATGGCTTCGGTGCGGAGGTCGGTGTTTCGACGAGTAAATTTCATGCGCGCGGACCGGTGGGACTTGAAGGGCTGACCACGTACAAGTATCTGCTGCGTGGTCAGGGGCACATCGCCGGCGACTACCGTGGAACGGATGCGCGGGCGTTCACCCATCGGCGTGTGTCTTAAAAGCACGGAGCTCGCGTAAGCTGACGGTTGTGTCGATGCGTGTACTCATCCTCGGAACCGGCCTGATTGGGACCTCGCTGGGTCTGGCGCTGCGGACCCTCGGCGCAGACTTCGACGCAACGGTGCTGGGCTGGGACCCAAATCCCACCGAACTGTCGATCGCGCACAGGCTGGGCGCGATCGACGAGGCGCTGCCAAGCCGCGAGGCCGTGTTGGCGCCCGGCGCGGCAAATATTTACGTGCTGGCGACGCCCGTGTTGCCCATTCTCGACTGGCTGGTACAGCTTGCGCCCGTGCTGCGCGAAGGGCAACTGGTAACGGAGGTCGGCTCGACGAAACGGGTTTTGATCGAACGCGCGCGGATGCTTTATAACGGTGCCGGGCAGGCGGCTTTTCTGCCCAGCCACCCGATGGCGGGTAAGGAGTCCGGCGGCGCGGCGCTGGCGGAGGCGGGGCTGTTTCGCGGCGCCACCTGGCTGTTTACGCCGTTGACCCTTGAACCCAGTCCGCTGACGCAGCGCTGGCGCGGGTGGATCGAGGCCATCGGCGCGCATACATTCAACATCGATGCAGAGGAGCACGATCGCATCTGCGCGTGGGTGAGCCATCTGCCGCAGATGGTGTCCACCGCGCTGGCCGCGTTGCTGGAGGAGACCTTTGCGGGCGACCCGCATGGCCGCGCGCTGGTAGAGGCCATCGGCGGCCGGGCGCTGCGGGAGACCACGCGACTCGGCGCGAGCCCGTACAGCATGTGGCGCGATATTGCGCTGACCAATACGGAGCCGATCGCGGAGACAATGTTCGCGTTGGAGCAGCAACTGGCGCACCTGCGCGAAAATCTGCGCACCCCGGAGCTGCGCGAAACGTTTCTGACGGCCAATCGTTTTCGTAAGAAAAGCATTTCGTCCAACGGGGAGTAGATGCCGCATCGCAAAAGAATTGTGCTCAGGCATGGACACAGCGGCATCTCAGAGCCAGAACCCTGACAGCGGTGATGAGGACAACCCTATGGTGATGAGAAGACAAAGCGCGCAACGCAGGTGGCTGGTGACTTTGAGTGCTTTGGCGTGCAGTGCGATGCTGTTCGCGGCAGAGCCGGCCTCCCAGGCCGACCGTGATCTCGTCGGCAAGGTATCGCAGGGCGGCCTGTATGAGGTGGAGGCAGGCAAGGTAGCCGCCGTGAAAGGCCAGACGCCGTTCACGAGGGATTTCGGCGTTCTGGAAACGCACGATCATGAGGGCGTCAACGCCGAGCTGAAGCGCATCGCCGCAGCCACCGGGGTGACGATCACGCCCGGGTTGAACGCGGAGTTTTCGCAAAGACTTGCCAAGCTGAAGGCCGTGCCGGCGGAGCGGTTCGATGCCTATTACCTGGACGACATGAAACAGATTCATAACAAGGACGAGGGTCTATTCGCCAAAGAAGCCGAAGACGGCACGGCACCGTACAAGCCGTTCGCGCACGGTACCGCTGTGCTGGTTCATGCGCACCTGGGCTGGCTGAATACGCAGTAGCGTGCCGCGACCAAGCAACGGGGCTGCATGACCGGAGCCTAGTCATGTTCTAACGCCCGGGTGCTGCCCCCATGGCATCGAGCGCGAGATTCAGCCTGAGCACGTTGACGCGCGGTTCCCCCAGAAGCCCAAGCTGCCGCTGCGTCTGCAGCTGTCCAATCATCTGCTCCACGGAGGCCTGCGTCATGTGACGCTCTTTAGCCACACGGGCCGCCTGGTAGAGCGCGGCCGCAGGCGAGATGTCGGGGTCGAGCCCCGAGCCGGAGGCCGTTACCAGGTCCACCGGAATGGGTGTGCTGTTGTCCTCGGCCTTGACGCTCGCGGCCACACGGTCCACCAGCGACTTGTTGGTGGGTCCATAGTTCGAGCCCGAGGAGGCCGACGCGTCATACCCCGTGCCCGCCGCCGAGGGCCTGCTATGAAAATAGCCCGGCTCTGAAAACGGCTGGCCGATCAACGCGGAGCCGATCGTCTCTCCGTTGCGTGTGAGCAGCTGGCCATTGGCATTGTTGCGCATGGTCAGTTGCGCAAGGCCCGTAATCAGCAGGGGATACCCGATGCCGAGCAGGACGGCGGTGATCGCCGTGTAAAGCGTAGCTGTAAGCAGATGCTGTTTCATGGAAATCTCCGTTGCTTGTGAACACATCATGCAAGGTGCAGCGCGACAATCAAAAGATCAAGCAGCTTGATCCCGACAAAGGGTACAAGAATGCCGCCAAGGCCATACACCAGGAGGTTGCGCTGCAGCAGGGCCGCCGCGGAAAGCGGCCTGTAGCTCACACCGCGCAGCGCCAGCGGAATCAACGCGACGATGATCAGCGCATTGAAGATGACCGCCGAAAGCACGGCCGATTCGGCGTTGTGCAGGTGCATGATGTTGAGCGCGTTTAAGACGGGAAAGACACCGGCAAACATGGCAGGGATGATGGCAAAGTATTTGGCCACGTCATTGGAGATGGAAAATGTGGTCAGCGCGCCGCGTGTCATCAGCAGCTGCTTGCCGATGGCGACGATCTCGATCAGCTTCGTGGGATTGGAGTCGAGATCGACCATGTTGCCGGCTTCCTTGGCTGCCTGGGTGCCCGAGTTCATCGCCACACCGACGTCTGCCTGCGCGAGCGCAGGCGCGTCGTTGGTGCCGTCGCCGGTCATGGCCACCAGCTTGCCTTCGGCCTGCTCGCGACGAATAAGATCCATCTTGTCCTTGGGTTTGGCTTCGGCCAGGAAGTCGTCCACGCCGGCCTCGCGCGCGATCGCGGCAGCGGTTAAGGGATTGTCGCCGGTGATCATGACGGTGCGAATGCCCATCGCGCGAAGCTGCTCGAAGCGCTCCTTCATGCCGCCTTTCACGATGTCCTTGAGATAGATCACACCCAGCGCGCGGCCGTTTTCCGCGACCACCAGAGGCGTTCCGCCCTTGCGGGCAATGTCTTCCACGGCGTTGCGCACCTGCTCGGGCATGGGCTGACCGCCCTCATTGAGCAGGCGCGAGATGGCATCCACGGCGCCCTTGCGAATCGAGCGGCCATCCACCTCAATGCCGCTCATGCGGGTGGTCGCGGAGAACTCGACGAACTCCGCTTTGAGTTGTCCCAGCTCGCGCCCACGCAGGTTGTACTGCTCCTTGGCGAGCACGACGATGGAACGGCCCTCGGGCGTTTCATCCGAGAGTGAGGACAGCTGTGCGGCATCCGCGAGCTGCCCCGCGGTGACGCCCGGCGCGGGCACAAACTCCGCCGCCTGCCGATTGCCGATCGTGATGGTGCCGGTCTTATCCAGCAGCAGCGTGTTCACGTCGCCGGCAGCCTCGACCGCCCGGCCGGAGGTCGCAAGCACGTTGTGCTGCACCAGGCGGTCCATCCCCGCGATGCCGATGGCGGAGAGCAGGCCGCCAATGGTTGTGGGAATCAGGCAGACCAGCAGGGAAATCAGCACGAAGACGGTCTGCGGTGCGCCGGAGTACATGGCGAACGGCTGCAGCGTGACGACCGCCAGCAGAAAGATGATCGTCAGCCCCGCCAGCAGGATGTTGAGGGCGATCTCGTTGGGGGTCTTCTGCCGCTCCGCGCCTTCCACCAGCGCGATCATGCGATCGAGAAAGGTTTCGCCGGGGTTGGAGGTGATGCGCACGGTAATCACGTCGGAGAGCACGCGTGTGCCGCCGGTCACCGCGGACCGGTCGCCGCCGGCTTCGCGAATCACCGGCGCGGACTCGCCCGTGATGGCCGATTCATCCACCGACGCGACACCTTCGGTCACCTCGCCGTCCCCTGGAACCATCTGGCCCGCGGTGACCCGTACCAGATCGTTCACGCGCAGTTGCGAGCTCGGCACCTCTTCGATCTCATGGCTCTTGTTCAGCCGATAGGCGGTGGTCTCCGACTTGGCCTGCCGCAGGGCATCGGCCTGCGCCTTGCCGCGGCCTTCGGCCATGGCTTCGGCAAAGTTCGCGAACAGCACGGTAAACCAAAGCCAAAGGGTGATCTGCAATTCAAAGCGGAAATGGCCATGGTGCGTGGCGAGATTGACGAGCAGCAGCACGCCGGTGAGCACGCTGCCGATCTCCACCACAAACATGACGGGGTTGCGCATCATGGTGCGCGGATTCAGCTTTCTGAGTGCGTCCACCGAGGCGCGCCGCACGATCTGCGGGTCGAACAGCGAACGGCGTTTCGCTTGCGTAGGCATGGTCTTCTCTTTCTATAACGGTGTGGAACGGATTCGCTTCGAGCGGCTTTTGGTGTGGGGCAGCGTGTATCTAGAAGCTCTGCCCCGCACGCAGCATCAGGTGTTCCAGGATGGGTCCAAGTGAAAGCACGGGAAAGAACGTCAGCGCGCCGACAATCACGATGACGCCGGTCAGCAGCACCGCAAACAGCGGCGTAGTGACAGGAAACGTACCCGCGGAGGCAGGCACGCTCTTCTTGCTCGCAAGATTACCCGCGAGCGCCAGCATCGGTACGATCATCATGAAGCGGCCGAAGAACATCGCCACCGCAAGCGAGTAGTTGTACCAGGGCGTGTTCGCGTTGAGCCCCCCAAACGCGGAGCCGTTGTTGCCCGTGGCCGACGTGTACGCATACAGGATCTCGCTCAGGCCGTGCGGCCCATGGTTGGCCAGGCTTGCGAGTCCAAGTTTGGGCATCAGCACCGCGATGCCCGCGAAGCCGAGAATCAGAATCGGAAAGATGAGCAGGTACAGCATGGCCATCTGCACATCGAAGGCCTCTATCTTTTTGCCCAGATACTCCGGGGTTCGGCCCACCATCAGACCCGCGATGAACACGGCCATCACGACGAACACCAACATGCCGTACAGGCCCGCGCCGACGCCGCCGAAGACCACCTCCCCGAGCAGGATGTTCGTCATGGGCACCATGCCGCCCAGCGGGGTAAAGCTGTCGTGCATGCCGTTCACGGCGCCGCAGCTGGCGTCTGTGGTGACGGTGGCGAACAGGGCGGAATTGGCGATGCCGAAGCGCACCTCCTTGCCCTCCATGTTGCCGCCCGACTGCATGGCTGAAACCTGTGCATCGACATGGTGCAGCAGCGGATTGCCGTGCGCCTCCGCCCAGTAACAGGTCACCGTGCCCGCAAACCAAAGCACGACCATGGCCGCCAGCACGGCCCAGCCATGCTTGGGCGAGCCGACCATCTGGCCCAGCGTAATCACCAGGCCGGCCGGAATTAGAAAGATGGCAAGCATCTGCAGAAAGTTCGAGAGCGGTGTGGGGTTTTCAAACGGGTGCGCACTGTTCGTGTTGAAAAAGCCGCCGCCGTTGGTGCCCAGCATCTTGATGGCTTCCTGCGAAGCGACCGGGCCCTGCGCGATGGTCTGCGTGGTCACGGTGGCCGGCTTGCCATCCGTGCCGGTGACATGCTGCGTTTCCACCAGCTTCGCCGTGTCGTAGGGGCGCAGGTTCTGCACCACACCCTGCGAGACCAGCACGAGCGAGAACACGATCGAGATCGGCAGCAGCACCCACAATGTGGCGCGGGTGAGATCCACCCAGAAGTTGCCGAGCAGCTTCGTTTCGCACCGTGCGATGCCGC
This sequence comes from uncultured Bryocella sp., assembly GCA_964242585.1. Classification (GTDB taxonomy): domain Bacteria; phylum Acidobacteriota; class Terriglobia; order Terriglobales; family Acidobacteriaceae; genus Granulicella. Next base: position 24,191 of record CAXTBJ010000007.1, read on the forward strand.
GCACGAACGCGACCGCCAGCGCCATGCCCGTCGCTGCCGACCAGAAGTTGTGCGTCGCGAGCCCGAGCATCTGCGTGAGATAGCTCATTGTGGTCTCGGGCACATAGGACTGCCAGTTGGTGTTGGTCGTGAAGGAGATCGCGGTATTGAGCGCCAGTACCGGTTCGACGGCGGCAAGGTGCTGCGGATTGAGCGGCAGCACACCTTGCAGACGTTCCACGAGGTAGGTCAGCAGCATGGTGGCCGCGCTGAAGACCAGCATGGCCACGGCGTATTCAGTCCAGCGCATCTCCTCGTCCGGATGAACGCCGGTGAGGCGATACAGCAGCCGCTCGCAGGGCACGAGCAGGGGATCGAGAAAGGTCCTGCGGCGCTCGAAGACACGCGTCATGTAGCTGCCCATCGGCTTGGCCAGAAGCAATATGACCGCGATGAAGACCGCAATTTGTAACCACCCGTTTAGAGTTGTCAGAGTCATGGCTTGCTTTCTTTAGAACTTTTCAGGACGCAACAGCGCGTACACCAGATACACCATCAGGACTGCCGACAAGAGGAGCAGGATGACGTTTAGAATCATGAACGGCCGCCCTTCAGGTGGTCGCAACCCGCGACGTAGGCCTGCGCCAGGCCAAAGGCCGCCAGGGTAAGCAATACTGCAAGGACATCGAGCATGGTGTGATCTCCACAATAGATTCTGGTTCACAAGCCGCTAAGAGGACATAAAAGTTACAGACATTTCAAATTCCGCGTAAGCATGTTCACGCCGCTCGCACGCGCCTGCGTGAGTTGACCGTTCATCGCCGCAACGGCAAGAGCAAAGACGATCAGCCACCGACCATAATGAAACCGCCGCCGAGCAGAATCGCCACAGGTCTCTTTCCCGATAAGCTGAAGCATTTCAGAAATGGTAGGTAAGATCGCCGGCGACGATGAATTGCGTGTTCTTCGTACCAAGGTCATAGGCTTTCAAATCGTACGAGTGCTCGAGGCGTAGCTCGGGCCGGAACAGCACCGTGGAACCGATCCAGTAGCCGTAGCTGATGAGGTGCTCGGAGTACTTGGTCGCGTAGCCGGTGCGCTGACCCTTGATGTCGTCCACAAATTCATTGCGGAAAGACAGGTATTTGTGCGTGCCGATCTTGTCCTCGACGTAGTTGACGATGGCCACCTCGGGGGCGAAGCAGCGCTGCTTGCCATAGGCGCAAAACGCCCCATTCGCGCCGGTTTCCGTGGGTATGGGATGGGCTACGTTGCCGGCGACGTTCGGCACATTGCGCTCGTACATGTACCAGGTCTCGGTATCCGTGTGCCAGCGTGAATTGAAGACGTGATACCAGGTCTCAAAGTAGCTCTGGAGATTGTTGTAGGCATAATTGCCGCTGTTCACACTGTTGGCCACGGTGTACAACGCATCCTTACCCTGATGCCACGTGTAGTCCACGCCAACGGTTGCGGTTGGCTTGCGGTCGGGTGTCCACAATGCCACGTCATTACCGTCTGAAAGGCCAGTCTGCAGCAGCCAATGGTCGGAAAGCTTGATGCTGGCCACAACGCCGGTCTGCGTGTACGGATCGATGGTGTAGAGCAGCGAATGCGAATACGTGTAGTTGTTCGGCGCCAGTTGTGCCTCAATATCCGGCAACGAGATGTACCGCCCTGCACGGACATTCATTCCTTTGGCTACGTGCGGGAAGTAAACATCTACGTAGTACATCACCGGGTCATAGCCATACTCATGGTTGCGCGCCAACAGCTGCTGCGAAAAGATTCCCTTGCTGGTCGTGTAGCGGTAGTCCTGTCCCCACAGCTGCGCAATCCGGAATCCCCAATCGATACGGTCGGTCTGCACCTCATTGGGCAGGCGCTCGATGTAGAGCACCTCCTGGTCGGGGATGATGCGGTTTGGGTTGTAGTAGTACGCTGCGGGGCTGTTGGCAGCATCCCCCTTATTTGACGTGCTGACGTCGAAGCCTCCGTTGAACCAGCCGTAGATCTTGGTGCGGCTCTTATTCTCGTTGATGGCTTGCTGGAGAATATAAGTCTGCGTATCGGGCGCGCCGATGGTGGGTGTGCCGCCGACGGAAAAGTCGGACCCCGGGAACGGCGGCGAATCGAGCGGAGCCGGATAGCCGCGGCGCACCGGCGTCGCCGGCTCCGCAGGGGCGTTCGCGGAGCCCACGGTTGGTTCCGTGGTGGTGGGCGGCGGGGTCAAAGCCGGCGTCCAATCCGCCTTGTAGGCCTGACCTAAACGCTGAAAGAAGTTGCCCTGGGGCGGATTCGCCGCCGCCGGAGCCGCAGGGTTATTGCTTGTGGAGCCAGTGCTGTTCTGCGACGATTGGCCAAAGACCGAAATACAGGCAAGCGCAAGAAGCGAACCGGCGCGCAAGATGCTGCGCGTAGAGAAACCCGAAATCATGAGAATCAAACCCTCCTACATAGTGGAAGGCCTGATCCCCATAAAAGTCTGTTGGAAAGTCATCAAGAAACCATAAGTTCCGAAGCGTCGCGCGGCTTGCCTTCCGGCTCAAAGCGGTAGCCGACCCAGGGTTCGCTATGGATATAACGCGTGTCGTCTACACGTTCGATCTTCTTGCGCAGCTGCGCGATGAGTACGCGCAGATACTCGGGCTGGTCTTCGCCGGCCGCCCCCCAGATGGCCCGCAGCAGCACCTTGTGCGTGAGCACGCGGTATGGATGCCGCATGAAGTAAAGCAACAGATCGAACTCCTTGGGGGTCAGGTGCAGCCGCTGCCCACGCCACGCCACCGTGTGCAGCTCCGTGTCGATCAAGAAGTCGCCCGTCTCCACATGGGCCAGCAGCTTGTCTTGCGGAACGCGGCGAAGCTGGGCACGCACGCGCGCGAGCAGCTCCGGCATGTTGAAGGGTTTGGTGACGTAATCGTCCGCGCCCTCATCGAGCGCGTGCACCTTCATCGCCTCGCTGTCGCGCACACTGAGCACGATGATGGGCGTCTCCGCCAGGCGCCGCACGGCTCGCGTCAACTCCACCCCATTCAGCTCCGGCATGGCCAGATCGGTGATGATCAGATCGGGCCGTCCCTCGCGCATCGACTCCAGCGCCTCCAGCCCGTTGTGCGCCACCGCCACCTCGTAGCCGTTGCTTTGCAACGCGGCGCGCAGCATGCGGGTGATCTGCCGCTCGTCATCCACCACCAGAACGCGCTTCATGGGGCCTCCTGCGTCACGATGTGCAGATCGACGTGCGGCGCCTCGGCCATGAACTTTTGCAGGGCAAAGTAGTACAGATAGGACCGTATGCCATGCGTCGCGGAGCGCCCCACGATGGCCTGCGTGATGCGCTGCTCGCGGATGTAGGAGGCCGTGGTCCGTGCCGTGTCGCCGCCCGTCAGGTGCACGATGTGCGCGCCCAGATTGGCGGCAAGGTGCAGGCCGGCCTCCAGCGCGCGCCGCCGCTCCTCCTCCACGTCCACATCGCGAGTTACGTGCAGCACGTAGAGCTCCGCGCCCAGCGCCTCCGCCAGACGCGCGCCGCGGGCGATCAGGTCGCGCGCCTGCGGGTTGGCGCTGATGCAGACGGCCACCTTCTCGGCCACGGCCCAATGCGATCCGAGCCGCTTTCTGTTCACATAATCCACCAGCGTGCGATCCACCGCACGTGTGACGCGCTGCAACGCCAGCTCGCGCAGGGCGATCAGGTTGCCGCGGCGAAAGAAGTTTGCGAGCGATCGCTCAATGCGTTCGGGAGGGTAGATGTCGCCGCGCCGCATGCGCTTGACCAGCGCCTCCGGCGTCGCATCGCTGATGACGATCTCGTCGGCGCGGTCCAGCACCCAATCCGGCACCTGTTCGCGCACGCTGATGCCCGTGAGCGCCTGCACCCGTGGCGCCAGGCTTTCCACATGCTGAATGTTGATCGTACTGATCACGTCGATCTTGCTTTCGAGCAGCAGCAGCACATCGTCATAACGCTTCGGAAAACGGCTGCCTTCGATGTTGGTGTGCGCCAGCTCGTCCACGAGCGCCACGTGCGGCGCGCGCGCCAGCACGGCGTCCACGTCCATCTCGGAAAACATCGTGCCCTTGTAGTCCACCTCGCGGCGCGACACCTGCTCCAGTTTGCCCGCCAGCTCCAAGGTGCCCTTGCGCCCATGCGTTTCCACCACGCCGACAACGACATCCTCGCCGCGGCCACGACGCCGGATGCCTTCGCTCAGCATGCTGAAGGTCTTGCCGACACCGGGGGCATAGCCGAGATAGATCTTGAAGCGGCCGCGCTGTTTTTCGGCCTCCGTTTCGGCTTCGCTCGCGAGCAGCCACTCGTCAGGGGTCTTCCGGGTTGGGTCTCCGATTTCGGCCACGCCGTAGAATGCTCCCATGGATTCGCGGCGCATTGCAACGACAGCCCGTTGGGTGCTTGCCCTCGGCGCCCTGGCCGGCATCGTCGCGGTGTACCGGCTGTGGCTCCATGTCAATCCGACCACGGTTGCGCTCACGCTGCTACTGTACATCCTTCTGCTGGCCGCCCGGCTCAGCCTGCGCTACGCCGTGGCCGTGTCCCTGGTGGCGACCGCCTGTTATAACTTCTACTTTCTGCCGCCGATCGGCACGTTCACCATCACCGATCCGCAAAATTGGCTGGCGCTGCTGGCGTTTCTCGCCACAGCCGTCATCGGCAGCCGGCTCTCGGAAAAGGCCAAATCGGAGGCCCGGGAGGCCCGCACCCGGCAACGCGAGATCGAGGTGCTGTTTACCCTGAGCCGCGACCTACTCCAAACCGACAATGTCGCTACCTTGGTGAATGCCGTGCCGGAGCTGATCAACAACGCCTCCGGCGCGGAATCCGTGTGGCTCTATCTGCTGGAGGGCGACCGGCTGTACCAGGCCGGCCTGCACCAGTTGACCGGCATGGAGGCGCCGGCGCTCAGGCAGCTCGCACTCAGCCTCAACCGGCCGGAGACCGTCGGCGAGCAGACCCGCATCCCGCTGCAGGTGGGTGTCCGTCCCCGCGGTCTGCTGATCCTTTGGCGGCTGGGGCTTTCGGTTGAAAGCTATCAGGCGATCGGCGGCCTGATCTCCATCGCGCTGGACCGCGCCAAAGCGCTTGAAGATGTGGCCAAGAGCGAGGCCTCCAAGGAGAGCGAGCGGCTGCGCGGCCTGATTCTGGATTCCATCACGCATGAGCTGCGCACGCCGCTCACCTCCATCAAAGGCGCGGCCAGCACCCTGCTCGCGACGGAGCAGGTCTCCGAGGCGGATCGCCGCGAGCTGCTGACGATCGTCGACGAAGAGGCCGACCGACTGAATCATCTCATCGGCCAGGCAGTCGAGATGGCGCAGCTCGAAGCGCAGGAGGTCCATATGACCTTCCTTCCCATCGAGGTCGCGCAACTGGTCGCGCAGGCGCAGGCGGACTGCAGCTGGATTGCGGCAACCCACCCGGTATCGGTCCATCTGCCCACGCTGCCCAAGGTGCTGGCGGACCCCGAGATGATCGGCAAAGTCCTTTGCAATCTGCTGGAAAATGCGGCGAAGTACTCCCAACCCGAGTCCCCGATCTTTATCTCCGCCGAGTACCGCGAGGGCCTGGTTCTGGTCAGCGTCGCCGACCGCGGCATCGGCATCGATGCCTCCGAGCAGGGCCTTATCTTCGACCGGCTCTACCGCTCCGGCACCATCGGCGGCGCGGTCACGGGCACAGGCATGGGCCTGGCGATCAGCCGCGCCATCATTGAATCGCACCACGGCACGCTGACCGTCACCAGCCAGCCGCAACACGGCTCCGTCTTCACATTCAGCCTGCCGCTGACGTGAGGCTTTGGACTTAGTTGCACCTTCACGGATTCCCATGCCCATTGGCCGCATCCTAGCTCTCGACGTCGGCGATCGCCGCATTGGCCTGGCCATTACGGACGGCCTCGGCCTGACGGCGCAGCCGCTCTTCACGCTGCACCGCTCCATCCTGCGGGCCGACCTAAAATCCATCGGGCGTTTTATTCGCAGGTACGAGGTAAGCACCCTCGTCGTCGGCCTGCCCCTCCACGCCGACGGCTCACCGAGCCCGCAGGCGGCCAAGACGGAGGCCTTCGCCGCTGCGCTCTTTGCCGAGCACCCGGAGCTGACACATCATCTGCTCGATGAGCGCCTTACCACCCGCGAAGCTCATGAGCTGCTCGATCATGGCCGGAAAAAACGCCACACCGCCGGCCACCGGCTCGAACGCAAAGACCTCATCGATCAGGTAGCCGCCACGCTGCTGCTCGAAGCCTTTTTGACCCACAAAAACGGCCCCACCCTTCTACCGGACCCCGATGCGGCAGCGGATTAGGGGAGGAGGGTTCTACGTTGCAGGTTGTAAGTTCAGGTTGTAAGTTGCAGATGCCATTCAAAGCAAAATTCCGACAACCTGGAACGGCTTACCCAGAACCCGTCCCCACAACCCTGTCCGATCCGCTCGCTTTATAATGAGCTCATCTCAAACGCCGTCGCGCCCCGGGCGTCGGCCCGGAAGCGAACCCATGCAGGACATCAAAAAAGCGCTCGACGAGCAGATTCGCCAGCTCGAGCACGAGCTCACGACCGAACTTCCCGCTGAAATCAAAAAAGCCGTCGCGCTCGGCGATCTTTCTGAAAATGCCGAGTATCACATGGCCAAGCAGCGGCAGGAGTTCGTCAATGCCCGGCTCGGCCAGCTGAAAAAGCGCATGGGTGAGCTTTCGATGGTCAATCTCGACAATATTCCGCACAACAAGGTGGGTTTCGGTTCCACGGTTGAGGTGCATGA
>CAXTBJ010000007.1:30963-41883 GCA_964242585.1 uncultured Bryocella sp.
CATGATGAGTCCAAGGGCGAAAATATCACCTATAAGCTCGTCACCAGCGAAGAATCCGATGTCGCCAAGGGCCTGATCTCGACCACATCGCCCATCGGCCGCTCGCTGATCGGCAAAGAGATCGGCGACATTGCTACCGTAATTACCCCCAACGGCAAACGCGAGCTTGAGGTTCTAAAGCTGAGCACCATTCACGACACGTCGGCGGCCTAGCGAAAAGCGGCTCCTTCCACAATACTGCGGAAAGCTAAATGTCCGGAACGGTATCCGCGCCCAAATAAGCGTACGGTGCGGCGGGAACCGTTTCAGCTCTCCAGCTCCGCGCTGATGGTGTACTCCCCGTCCGCGCTGTTCCAGCGGATGGTCAACACATTCGGTTTGCAGCACACCTGGCAATCTTCTACGTACTGCTGACGTGATCCGCCGGACTCATCCACGGTCGTCTCGACCCACTCGAAACAGCCCGCGCACTGGTAGCTCGCTGCATACATAAGTTTCCTTCCCAAGGCTTCTCCGATGTGGGCAGTCTCGGCCCGCACACATGCGGACCGAGACTGCCCTATCGGCTTTGCGGTTCTGCCGGCTCGCAACCCCACTCTCGTTACGGCGCTCTCGTTCTTCGCTCAGCAATGCTAGCGATGCCCTCCGGCCCCACCGCCGTGGGGCGCCGCGGGGGCCGGAGCGGCGTGGGGTGCCGCTGCGGGTGCGGGTGCCGCGCGCGGTGCGGGAGCGGCCTGCGGCGCGGGAGCCGGTCGGGGTGCCGCGGGCTCGGGCCGGAACGCGGGCTCCGGTCGGGGTGCTGGAGCCGGCTGCGCCTGATGTTGGACCGGCTGCGCCTGGTGTTGGACCGGCTGCGCCTGACGCTGGACCGGAGCGGCGGCAGGCGCGGGCTGCCGCGCAGCGGGTTGCGGTCCAGGGCGTTGCGGAACGTTTGTCCGTCCGCCATATGCTCCGCCGTCGTAACCGTGCCCGTTGTTGCCGCCATTGACACCCGGGCGCGCGTTGCCGTTATTGCCCGGTGTAGGAGTCCCGGGCCTGCCTACGCCAGCCCCGTTGATCCCATTGGGGGGTGTTCCTGCGCCGGGCGTCCTCTCATTGCGGCCCGCGCCGAACCCCTGCGCGGCGGGTGTGGGATGTCCGGTTTCGACGCCGTTTCGCGCCAGCCCCACGTTCGCGTTACGATCCACCTCGGCGCCCCCGGGCCTGGCTCCCGGCCCCGGGTTGAAGCGGCCGGGCTCTGCGCCTGGCCCTGTTCCTGGTCCTGTGCCTGGCCGTCCGCCAGCCGCTGCCCCATTGGGGGTGGTCGGCTGTCCGGTCAGACCCGGGGCTCCCGGGTGATTGAAGGGCTGCTCGCGCGGTGCCGCCGCGATGTTTGCCGGTGAACCTGCCGGCCGCGCGGCGAAGGCCATCGCGGGACGGCCGCCGTCGGCGCGAACGAACTGTCCCCGGTTGGAGGCCGCGGCCATCCGATTGTCGCGTTGCGCGGCCACCGGCGCATAGTGCGCCTCATGCAAGGCGGCCAGCTCGGACGGATTGGGACGGGCATCCACACCGCCCCGGCCGCCGTTGAAGGCCACGCGATTGTCCGGCCGCGGACCGTAGGTCCGGTCGTTGTAGACCACGGTGCGGTTGTACACGTTGTGCACGTTGGTGACGTTCACATTCGTTACCGCGCGGTTGTAGTAAAAGTCGTGCCCGCGCCAGTAGCCGCCGTAGTACCCCGTGCCGATGAACCCGAAGCCATAGTTAATGCCGCCGTAGAAACCGACGTGCGGACCCCAATACCCGCGATGAAAGCGGTAGTGGCCGCCGTAGGAACCCCACCAGGCCGGTGTCCAAAGGGCGCCGTAGAAGGGGGGCGCGCACCAGACGCCCGGCACCCAGTAGTAGCCGGCGGAGGCGTAGTCCCAATAGCCCGGTGTCCACAGGTAATTCGGATCGGGCGCGGGCGGCTGGTCATATTCTGGCAGAGGCGGCGGGGCCTGATCGGTATCCGCGATGGCCTGCTCGCCGGCCTCCTCCGCATCCGTGTAGCCCTGGGGATAGGCGCCCTGGGTGGGGTAGGCGTCCCCGCCGGCGGGGGCCTGTCGGATGATCGGGGCTCCCTGGCCGTCCTGCCCGTAGGGGTCGCCGTAGTCCTGCCCTGTCGATTGGCCGGCATAGCTTTGGCTGCTGCTCAGCACGCGCGTCCGCCCCGCGCTGCCATTCCCGGTCGTTGCGCCGGCTGAGGCTCCGTTCGCTCCGTTTGCAGCCCCGGAGTTGTCCGCCGGGTACCCGCCCGAGGCGCCGCCCGTGTAGGGCTGTGCGGTGTTGGCCGCCGCGGGGTCGCCCCCATCCGGGCCGACGATGGGCGCGGCTGTGCTGGGGCTCTTGCAGCCCACGGTGCCCAGCGCCAACATTCCAAGCATTCCGAGGGTCACGCCGGCCGCCACGAGCTGACGTACCTCGCTGTATTTCCTATTGTGTGTCTTGTTGATTGTCGTCATTTTCTTCCCCTTGCAGGCCGAACCTGGGCTGCTTTCCGGCAAATCGACAACTCAAACCTGTTCACGCCGTCCCAAAAACCTTCTGATGCCGTGTCCGGCAGGCGCGTGGGCCGCCCCGGCGCGTAAAGCCCGCACAGTGGTAACACCAATGCGGTACCGATGTCGTTACCGTAGCGGCAACTTTGCCGTAAAATCGAATCATGCGCCGCACCTTCCTGAAGCGCTTTCGCCGTGGCCGCCCCGCCCGTGGGCGCCGCCCCGCCTCGCACACCGCCTGACGGTGCCCGCGTGTTATCCACGTCACGGGGCTTCGCCCACGCTGCCGTCGCCGCTATACCCTGCTTGTGCCGCCGCGCCGCGCCCGGGGGCACCGCGGAATCTCAAGCATTCCAGAATCGAGCCGCCCCGCCCGGCTCCTATTTCTGGCTTCCATTTTCCGGCTTCCATCTCAGGAGAAGACCCATATGGCCTCCACACTCGCCACCCAGCACCCGGACACCTTCAGCGCCGCCGCCAAGCTCAGCCACAAGGGCAAGGGAACCATTCACTACTTCGCCCTGTCTGCACTCGAGAAGAGCATCGACGGCCTCACCCTCAGCAAACTGCCGTTTTCCCTGCGGATTTTGCTGGAAAATCTTGTCCGCCGCGAGGACGGCGTCACCGTCACAGCCGAGGACATCCGGTTTCTCGCCAATTGGCAACCCCTGGCCGAGCCCTCCCGTGAGATTGCCTATATGCCCGCCCGTGTGCTGATGCAGGACTTCACCGGCGTCCCGGCGGTGGTCGATCTGGCCGCCATGCGCGACGCGATGAAGGCCCTCGGCGGCGGCCCCGAGCAGATCGAGCGCATCAATCCGCTGGTGCCCGCCGAGCTGGTCATCGATCACTCCGTGCAGGTGGATGAGTACGGAACCAAGAATGCCTACGATCTGAACGCGGCGCTCGAGTTCAGCCGCAACCGCGAGCGCTACGCCTTTTTGAAATGGGGCCAGACCGCCTTTGACAACTTCTCCGCCGTGCCGCCGGGGATGGGTATTTGCCACCAGGTCAACCTCGAATATCTCGCCCGGGTCGTTTTCACGACGACCCCCGACGCGGACAACAACCTGACCGCCTACCCCGACACCCTCGTCGGCACGGACTCGCACACGACGATGGTCAACGGTTTGGGCGTGCTCGGTTGGGGCGTCGGCGGCATTGAAGCCGAGGCGGCTATGCTGGGCCAGCCGGTGTCGATGCTGGTCCCGCAGGTCGTCGGCTTTCGCCTCACCGGCAGGCTGAAGGAGGGCGCGACCGCCACCGATCTCGTCCTCACCGTCACCGAAATGTTGCGCAAGTTGGGCGTGGTCGGCAAGTTTGTCGAGTTCTTCGGCCCCGGCATCAGTGAGCTCCCGCTCGCCGACCGCGCCACCATCGCCAACATGGCCCCCGAATATGGGGCCACCTGCGGCATCTTCCCGGTCGATGCCGAAACCCTGAACTACCTTCGCCTCACCGGCCGTACCGAGGAGCACATCGCCCTGACCGAGGCCTACTACCGCGTCCAGGGCATGTTCCACACCGCCGACGCTCCCGAGGCCGAGTACAGCGCGCTGCTGGAGCTCGATCTCGCCACCGTCGAGCCCTCCGTCGCCGGGCCCAAGCGCCCGCAGGACCGCGTTCTGCTCTCCGAAACTCCGGCCAGCTTCCGCAAGGTGCTGCCCTCGCTGATCGGCGCGAACGGCAACCGCACCGCCGAGCGCCAGATGGTGCGTTGGGAGGGGGAGGGCGGCCAGGTCGCCGCCAACGGGAACGTGATCGCCTCCACCGGCCAGCCCGCCCCGGCCATTCCGGACCAGGTGACCGTGATCCCGACCGAGCACGTTTCCATCTCGGCGGTCGTTGAGGAGACGCCCTCGCTCGCGCACTCCATCACACCGGTCGGCAAACTCGCCCCCATCGAGGGAGCGCGAGCCGCCACCGCGGTTTTGGAGCCCATCAAGAGCATCGAACAGCGCTTCGGCCTGAACCCGGACCGCTATCTGCGCGACGGCTCGATCGTGATCGCGGCGATCACCTCCTGCACCAACACCTCCAACCCTTACGTGATGATGGCCGCCGGGCTGCTCGCCAAGAAGGCGGTCGAAGCCGGCCTCCAGACCCCGCCGTGGGTGAAGACCTCGCTCGCGCCGGGCTCCCGCGTGGTCACGGACTACTATCTCCGCTCCGGTCTGCTCCAGTATCTGGACAAGCTGGGCTTCCAGGTCGTGGGCTACGGCTGCACGACGTGCATCGGCAACTCCGGCCCGCTGCCCGAGGACGTCTCTAAATCCATCGAGGAGCACGGCCTCGTGGCCGTCTCCGTGCTCAGCGGCAACCGCAACTTCGAAGGCCGTATCTCGCCCGAGGTCCGCGCCAACTACCTGATGAGCCCGCCGCTGGTGGTCGCCTACGCGCTTGCCGGCCATATCGAGCATGACTTCGCCACCGAACCCCTGGGCCGCGGCCACTACGGCGCGCCCATCTATTTAAAAGACATCTGGCCCACGCAGGCGGAGGTTTCGGCAGAGGTGCACCGCTCTATCGATGCCGACATGTTCCGCGGCCAGTACTCGACCGTCTCCGACGGCGACGCCAACTGGCAGAACCTTAAGTTCCCCTCCGGCGACACCTACGGTTGGGAGACCGACTCCACCTACATCCGCAAGGCGCCCTACTTTGACGGCATGCAGCCCCTGCCGGAGCCCGTGGCGGATATCGCCGCAGCCCGCTGCCTGGCCTGGCTGGGCGACTCCGTCACCACCGACCACATCTCCCCGGCCGGCTCCATCAAGGCCAACGGCCCGGCCGGCAAGTACCTCACCGCCCACGGCGTGCCCACCTGGGAGTTCAACAGCTACGGCTCCCGGCGCGGCAACCATGAGGTGATGGTGCGCGGGACCTTCGCCAATGTGCGCCTGCGCAACAAGCTCGCCCCCGGCACCGAAGGCGGCGTCACGCGCCTGCTGCCCTCCGGCGAGCCGATGAGCATCTACGACGCCAGTGTGGCCTACGCCGAGCGCGGCGTGCCGCTGTGCATCCTGGCCGGCAAGGAATACGGTTCAGGCTCCAGCCGCGACTGGGCGGCCAAAGGCCCGAAGCTGCTCGGCATCCGCTTCGTGATCGCGGAAAGCTATGAGCGCATCCATAGGTCCAATCTCGTGGGGATGGGTATTCTTCCGCTGCAGTTCCAGACCGGCGAGGGCGCGGAAAGCTACGGCCTGACCGGCGAGGAAACCTTCACCGTGGGCCAGCCCGGCGAGCTGCGCGCGATGCTCGAATCCGGCTTCGCCACAGGCAAAAATCTGACCGTCACCGCGACTACCCCGACAGGGGAGACGATCGACTTTCCGGCCACGCTACGTATCGACACCCCGCAGGAGATCCTCTATTACGGGCACGGCGGCATCCTGCAGTATGTGCTGCGGCAACTGGCGGGTCGCGCGTAAACAGAGGCCGAAGGGCAGGCGTCCTTCGGCTTTCTAGATCCTCATGTTATTTATCTCCTGCATCTGTTGAGTAGAGCGGATACAGCGGTAGCGTTCACGGTAGACTTCTCCTGCCTCAGGAGGGCACATATGACCGGTGATGAAGGCCTGTACCGGAATCTTGCGCGCGCCTACGTAGGGAATGCCTTGTTTCAGCGCGCGCCGGATATACTCTGCGACGCCTGGCAATACGCGTACCTGAGCTTCACAGGTCATGCCGAATTTCTGACCGTTTCGACCGATGCCGGCGGAGCCAGCTTCACCTACCTGTTTGACTACGCGGGATCGCGTGTCGTCGGTGTTTGGGGTATGCCTATCTATAGCCGCCACACCCGGGATGCTTCTCGCATGGCCGGTGCGCCTTTGGGCGCGGCCCAGGGCAGCGGCTTTCATCGGGGTCATCTGATTGCGCACTCGATCGGCGGTGGAACCGATATCAACTTAGTCCCGCAACTCGGCTCCGTAAACATCGGTGCCTATCGCGTTCTGGAGCGGGCCGCACGGCGTCTCGCACAAGGTGGAGTGCAGAGTCTCTATGCCGTTCGGGTGCTGTATACCGACCCTACCTCGCAGATGCCGAACCAGCTGGAACAGGTTCTGATGGAAGCAAACGGTACGTATCGCTATGCTCTGCATCACAACACGCCATAGACCTCTACCCTTCCAGGTGATGACAAGGCACAGAGGCGGGTACCCGGCTGAACCTCCGCGGAGGGAGTTTGCGAAACTGTAGCCATGCCGCTCTTCCGCAAAAAACTGAAACAGGAACACAAAGTCATGCTGCAGCACGACCGTGCCGGGGGCCAGCTGCAGCCGGAGTACCACCGCGCCACCCCAGAGTGCCCGCACCCCGGGCAGTGGTCCATGTTCGACTCCATGAGTGCCGAGATCGAAGTCTTAGAGCTGCTCGCGACGCTGGTCACCACGCTGAAACCGAAGCTCGTTGTTGAAACCGGCAGCTTTCTCGGCGTCTCCACCGAGTGGATCGCGCGCGGCCTGGAACGCAATGCGCAAGCTACGGACGCTGCACCCGGCAAGATCATCTCCTGCGAGTTCGATCCCGTGGTCTTCGCCCGCGCCCGCGAGCGCTTTTCTCCCGCAAACCCGCTCACACGCTTTGTCGAGTTACGCAACGAAAGCTCGCTCGAGATGCCGGTCGAAGGCACCATCGATCTGCTCTTCTCGGACTCCGACCCCGACCTCCGCGAGGCCGAAGTCCGCCGTTTTCTGCCCCAGATGAGTCCTTGGGGCCTCGTCGTCATTCACGACGCCAGTTCGCACCTCAAGACCGTCCGCGATTCCGCGCTGAAGCTCGAACGCGAGGGCCTGCTCTCCGTTCTGCTGCTGCCCACCCCGCGCGGTCTGGTGCTCGCGCAACCCAAAACGGCCCTGCGCTAGGCGGATGTCATGGAGAGCCGGCTCCGCACGACGTGGCGGAGCGACGTGGCCGCCCGCCGCTCCGCCTGCTACCGTGAAACCATGTTTGCCGAAGCCACGCCCGTCGCCATCCGATGCCTGTTCGCGACCGTGCTGTCGATCTTGCTCGGTGCCACCGCAGCCACCGCAGCGACGCCGGTCTTCGGCTACCAGGTCGTTGCCCGCTACCCGCATTCGACCCACAGCTACACCGAAGGGTTTTTCTTTTTGAACGGCAATTTTTACGAGGGCACCGGCCTTACCGATCACTCAGAGATTCGCGTCACCGACCCGCAAACAGGGCAGCTACAGCAGCACGTCGCCATACCGCCGCCATACTTCGGCGAGGGTATCGTGGACTGGGGGCCCAATCTGCTCGAATGGACCTGGCAGACGCACACCGGCTTTGTGATCGACCGCTTTTCCCTGCGCACTCTGCGCGAGTTTCACTACACGGGCGAGGGCTGGGGCATGACGCGTACGGCAAGGCAGATCATCACCTCTGACGGTACGGCGACGCTGCGCTTCCGCAATCCGGAGACCTTCGCCGAGCAGCGCCACATCCTCGTCACCGACGAGGGCAAACCGGTCGAGCAGCTCAACGAACTTGAATATGTTCACGGCATCATCTACGCCAATGTCTGGCACTCGGACCGCATCGCGCGCATCTCGCCCAGAGACGGCCGGGTGCTCTCCTGGATCGACTGCACGGGGCTGTTGCCGGACAATCAGCGCATCGATGCGGAGTCCGTGCTGAACGGCATCGCGTATGACGCGCAGCACGACCGCCTGTTCGTCACCGGCAAACAGTGGCCGACGATCTTTGAGATCAAGGTGATTCCTAAGCTGTAGCAACGAGCTTGGAAGCATCGAAGCTGGTAAGCAGGGCAGAAAACGGAGAACACCATCAAGATCGCCACCTGGAATGTGAACTCGATCAAGGCTAGGCTACCCGCGGTGACGGCGTGGCTCGAAACTCAGAGGCCCGACATCCTCCTGCTGCAAGAGCTCAAAGGGGTCGAATTTCCCACCGAGCACTTCGCCTCCATCGGCTACCAATCCGCTTTCGTCGGCCAGAAAAGCTATAACGGCGTAGCGATTCTCGCGCGCTACCCCATCGAGGTGCTCTCCACCACGCTGCCCGGCGACGACGAGGACAGCCACGCGCGCTTGCTTGAAGCGCGTATCCAGGATCTACATGTCGTCGATATCTACCTGCCCAACGGCAATCCCGTGGGCACACCGAAGTTCGAGTACAAGCTGCGCTGGATGGAGCGGCTGCGGCAGGCCATGGCCGGCTGGGTCACCGAGCCGACGCTGGTGGGCGGGGACTACAACGTGATTCCCGAGGACATGGACTGTTACAAGCCGGCATCGTGGGTGCGCGACGCGTTGTTTCAGCCTGAAACGCGCGCCGCCTACCGTGCGCTGCTCGGTCTGGGCTACGTGGATGCCTTTCGCGCGCTGCATCCTGAGGCCACCGGCGAGTACACCTATTGGGACTACTTCCGGCAGGCTTTTGAGACCAATCGCGGTATCCGCATCGATCACCTGCTGCTGTCGCCGCCGCTGGCCGGTCGTCTACAGGCGTGCACGATCGACCGCACCCCACGCGGGGGTGAGAAGCCTTCCGATCACACGCCCATCACGGTGGAACTCCGTTAGGTTTTGGCTGCTGCCGGCGCCGTAAAAGAAAGAGCGCCAGCAGAACCAACTCGACCAGACCCAAGCCGCCAGGCCAGACAAAAAAGCCGGCGCGCGAACCATGGCCACGCCTGCCGAGATCCCCCCTCTCTAGTGCTCGGTGCTGGGCGGGGCGACGCCCTTCAGGCGCAGATACAGCGCCAGCGTGGCGTACTGCTCGTTGTCATGGGCGACCGTGCCCCACATCAGCCCGATGCGCGAGCGCTTCATCGGCCCGAGTGCCAGCATTTCGGTCAGGTTTGTATCGGTGAGCGCCGCGAAGGCCTTATCGCACTCGGCGAAGGAGGCCTGCAGCGCGCTGACGATGGCGGCCTTGTCGGCGGTCTCGGGTGGAACCTTGGGCAGCGACGACGAGGGCGTGCCGTCCGCCGTCGAGCAAGAACGCAGCTGCGCCTCCGTCACGTGGTTGAGCACACGCGCAAAGGTGCGGATGTCGGGTTCGGGCTTGTAGCCGAAGTCCGCGGCCGGCATCTTGTCAGCGGACTTCAGGATGTTGCTCTTCACACCGTTGTAGCCGCGCTGCGCCTCGGCGGCGGGGCCTGCGGCCTGCGGCGCGCTGGCGGTCTGGCTGTGATCCATATGGTCCATTCCCGGTGTCGGGGCAGGGGCTTGCGCCATGGCCATGCCCATCGCCGCCACGGCTCCCAGCGGGTATAGTATGGCCGCCAACCTGTGTTGTTTCGTCATGATGACCTCGATTGCTGGCTACAGCTTACCCGCAGAACGGCGGCGTGCAAGGACTTTACTCGCGGAGACACGATGGAAACGTCACGGGATCGAATGCCTGTGACAACGATCTTCGCTGTCCGCGAGACCATCCGTGCAGGGCGTGCGGTCCGGTAAAGCATGGCTTTAAGTTTTATCGCTGCCCGTTACTCTCTTGGTTCATCCAGCCGCGGCAAGTGCAACGCGGTCGGGACCGGCGATCCACCGGGGCATCAATCGCATCCAAAAACGATGTATCCCCGAGCGTTATGACCGGAACCCTCTTCCAGGACGAAGCCGATCTCCAGGCGCTCCGCCGGCCCCTAACCCCGGAGCAGGCTGACAAACTCCCGCACATCGAGCGCCTGTTGCTCGGCTATTACGGCGCGCCGCCGCCGCGCGTGCCGTGGGACCCGCTGACGCAGTTCATCTATTCGCTGCTGAGCGCGCGCACCAAGACCCGGGAGGCGCACCAGGTGATGCGCGATCTCGAGCTGGCGTTTCCGGGAGCCGGCCCCGGCGCCTGGGAGGCCGTCCGCGATGCGTCCGTCGCCGAAATCGAGCGCGCGATCGCGGTCGTCACCTTTCCGGAGGTGAAAGGGCCTCGCCTGAAGGCCGCGCTGAACGCCATCTCCGAGCGAACCGGCGCGCTTTCCCTGGATTTTCTGGTGCGCTACAAAACAGAGAAGATTCGCGATTGGCTGCAGCAGTTTGAAGGCGTCGGCGCGCAGGTGTCGGCCGCGGTGGTGAATTTTTCCACGCTGCGCCGGCGTGCGCTTTCCATCGATGCCAATCACCTGCGCGTGGTGCAGCGGCTCTGCGTGGTGCCGCGCGCGGACGCCGCCATGACGGAGGAGCGGCTGATGCGCCTGGTGCCCGAAACCTGGGACGCCGCCATGCTCGATCAGCACCATGCACTCGTCAAGCTGCACGGGCAGACCCTGTGCACCTTCGCGGAGCCGCGCTGCGCGGAGTGCCCGCTGCTGAAGCTGTGCCCCACCGGCCAGCGCAACACCGCCGGAGAGGCCGTGCCGGCGCTGGCCGCGCATTGACGCCGGCTAGGCCAGGCGGGAAGAACCGGCTACCGAAGTTTTCCGAAGAAC
>CAXTBJ010000007.1:41983-48824 GCA_964242585.1 uncultured Bryocella sp.
TTCCGAAGAACGGCTATCGCAGCTTCTCCCGTGCCGTTTCAATGGCCGCCCGCAGCAAGGCCGGGCCGCCTTCCACCAAACGCCCATGGCCGCTGGCGTAACGGCGGATCTCCGTCCCCAACGTATCCAGCAGCTTTTGCGCGCTGGTGAGAGCCAGAGACTTGTTCCAGGTGGCCAGCGCCGGCAACGGAAAATACCAGGGACCGAAGCCCGAGACGTGCACCCCGCCCCCGACGCAGATCAGCGCGTCGCCGGTATAGAGCGTACCGTCGCGCTCATCGAAGAAGCTGGCGTGGCCGGGAATGTGCCCCGGCGTTTCCAGCACCCGCAACGAGCCGAACAGCTCGCCATCCGAGAGCGGATGCGTGGGCGCAGTGCGGATACCGGGGAGACTGCCCTTGATCTTGCTCTGCGGTTCTCCGGGTTCGAGTGTCTTGTCCGGCGGCCTGCTCAGCAGGGGGATGCCGCGCCGTACGATCGCTACCCCCACGGGACCCGGCCCGGAACCGCCCGAATCTGCCTTGCCCAGCCGGCCGACGAGTTCATCCACCGAGCCGACGTGATCGCCGTGCGCATGGGTAAGCAGGATGCGCGCAATCGGCTCAGACCCCAAAGCACGGGCCGTGGCAACGATGTCTTTGCCCGCGCCCCCCACCGTCGTGTCGATCAGCGTGTAGCTATCCGACTCGCGAACCAGATAGCAATTCAACAGCCCCAGCCGTGTCAGCTGATGGCTCTGTGTTCCGACAGCCTGAACCTTCATCTCGTGGACATCCCTCGCCTGCGAGAATTGGATGCAGTCAGCCGCGCGGCGGCTTTCTGTCGCGTGGCTCGCGTGTTCGCGGTATCCGGCTTGCCTTGGACTCCGCCGACATTCGATCTCTGCCGAGAACCCGATCCCGGTGTCCTCCTATAAGGAGTTTTCTTTGCGTAAGCAGTTGACCATCCTTTTCTGCGGTCTCATCGCCGGCTCGGTCCATATGCCGGGCCAGTCTGCCGGGGACGTTTCGGCGGTCTCCCGCACGGTTCCGGCCGCCGCGCCCGGCTACCAACGCTACGGCATCGTGTGCAGCGGCTCGCACACGGCCACGTCGCTGGTGCACACCGTCCAGCAGTATGCGGCGCTGGGCAAAACGTCTGACCGCGAGCTCGCGGCGGCGCTGGCGGCGGCAGGGGATTACGCCACCACCTTCACGGGCCCCAGCATCGAAGGCGATCCGACTAATCTGCCCCAAGGGGTGCTGGAACTGCCGGCCGGCCAGCTGTGTGCCATCGCGAAGCCCGTGGCGATCCCGCTCGGCACAAAGATCGAAGGCAACAACGCCGTGCTGGTGAACACGGGTGTGGGCAATGCCCTGGAGCTCGTGGATCAGGACATACCCGGCTCCCCGCAGGCGTACCCGAACGGCATGTACGGGCGTCACCACGACAGCATCGAAGATCTGATCATCGAAGGGCCCGGGTCGAAGACCAGCCAGGGGGACTGTCTGCTGGTGAACACCGCCGCGGACCTGTGGATGACGAACGTGCACCTGTTCGGTTGCAAGCATGGACTGGAGCTGCAGGAGGTCGAATACTCCTTCTTCGCCAATGTCTGGGGAGCGCACAACGGGATCGGTCTGGTCGGCGGCAAGGCGCTGCAACGCTCCATTGAAAACACCTTCGTCGGCGGCGGTTTCGAACGCAACGACAAGGAAAACATCTGGCTGCCGGATGCGATCCGGTTTCGGTTTTACGGGGCCTCGGCCTCGTTCGGCGGCCACATTCCGGTCGTGATCGGCCCACAGCCCGCGCCGTACCTTTCCACCACGGGATACACCGTGACA
The DNA here is from genome assembly GCA_964242585.1 of uncultured Bryocella sp. Classification (GTDB taxonomy): domain Bacteria; phylum Acidobacteriota; class Terriglobia; order Terriglobales; family Acidobacteriaceae; genus Granulicella. The sequence continues at coordinate 43,810 of CAXTBJ010000007.1, forward strand.
TCCCCGGGCTCGGGCTGCACGGCGACGATCCGCAACGCGCCCGGCGCCGCTGGGCTCGCCGCCGCCGCGGGGCTGGGGACCGCCACCCTGGAGATCGCTCCGCTCAGCTTCGCCGACAAGGGCGGCAAAGGCACCGGCGCACAGGGCTTTGCCGTGATTGCCGGGGGAAGGGTATTAAGCGCGTATGGCACCAAACCCGGGGAGAACTACTCGACGGGGGTCGCGGTGAGCGTTCCGGCCGCGCACTGCGCCACGCCGCCTACCCTCGTCGCCACCGTGATCGACGACGCGGCAGGGGAGGCGCAGGGGATGGGCAAGCTGGCCGCTGAAAGCAATGTCGGCGCGAACGTACTCGATGGCCTGGATGTCGAGGTCGAAGGATACCAATCCGACGGTAAAACACCCAATAAACCGGCCTTCGGCTACCTGTTCGCCTTCACGCAGGGCGAAACCGACGACATCCTGCGCGACCTCAGTGTGGGGATGGGTGGCAGCGCGCCGGAGTTCGTGCACCTGCTCTACACCGCAGGCTCGGCTGCCAAGATCGAGGATGCCGGCGGGCATGTCGTAAATCCGCTCACGGGTGCCTCCTGCTATATCAGCCAGACCCATGACGGCGGCGTGATCCTGCGGGACCTGGGCAACCGCGTGGGCGATGTCTGCGATGCCGACGATCGCCCGGTGATCGGCGAAGGGGCGCCGACGCTCGGCTTTTACAACGGCGCGGTCTCCGGCAGCGGCTTCGCCGCGTGGGCCACCTCGCCGGACAGCCCCGTGCTCGCCGCAAGGCCGTTCGGCGGAGCTCCACGCAACGACCGTTCCGCGCCCGTTGCGTGGTTTACGGACTTTGCCAACGGCAACCGTGCCTACACGGACGGCAGCGGACAAACGCCTCCTGATCTGATCACCGGCCGCGTCACCGATCTGCTCGGAGCTGCCTTTACCGTGCCGAGGGGGCACACCGGCGTGGTCACCAACGTCGTTCCAGGGGCCGCTTTTTCTTTCGTCACGGAGCTTTACACCTCGGGCCGCAAGGCGGTATTTCCGACGGTGGGAACCGCCGGCCTGCCGCCCGGCATGGTGTGCACGGCCACGCACCGCTGGGACGGCGGCGGCGCCTACGGCAAGCTCGCTGCCATGACCTTCAATGCCACGGCGACCTGCGACAACGCCGACACCCGCCAGTTCGAGATCTACTACTCTGCCGCGCAGACGCTGGGGAACGAAGCCTGGACGGCAGCCGAGGTCCTGGCGCACGATGCCACGTTGACCGGCCTTGGCGGGAAAGGGGCCGCCTTCGCCTGCCTGGATGCCGCCGGTCATCTGTACCGCTCCGCCAAGCCCTGCTCGTAAAACTACGGGGGTCTGTCGGCAGCGCTGCTCTGAGTCTTGTTCCTAGCCCTGGGCTCTTCCCCGGCTGGTCGATAGCCGGCGACCGCGCCGGGCCCGACGTGTGCTGTTGCCTACGGCGGGTTGGGGCTACACTGGGAAGGTATGCACGCGCCGCCCAATGCCGCGATCCAGCGCATTCTCAAGATCTCCCTCGCGCTGACATTTATGTATGTTCTGGCCACGTTCATCTTCGGCCTGCGCGCGCATTCCCTCGCGCTGATCTCCGAGGCCGGCCACAACGTATCCGACTTTGCGGCACTGGGGCTCAGCTTCGTCGCCGTCTGGCTGCAGGGGCGGCCCGCCACGGCGCAGCGCACCTTCGGGTACCAGCGCGCGGGGGTGCTTGCGGGCTTTGTGAATGCGCTCAGCCTGCTGGTGCTGGCGGTTTGGATCGCCGTGGATGCCCTGCTGCGTCTGCTGCATCCGGTCGCCGTAGAGCCGCGCTTGATGATGATGGTGGCCGCCGCGGGTGTCTTGATGAACGGCCTCATCGCGGGGCTGCTATGGCGCTTCTCGGGCGACGTCAACATCCGCAGCGTCTTCGTCCATATGCTGGGCGACACGGTCTCAACCGCCGCGGTGATCGTCGGCGGGCTGCTGATTGCCGTGACGCACCAGCAGTGGATTGACCCTCTGCTCTCGCTCGTGATCGCGGGCATGATCCTGTGGAGCTCCTACGGTATCGTGCGTGAAACACTGCACATTCTGCTCGAAGGCACGCCCCGTTCGGTGGATCTCGGCACACTGCGCGCCGCCATGCGCGGCGTGGAAGGTGTGCTGGATGTACACGATCTTCATATCTGGAGCCTGACCTCGCAGTCCCACGCGCTGGCCAGCCATGTGCAGGTGAACGAGATGCCGCTGGTCGAGTGTGAAGCCGTGCTGGCGCGGCTGAACCATCAGCTGCGCGATCATTTCGGCATCGCGCACACGACCATCCAGTTTGAGGTTACCGGCTGCTCCGTCACGGACGGTTGTGCGATGCCGTTAAAACCCGATGTGATCGACGGTCATTCACACCACCATCACGGCCCCGGTGAGCATCCTCATCACCATGGCCACGCTCACGCCCACTAGCCCCCGCCGCACCTCTGCCTACTGCCTCCTCGTGATGTTCGCCGCCCTCTTCGGCGACCGGGTACGTGGGCAGGAGGTGGTCCTGACGCCGGCGTTCACCACGCCGGTTGCCGGCCAGTCGCTACCGTACACCGTGGCCAATCACGGCACGGATACGGTCAGCGTCTGCCTCACAAACGGCTGGAGTGCGTTGGGTGTGCAGGGTACCTCCGCTTTTACGGTGGAGCGGCGCTTCAGCGGCAGGTGGCACAAGGTTCTCGGCAAGGATCTGCGCGGCCAGCTCGCACAGCCGATCCCCGCCGGGGCGACTGCCCCGCTTTCCATGGCCGGGCTGGGCGAGCCGGGCACCTATCGGCTGGAGGTGAATTATGTGCACGGCCTGGTGCCATCCTGCTGGACGCCGCGCGTGGGCAAGATTCACGTCCTGCACTCGGAGCCGTTCGATCTGGAAGACACGGCCTCCGCGCCCAAGACCACGCCGGAGGCCGAACCCGAGCTGAAGCCGCGCTGAAGCTCTCTAAATCAGCAAAAGCTCTACACCAAATCAGCAAAAGCTCTATACCAAAATGAAGTTCTTTAGACCAGCTGCGCATCCAGAGAAATCTCCGCTGCCTTCAACAGACGCGAGATCGGGCAGCCCTCTTTGGCCTTCTTCGCGAGCTCATCGAACTGCTGCTTCTCGATACCCGGGACGCGCGCGCGTGTCTTCAGGTGAATCTTCGTCACGGTGGGCCCATCATCGGTGCTTTCCATCGTGACCGTGGCGGTGGTGTCGAGCTGTTGCGGCGGTTTGTCCACCGAAGAGAGCTGGCCGGAGAGCGCCATGGTGAAGCAGCCGGCGTGCGCCGCCGCGATCAACTCCTCAGGGTTCGTTCCCGCCCCATTCTCAAACCGTGTGCCGAAGCTGTACTGCGTCTCATGCAGCACGCCGCTTTGCGTGCTGAGAATACCTTTGCCGTCTTTCAAGCCGCCCTGCCAGACGGCCATCGCGTTCCGATCCATATGCCAAGCTCCTTCCGCGCCCGAAGCGGGTGCGTTTTCTATACGATGCAGGCTCCGGCCCGCAGGCTACAGGGCTGCCGAAGACTAAGAGTTCGGGCAATACCTCATCCGCCCCCCAGCCAAACGAACCGGCCGACGAAGAGTACGGCGAGCAGATACAGCACCCAGTGCTCGCGCCGCGCGCGCCCGGTCAACACCTCCAGCGCCGCGAAGCTGATGATGCCGAAGCTGAGCCCGGTTGCGATGGAGTAGCTCAACGGAATGGTGAGCAGCGTCAGAAAGGCCGGAATCGCCACCCGCGGCTCCTCCCAGTCGACCCGCGCCGCGCCGGCCACCATCAGCGCGCCCACCAGAATCAGGGCCGGCGCCGTCGCAAAGCTCGGCATGGCCCCAACTATCGGCGCGGCAAAGATGGATAGAAAAAAGAGCAGTCCGGTGACGATTGCCGTCACCCCCGTGCGGCCGCCCGCGGCCACCCCCGCCGCGCTCTCGATATAGCTGGTCACCGTCGAGGTTCCGGCGAGCGACCCCACCACCGTAGCCGCCGCGTCCGCGAAGAAGATCCGGTCCAGCCGCGGGATCGTGCCGTCGGCCCCGATCAGCCCGGCTCGCTCCGTTACTGCCACCAGGGTACCGATATTGTCGAACAGGTCCACAAACAGGAACACAAAGATGATCTCGAGCGCGTGCAGCCGCAGCGCGCCGCGCAGGTCCAGGTGGAAGGCCGTCGCACGCATCGCCAGCGGATTCACGGTCGCCGGCTGCCAAGGTACCTGCCCGCATAAAATTCCGAGCAGCAACGTGCCCAGTACGCCCAGCAGCATCGCCGCGCGTACCCGTAAGACCTGCAGCACCGCGATGAGCCCCACGCCGAAGACCGCCAGCAGCGTCGCCGGGCGGTGCAGGTTGCCGAGGGTAACCGTTGTCGCGGCACTGGGCACGATCAGGCCCGCATTGCGGAGCCCGATGAAGGCGATAAACAGCCCGATACCGCCCGCCACCGCCGCGTGCAACTCCGCTGGAATGGCGGCCAGCAGGCGCTGCCGGATGCCGCCCAGCGTGAGCAGCAGAAAGACGACACCGGAGAGAAAGACCGCCCCGAGAGCCGTCTGCCACGGGATACCCATGCCCTTCACCACGGTGTAGGTGAAATACGCGTTCAGCCCCATACCCGGTGCGAGCGCCAAGGGGTAGTTGGCCAGCGCGCCCATGAGTACGGAGCCGAAGCCCGCGCACAGGCACGTGGCCACCGTCACCGCCGCGACCGGCATCCCGGTCTCCCGCAAGATTGAGGGATTCACAAAGATGATGTACGCCATGGTGACAAAGGTCGTCAGTCCGGCAAGAGCTTCCGTGCGCCACGTGGTGCCGTGCTCGGCGAAGCGAAAATACAGTTCCAGACGGCGGCGCATGGCGGGCTCCGGGGAAAGGCTTACGGTGGCGATTACGGGTAATCCGTCCAGCATAGCGCGCCCATGTGTGGGAGCCGCTCTGCGCCGGGTCGATCCTGGGCGCAGCTTGCGTGCAGCTGGGACGTAGCTGGG
>CAXTBJ010000007.1:48924-76917 GCA_964242585.1 uncultured Bryocella sp.
AGCTGGGACGTAGCTGGGGCGCAGTTTGAACACACTTTGGGTGGGTCGCTCGGAGCACTAAAATCGGTGCAATTCCAGGGGTGCGCAGTAGGATACCGCTTACGGTTGATCTCGGCAAAAGGACGCTGCGCTGCCGGGCATATTTTACAAAACGTTTTTCCTCAAAAAGGCATTGGCGGGCATCACATGCCCATGCTCGCCAACATCTGCTCCTCTCCGCTTGCCCTGATCTTCGACATGGACGGCGTTCTCATCGACTCCGAGCCGGTGCACGAGCGATCCAAGCGCGAAGCGCTTGCGCAATCCGGCATCGCCGTGGCCAATGAGCGCTTCGCCCACTACATCGGTCGCAGCGACACGGTCATGATCCAGGACCTGGCTGCCGAGCACGGTCTCGGGGAGTCCGAGGGTGCCGAGATCCTGCGTCTCAAGCACAATATCTACGAGTCCCTGGAGCACACGATGCAACCGGTCGAGGGTGCGGTGGACTTCCTGAACTGGGCCGCCAGTCGCTTCCGGCTGGCCCTGGCGACCTCCGCCAACCAGCGCAACCGCAGGGCCACGTTGGACAGGCTCGGCGTTGCGCCCCTCTTTGAGGTCGCGGTGGATGCCGCTTCGTTCACGCATCCCAAGCCCTCGCCGGAGGTCTTTCTCAACGCGCTCCGCGGCCTGCAGCTGGACGCGGCAGATTGCTGGATCATTGAGGATGCGGTGAACGGCATTCTGGCCGCCAAGGCTGCCGGGTGCTTCGCTGTCGGCCTTACCACCAGCTTCTCGCGAGAGGCGTTGAAGGCCGCCGGTGCCGACCTGGTGATCGATACCTTCGCCGAGCTCGAGCAGGCGCTGCAGCCCATCTCCGAAACCTATCTGGAACCGTTTCCTCTGAGCGGAACACTGGAGGCCGGTCTGCCCTTCGTGGGCTAACGGTCGTCTTCACCTAGGGCAGATTGGTTTACCGTCCTCCCACGCGGGGCGGCATCCAAGCCGGCATGGACGCTCGCCAGCCCCCTGAAGCGTTCGGCCGGCTGTTGTTTCTGGTCGACCGCGCCCACGGCCCCACGGATCGCCTGCTGGCACGCTGGCTCTTCCTGCGGCTGCTCGGGGGCGTCTATTTTTCGGCCTTCTTCGCGCTCGCCTTTCAGGTTCTCGGCCTGGTCGGCTCGGCGGGCATCCAGCCCGCCTACGAGTTCCTTACCGCACTACGGCCGCTCGGCCTTCGGGCGTTCTGGGCTGCACCGTCCTTTTTGTGGTGGGTCCAGCCCAGGCCGGGCGCGCTCGATCATGCCCTCATCGCGCTGGTTTGGATCGGCATGGCCGCCTCCGCGCTGGTTATTCTCAATATTTTGCCCAAGCCCGCGTTGCTGGTCTGCTTTGTCTGCTTTCTCAGCTTCGTCACCACGGCCCAGGACTTTTCCCAATACCAGTCCGACGGCATGCTGCTGGAGGCCGGCCTGCTCGCGCTGTTCGTGGCACCGGCCGGCCTGCGCCCGGGTTGGGGACGGAGTTCGCCGGCTTCCCGCGCCGCCCTCTGGCTCCTGTTGTGGGAGTGGTTCCGGATCTATTTCGAATCCGGTGTCGTGAAGCTGGCCTCCGGTGACCGGACTTGGCGCAACCTCACCGCCCTGTACGAGTACTACCAGAACGGCCCGCTGCCCACATGGGTCGGCTGGTACCTGCAGCACCTACCCTCCCTGTTTCACCGCCTCACCGCCGGCGCCACGCTGGTCATGGAGCTGCTGCTGGTATTTCTGGCGTTTTTGCCACGGCCCTGGCGCCTGCTCTGCTTCGTGTTGGTCAGCCTTTGGCAGATCGGTGTAATCGCCACGGCAAACTATGCCTTTTTGAATTACCTGGTGCTGTTTCTCGGCGTGCTCCTGCTTGACGATCGCGCTCTCATCCATTGGGTCCCGCAGCGCTGGCGTGGGAGCTTCGATCCCGAGACCCTGTCCCTCCAACCGGGGGCGCGCGTCGCCGTGGTGGAGAGACCTGCGGTCGCCCCCGCCGGCCGTCCCGGCCTGCGCCGCCACCCGCGCGAGGTCCTTCGCGCCGTCCGTATCGCCCTCACCACAATCCTGTTCGCCACCGTTGCTTATGCCACGGCCGTTCCGCTGCTCGCGATGTTTTGGCCCACGATTCCTCTGCCCACCGGGCCGATGGTCGCGCTCGAACCCTTTCGAGTCGCGAACACCTACGGTCTGTTCGCCAACATGACGCCGCATCGCTACGAGGTGGAGTTTCAGGGCTCTGATGACGGCCAACACTGGACCGCCTACCCCTTTCGCTACAAGCCGCAGGACCTCACCGCACGGCCGCGAATCTACGCGCCGTACCAGCCGCGCTTCGACTGGAACCTCTGGTTTGCCTCGCTCACCACCTGGGGGCAGGCCCCGATTGTCGCCGGCACGGAGATCCGGCTGCTCCAGGGCTCGGAACCGGTGCTGGGCCTGTTCGCCGGCGATCCGTTCCGCGCCCGTCCGCCCCGTTTCGTCCGCGCGGTGCTATGGCAGTACTGGTTTTCCACCCCGGCCGAAAGGCGCGCCCACGGTCTCTGGTGGCGGCGCGAGCTGCGGGGCACCTATGCCCCCACCCTGACCCGTGAGCCGGACGGTAAATTTGCCGTGGTTGCCCTGCCGACCCTCACCGCGGCTCCGCAGTAGCCGGCCGGTCTACAAAATGCCGGGCCCGGCTGCCCCGGTAAGCGCACTCCCGACCCAGGTGATGAGTTCCATAAGCCGCCGCCTGACTTCCGTATGCGGGGTGGGCTATCATCGAGCGCACGAGCGGCCCCGCTCCCCTTCCAGGAGCCCATGCCGCCGCACCGCACGTATGTCCTTGACCCGCTTTGCCGCCCGCCTCTTGATCGCCGCTCTCGCTCTGCTGCCGGTTGTCCCCGCGCGCGGCCAGGCCGGTGTGGACGCCCCGCAGAAGCCGCAGGAGGGCGCGCAGGCCCCAGCCCAGGGCGGCTCCAGCACCGCCGGCGTGCACGCCCCGGTCTACGACGCGCGGCAGCGGCCCATCACCGTCGGGGGCACCGTGAAGGACGGTCCGATCGTCTTCCAGAATATTGCCGCCAAGGCCGGGCTCGCCGTCTGGCACCACACCATGGGCGGTCCGGATAAAAGTTACATTCTCGATACCATCGGCTCCGGCGTCGCCCTGCTGGACTATGACAACGACGGCTGGCTCGATATCTTTCTCGTCAACGGCACCACGCGCGAGGCGCTGGACGGCAAGGCCCCGTCACCCCATGCCGCGCTCTTTCACAACAACCATGACGGCACCTTTACCGATGTGGCCGAAAAGGCCGGCGTCACCAACGATCGTTGGGGCTTCGGCGTCGCGGTCGCGGACTACGACAACGACGGCTGGCCCGATCTGTACGTCACAAACTTCGGCAAAAACCGGCTATATCACAACAACCACAACGGCACCTTCACCGATGTGGCCGAAAAGGCCGGCGTCACGCTCGGCAACTGGTCTACCGGTCCCACCTGGGGCGACTATGACGGCGACGGCCGGCTCGACCTCTTTGTGCCCGGCTATGTGCACTACGATCTCGACCACCAGCCCGAGTCGCACACCCTGAACTCGAGCTTCTGCCAGTACCGCGGCCTGGAGGTCTCATGCGGCCCGCGCGGTCTGCCCGGGGAGCCCGATCACCTGTTTCGCAATAACGGCGACGGTACCTTCACGGACGTCAGCCTCGCAGCCGGCGTCGCCGACAAGCCCGGTTACTACGGTCTTGCCTCGGCCTTCATCGATGTCAACAACGACGGCAAGCCCGACCTCCTCGTCGCCGACGATTCCACGCCCAACTACCTCTATCTGAACAAGGGCGACGGCACCTTTGAGGATGCCAGCTATGTCTCCGGCTACGCGCTGAACAAGGACGGCCGCGAGACCGCCTCCATGGGCATCGCCTACGGCGATACGCGCAATAACGGCCTGCTCGACATTTTCAACACCACGTTTTCCGACGATTACAAGCCGTTCTATCGCAACGACGGCGACGCCAACTTCACCGACATCAGCTATGAGGCGCACCTCGGCGAGCTGACGATTCCGTTCCTCGGCTGGGGCACGGCGTTCTTCGACTATGACAACGACGGTTGGAAGGATCTGATCTTCGTCAACGGACACATCTACAAAAACGCCGACCAAAACCACTGGGGGACCACCTGGGCCGAGCGTCCGCTGCTGTTCCGCAACCTCCAAGGCAAGCGTCTGGAAGCCGTGCCCGCGGTCGAAGGCACGGCGCTGGCCGAGCCCATGCCCTCACGCGGTATGGCGATCGGCGATCTGTTCAACAACGGCCAGATGGACGCGGTGATCAACAATATGGACTCCGCCCCGGCGCTGCTGAGCAACGTGGCTGCGGCAAACGCACCGGCCGGCGTGAAAGCCAATCATTGGATCGCCTTCAAGCTCATAGGCGGCCCCAAAAGCCCGCGTGATGCCATCGGGTCCACGGTATATGTCACCGCCGGCGGCCTGCGCCAGCGCGGCGATATCGTCTCCGGTGGCAGCTACGGGTCCAGCTCCGACCTGCGGCCGCACTTCGGCCTCGGCCAGGCCGCGGCCGTAGAAAACATCGAGGTCCACTGGCCCGACGGGACCCACGAAGCCTTCAAGAGCCCCGGTATCGACCGCATCTTGACCCTCACCGAAGGCTCCGGCAGTCCGCTGCCGCTCAAGCCGGCCGCCACCGCGCCGGCAGCTCCCTGAAACTCCTGTTTCCTTTCTGTCATCCCCGCAGGGAATCTGCGTTTCTACGCTCACAGCCCTAGACTCGCCAGCGCCTCCGGCAGCTGAGCCTGTTCAAACACAAAGCCATCCTCGAGCAGCCGCTTGGGCACCGCCCGCACGCTCGCGAGCACCGTCTCATCCGCCATTTCGCCGAACAGCACGCGCGTCAGCCATCCGGGCACCGGAATGACCGCCGGCCGTCGGAGCGTCGCGCCCAGATCCGCCGTAAACTCCCGGTTGGTCACCGGATTCGGGGAGACCACGTTCAGCGGTCCCTGCAGCGTCGCGGAATCGAGCACATGCCCCACCGCCCGCACCAAGTCGTCCAGGGTCACCCAGCTCACATACGCGCGGCCGCCGCCGGTGGGCCCGCCCAGTCCCAGCCGAAAGATCGGCAGCATGGCCCCAAGCGCCCCGCCTTTGGGCGCCAGCACCACGCCGATGCGCAGGTTCACCACCCGCGAAGCGCCGTCCGCCGCCCGTGAAGCCGCCTCCCACTGCTCGCAGACCCCGGCCAGAAAGCCGCTGCCCAGGGGAGCCGACTCGTCCAGCACCATGTCGCCGCAATCGCCGTAGAAGTTGATTCCCGAGGCGCACACGAACACCTTCGGCGGCCGCTCCGCCCGGGCAATCGCCTCCGCCAGCGCCCGGGTGCCGCGAACCCGGCTTTCGGTGATGCGGCGCTTCCTTTCCGCGGTCCACCGCCCCGCCACCGGCTCGCCCGCGAGGTGGATCACGGCGTCGAACCCGCTCACAGCGGCAGGGTCGAGCGGCGTTGCCCCTGCGTCCCAAAGCACGGCATCCGCGCCGGCCCCTGCGTCGGCCTCATCACGCACCGGCCTTGCCGGCCGCACCAGCCGGGCAATTGTATCGCCCGCCGCCCGCCGATGGGCCACCAGGCGACGCCCGATGAGCCCCGTCGATCCGCTGATGAGGACGCGGCGGCCCGTCGGTGGGACCGGGTTGTAATGATCTGGCATGGAAATCCGTCTCCGCTCCCCATAGTATCGGGGGCCCGAGTCTCGAGTCTGTCTGTCGAGACTTGCAGTCCTTGAAGCGGCGCACCTACCGTTGTGCGTAGACTGGAGCAGTCGCACCGGAGCACAGCCATGCCTGACGTTACCCCCAAGAAGATCTCCGCCCGCAATCACCTGCGCGGCATCGTGGAAGACATTCTTCTCGGCACCGTTACCGCCAAAGTCACGGTGAGAGTGGGGGAAAACCTGCTCGAATCCGTCATCACGCGCCAAAGCGTGGAGGAGATGGGTATCAAGGTGGGCGACACTGTCACCGCGCTCATCAAATCGACCGAAGTGATGCTGATGACCGAGTAACCTGCTTCAAATCAAATGATGAGTACGCCGGAACAACTCGATGAGAACCTTCGCATTGACGAGGACCTTCGCGTCCTCGAGCAGCAGGAGAAACTCCTGCGCTTTCCCGCGTTCGACGCCGAAACCGCCTGGCAGCTCGGCTCGCTCCTGCGCGCGGCTCTGCTGGCCCGGGACGCCGGCGGCACGGTCGAAATCGAGCTCGCCGGCCATCGGCTGTTTGCCTGTGCGACCCCGGGCGCGCAGCCCGGCCAGGCCAACTGGGTTCGCCGCAAGCGCAACACGGTGCATCACTTTGCCCGCTCCACCTACGCGGTCGGCCGCAAGCTGGAGCGTGAAGGCGGCACGCTCGGAAGCCGGCACGGACTCCCCGAACGGGACTTCGCGGCCCATGGCGGCGGCTTTCCCATCTTTTTGCACGGCACCGGCCCGGTCGGCAGCGTGGTCTTCTCCGGCCTGCCCCAGCGCGAGGACCACAACTTGGTCGTCGATGCCCTGGCCATGCTGCTCGATATCGGCGTCCCACGGCTGCCCTGACGAGTTCGCCTCCAAACTCTCCTATCCAGATAGACGACAATGGCGCAGTGGCTACCAGCAATCGCAGCATCCGGATCGCCCGCCGCGCCGCGGACCGCCTTCGCGCCGGCCATCTTTGGGTGTACCGCTCCGATCTCCTTGCCACCGAGGCCGAACAGGCCGAGGTGCTCCCCGGCGGACTGATCACGGTCGAAGATCTCGCGGGCCGTCCCTTGGGCACCGCGCTGTACTCCTCGGCCTCGCAGCTTGCCCTGCGCCTTGTGTCGCGTACACCCGGTGTGGAGCGCCCGCGGTACCTCGCCGATCTTGAGCTTCGCGTCGCGGAGGCGCTGCAACGGCGCGAGCCTTTTGCTCCGCCCGACTCCCAAGCCGATTTTCAGACAAACGCCCAGCGCCTCATCTTCTCCGAGGCCGACAACCTACCCGGGATCGTTGCCGATCGCTATGCTGACCTCCTCATCCTGCAACTGCTCACGCAGGGAACCGCGCAGGACGATGTCCGCGCGGCGCTCGTCCGTGCGCTGCGGGCGGCGCTCGCCCCGAACGGCGAGCCCCTGACCGTGATCGAGCGTTCGGACCCGCGCATCCGCGAGCTCGAACACTTGGCCGCCCCGCCCACGGGTCCCCTGTTTCATGCGGACAGCCATGAAAACAGCCATGCGGGCGAGGCAAAACCTTCCATCGCGACCGTCTTTCGGCTGAATGGCCTCGTGTTTCACTATGACGCGGCCGCCGGCCAGAAGACCGGGGCCTTTCTCGACCAGCGCCTGAACTACGCCGCGGCCGCCGATTGGGTTCGGCGCTCCGGCCTCCGCGGCCATGCGCTGGACGTCTGCACCTACCAGGGCGGGTTCGCGCTGCATCTGGCCCGGGTGTGCCGCCGCGTTACGGGCGTTGACCAGTCCCGCGCCGCGCTGGAGGTCGCGGACCGCAACCTCGCCGCCAATCGTCAGCTAAGCGCCGAGGTCGATTGGCTGGAGGCCGACGCCTTCGATCTGCTGCGCGCGCTCGACGACAGCACCCGCCCCGCAGCCGTTCCAGGAGGGCAGCGCGCAGCCAAGCCGGCATCCCGTCCCTTGGGTTTATCCGCCCTGCCCGCGCGCTTTGACGCCATCGTGCTCGATCCGCCCGCCTTTGCCAAGAGCAGACGCTCTGCCGAAGGCGCGCTGCGCGGCTATAAGGAGCTGAACCTGCGCGCGCTGCGGCTGCTCGCGCCGGGCGGCACGCTGGTCACCTGCTCCTGTTCGCACCATGTTTCACTGGCGGACTTCACGGAGGTCCTCACCGCGGCGGCCGTGGATGCCGGTCGTCGGGTGCAGCTGCTCGAAACCCGCGCCGCCGCCCCCGATCATCCCGAGGTCCTCACCCTACCCGAAACCCGCTACCTGAAATGCCTGATCTGTCGCGTGGACTGATGGCCCACCGCCAACCTGATTCATCTACCCATGCAGACCCGTGCGCACCAGGGCGCTGCGCTCAAAGTTCGCCAGCAGATCCGCCGCGCCGTCATATACCTCCACGCAGCCCGCCGCGAGCAGATCCTCCCGGCTCCAGCCGCCGGTGGTCACGCCGATGGTCCGCACCCCCGCCCTGCCGGCGCTTTCGGCGTCATAGGGCGTGTCGCCCAGAGCGATGCATTCGCTGCAGTCCAGGTCCAGCTTCTTCAGCGCGACCGCAAAGATATCCGGATGCGGTTTGGCCCGTTTTGTGTCTTCGCTGGTGGTCTCCTTGTCGATCAGGTCTTCTATGTGGGCCACACGCTTCATGATTTCCAGATCGTCATTGGCCGATGAAGTCGCCAACGCCACCTTGATGCCTGCGGCGCGCATCCGCAGAAGCAGATCCCGCACCCCCGGAATCGGCTCCACCTGCTGCCGTAACCCGTGCTGAAATACGTGCCTGCGAAAGGTTTTCAAAGGCTCTGCGACGGCATCTTGCTTCCACCATGGCACAAAGACCGGAATCAGCTCGTCCCCGCCTTTGCCGATCTGCCGGCGCAGCACATCCAGTTCCAGATGAATCCCCATCGCGCCGAAGGCGACCTGCCATGCCTCCGCGTGGAGCCAGTTGCTCTGCACCAGCGTGCCGTCAATGTCGCACAAGACTGCCTTGACCATGATCTCTCCCAGAACCGTTTCAGCTTTCGTCAAATTTTCAGATGCCGGGCGGCGCTTCGATCCGGCTGCCGTCCGAGATGTTGCCGAAACAGCCTGCATGGAACGAAACTTGTGCACCCGACTCCACCGTGCAGTACACTGCAAGCCGTGCAAAACGCCGAGCAACTAACCGCCGAGTTCGGACTTCCGGACGTCCTCACCTTTGACCAGCTGCACCCCGGCATGCCGCGCCTGTGTGTCCATACCCCCGCCTGCACCGCCGAGTTGTACCTTCAGGGGGCACACCTCACCGCGTGGCAGCCCACCGGCGAGCGGCCCGTGCTGTTTCTCTCCGAACAGTCCGCCATCGCCCCGGGAAAGGTCATTCGCGGCGGCATCCCGGTCATATTTCCGTGGTTTGCCGCGCCGGCCACCTCGCCCGTGCCCACGCCGCCCGGTGCGGGCACGCACGGCTTTGCGCGCATGTGGCCATGGACGCTGCGCTTTGCCGCGCTCGCCGGCGAAGACCTCCACCTGTCGCTTACCCTGGATCAGACTGAGGGCATTCGCGCCCTCGGCTTCACCGGCTTCCAGCTCGCGTATGAGGTCATTCTCGGCCGCACCCTCACCGCGCGGCTGTCCGTCGCCAACGCCGCCGGTCCGGCAGCCAAACCCTTTCTTTTTGAAGAAGCGCTCCACGCCTATCTGGCCATCGGGGACATCGCGAGGATCTCAGTAGACGGTCTGGCCCACACCGAATATCTCGACAAGGCCGACCACTTCGCCCGCAGGACCCAAACCGAGCGCCTGCTTCGCTTCAGCGGTGAGATCGACCGCCCCTACCTCGACACAGCCGCCCCCTTGAGGCTGCATGACCCTGTGCTGGGACGCTGTCTGCGGCTTACGAAGGCCGGTTCCCGCACGACCGTCACCTGGAATCCCGGCCCGGCGCTTGCCGCCAAGCTGCCCGATCTGTCCCCTGACGCCTGGCACAGCTTTGTATGCCTGGAAACGGCCAACACGGGTGAAAATGCCATGACCCTGCGGCCCGGCGAAGCCTGCACCATGGAGATGCACCTCGCGGTCGAGCAGGATGCGGCGGTTCTGTAGCGCTGCCATGCCGACGCCGCCCAAGCCGCTCGTTCTCGCCTCCGCCTCTCCACGGCGCCGCGATCTGCTCACCCAGATCGGCATGGCCTGTACGGTTCACCCGGCCGATATCGACGAATCCCGTCATCCCGGTGAGGTTCCCGAGAGCTACGTCCGCCGCTTGGCGCTCGAAAAGGCTCGTGCCGTCGCGAGGTCCCGCCCGGGCCACAGTGTCCTGGCCGCCGACACCACTGTCGTGCTGATGGGTGAGATCCTGAACAAGCCGGCGGACCGCGACGATGCCGAACGGATGCTCCGAGCTCTCGCCGGCCGTACCCACCACGTACACACCGGCGTGGCCGTGCTCTCCCCGGCCGGCGAGGTGTCCCATGTGGAAACCACGGCCGTGACCTTCACCGCGATCCCGCCTGACGAGCTCGAGATCTATCTGGCTACCGGGGACTCGCTCGATAAGGCCGGCGCCTATGGCATTCAGGGCTATCCCGCCCGCTGGATCTCCCACATTGAAGGCGACTTCTTCAACGTGGTCGGCCTGCCGCTCGTCTCCGTTCTGCGCCTGCTGCGCCAGGCAGGGCAGGGAACGGCCGTCTAGCATCGATGTTCCGCACATCTCGCTGATCCCAAGCCCCGTACAGCAGGAACCCTGTCGGTAACGGCGGTCCCTATCTGATCAACTGTGTCTGTTTTGCCACACCCGGGGCAGAGGAGGGCGAGTTAGGCTAGAAATCGTCTCATGCGGTTTGGACAGCGCGAAGGGCTCCTGACTGAACGTGGATTTTCAACTCGAACACACGATTGAGGCCTCACTCTGCTTTGCGGGGGTCGGCCTCCATTCCGGCGCTACCGTGCACATGCGCCTCGTACCCGCGCCTGCCGGCTCCGGCATCGTCTTCCGCCGCTCCGATCTCGATAACTTCGAGATTCCCGCCATCGGTCGCAACGTCGCCAAGGTCAGCTATGCGACCAGCCTGATGCGTCAGGGCGTACTCATCTCCACCACCGAGCACCTGCTCAGCGCGCTCATCGGTCTCGGGGTGGACAACGTCATCATCGAGATCGACAACCTGGAAGTGCCCATTCTCGACGGCTCCGCACAGCCGTATGTCGCCGCCATCCTCGCCGCCGGACTCAAGCGCCAGCGCCGCCGCCGCGAATACCTGCGTATCCTCAAACCCGTCGAGGTACGCGAAAACTCCCCCGCCGGCGAAAAGTTCATCGGCGTTTATCCCGGCGAGGGGTATTCGATCGACTACACCATCGACTTTCCCGCACCCATCGGCCAAGACCGCTTCACCGGCGACCTCGAGGCCGGGGCCTATGCCGCGCTGATCGCGCCGGCGCGCACCTTCGGCTTCCGTGAGGACGAGGCGATGCTCCGCAACATGGGCCTCATCCGCGGCGTCTCCGACGAGGCCGCCATCATCATCGGCGAAGGCCGCGTGCAGAACGGTCCGCTGCGTTTCGGCGACGAGTTCGTTCGGCATAAGGTCCTCGATCTCATCGGCGATCTCGCTCTCGCCGGCCGCAGGCTTTGGGGCAAGGTCATCGCCGAACGCGCGGGCCATGCCATGCATACCGCGCTCGTGCAGCGACTGCTGCGCGATCGCAGCGCGTGGCAGCTGGCCACCCGCCCTGAAACGCTTGCACACGGGGAAGGCCATGGGCAGGGGAAGAGCCATGCGCACGCTCACACGCATGCGCACGCTCACATTCACGCGCAAGCGGAAAGCCATGCGCCCAACCAAACCGAGCCCCGCGGTCAGCTGATCCCCGGAGCGGTCGCTCCTCGCCCCAGGCTCCCCTCCGCACTTCGTCCCGTTCACGCGTAGGAGACCTAACCCGATCCGATCCTACGCAGTTCGGAGCCCCGGCACGATACCCTGAACCCGTGCTCGCCGTCCTGGCCCTCGGCTCCAACCTACCTTCCCGCTACGGTGAACCCGCCGCCAACCTCGTGGAGGCGCTGCACCGGCTCCACGAGCTTGGCACCCTCACAGCCGTCTCCAGCTTCCATCTCACCGACCCCGTCGGCCTTCTGGATCAACCACGCTTCGTCAATGCCGCCGCTCTTCTCCACACCGACCTTCGCCCCCTCGAGCTGCTACGCGCGCTTTTGGCCATCGAGGCCGGCATGGGAAGGCTTCGCGGCACCGATCAGCCCCCCAAGGGCCCCCGGGTACTCGATCTCGATCTGCTGTTCTGTGAATATGAAAGCCTAGACGTGGAGTATGGAAACCTAAAAACTGAGGTCGAAGACAGGGAGGACGGCCACAATCACAGCCTCATCCTGGCCGACCCCGAGCTCACTCTCCCACACCCCAGCCTGCACGAGCGCCGTTTCGTCCTCGCTCCCCTGGCCGAAATAGCCCCCAGGCTCGTGCATCCCGGGCTCCACCGGACCGTAGCCGAACTGCTCGCCGGACTGGCGGAGGAGCAACCTTAGTTGAGTCACACCTGTTCCGGTCGGACCAGGGAACCGTCTGTAGATCTATGCGGTGCGGGCTCAATGCGCTCCTAGGCGTGTCAGCGCCACGATCAATTTCTCCGCCTGTGGCCAGGTAGCCAGCAGCTCCGCCCGGGAGCCCGATTCATAGTCCGCGTACTCAAATCCCGGTGAAACCGTACACCCCATCAACGCCCATGCCCCGGGGTCCTCGTCGGCCACCAGCAGCCGCGCCCCCTGCCAAACGCCTCGCGCAACCACTACCTGCGGCCGTTGGCCGGCGGCCAGATCGGTGCCCAGCACCAGGCGCTCCACCCGTTCGCCGCCGTGCAGCAGGACCATCTCCACGGCGACGCCGGCATAGTGATGGAACACCTCATCGCTCTTCAGCCGATGCATTTCGCTGAAGGTGCCCGCCTCCAGCAGGTAGTAGATTGCCGTCGAAAGCCGGCGCGGGCCGGCATAGGCCACGGGCTCAGCGGACCGCTCGAACTGAGCCGCCGGAAGCATCGCTCCCGAGGCATAAGTTTGGGCAAACCAGCCGCCCTCGCGTGGATGCGGCTCCAGATGGAGCACGCGTTTCACCTCATCTGCTGTCAACTCTGCCTCCTGGTTTGTGAAGATATGAGCGCGATGCGCTCATATTAGCTGCAACCCCTTGCCGCACGGGGCATCCTATCTACAGGAGCCCAAGGCTCCGCAAGTGTAGGAGTGTAGACCTATGGCAATCAAGTGGGACAAGCTGACCGTGAAGTCAGGGGAGGCGGTGCAGGGTGCCGTGGGGCTTGCCGGGGAGAACGGCAACCCCGAAACGCTGCCCGTGCACCTGATGGCCGCGCTGCTCGAAGATAAGGAGGGTGTCGTTCTGCCGGTGCTCGAGAAGGTAGGCGTGCCCGTCCAGCAACTGCTGACGCAGATGAATGGCGCTATCGCCAAGCTGCCCAAGGTGCAGGGAGCGGCGCAACAGCCCGGCCTCAGCCAGGCGCTGGCGAAGGTGCTCGACGGCGCCTTCAAAGAAGCCGCCAACTTCAAGGATGAGTTTGTCTCCACCGAGCACCTCCTGCTCGCCTTGGCCGCGCAGCGGTCCGAGCCCGTGGCCCAGGCCCTCGCCGCGCAGGGTGCCGACCACAGCGCCATCCTCAAAGCGCTGCAAACCGTGCGCGGCACGCAGCGTGTGACGGATCAGAACCCCGAAGGCAAGTTCCAGGCCTTGGCCAAATATGCCAAGGACCTCACCGAACTCGCCCGTCGCGGCAAGCTCGACCCCGTCATCGGCCGCGACGAGGAGATCCGCCGCGTCGTCCAGGTACTCGCGCGCCGGACGAAAAACAACCCCGTCCTCATCGGTGAACCCGGCGTCGGCAAGACCGCCATCGTCGAAGGCCTTGCCCGCCGCATCTTCATGGGCGACGTCCCCGAAATCCTGCGCGACAAGCGCGTCGTCTCGCTCGACCTGGGTTCCATGCTCGCCGGTGCCAAGTTCCGCGGCGAGTTCGAAGACCGCCTCAAGGCCGTGCTCAAGGAAGTCGAAGAGTCCAACGGCCAGTTCATTCTCTTCATCGACGAGCTGCACACCCTCGTCGGCGCCGGCGCAGCCGAAGGCTCCATCGACGCCTCCAACATGCTCAAGCCCGCCCTGGCCCGCGGCGAGCTGCGCGCCATCGGCGCCACCACGCTGAACGAGTACCGCAAATACATCGAAAAGGACGCCGCCCTTGAGCGCCGCTTCCAGATCGTCTATGTCGGCGAGCCCAACGTCGAAGACACCGTCGCCATCCTCCGCGGCCTGCGCGAGCGCTACGAAACCCACCACAAGGTCCGCATCAAGGACTCGGCCATTGTCGCCGCCGCGGAGCTCTCGCACCGCTACATCTCCGACCGCTTTCTCCCCGACAAGGCCATCGATCTCGTCGATGAGGCCGCCGCCGCGCTCGCCATCCAGATCGGCTCCGTGCCGGTAGAAATCGACGACCTCGAACGCCGCGCCATCTCGCTCGAAATCGAGAAAAACGCCCTCAGCCGCGAAGACGACGCCAACTCGCAGGACCGCCTCGGCACCGTAGAGCGCGAGCTCGCCGAGGTGCAGGAACAGGCCTCCGCCCTCCGCGCCCGCTGGCAAAAGGAACGCGGTGCCATCGGCCAGATCGCCGCCCTCAAAGAGTCCCTCGAAGGCCTGCGTTTTCAGGCCACCGAGGCCACCCGCAAGGGCGACCTTCAACGCGCCGCCGAGCTCCAGTACGGCGAGATCCCCCGCGCCGAACGCGAACTCCGCGATCTCACGGAGGCCCAGGACGAAGCTGTAGCCGCCGACAAGACGCAGATTCCCTTCGGGAATGACAAAAAGAAGAGCGCCTCGCGCCTCCTCAAAGAAGAGGTAGACGAAGAGGACATCGCCCGCATCGTCTCGAAATGGACCGGCATCCCCGTCTCCAAGATGCTCGAAGGCGAAGTCCAGAAGCTCACTCAGATGGAGTCGCGCCTCAACGCCCGCGTTGTCGGCCAGGATGAAGCGCTAATCGTCGTCGCCAACGCCATCCGCCGCTCCCGCGCCGGCCTCTCCGATCCCAAGCGTCCCATCGGCAGCTTCATCTTCCTCGGCCCCACGGGCGTCGGCAAAACCGAAACCGCCCGCGCCCTCGCCGAGTTCCTCTTCGACGACGAAAGCGCCATGGTTCGCATCGACATGTCCGAATACATGGAAAAGCACGCCGTTTCGCGGCTCATCGGCGCGCCTCCGGGCTACGTCGGCTTTGACGAAGGCGGTCAGCTCACCGAGGCCGTCCGCCGCCGCCCCTACTCCGTCGTGCTCTTCGACGAGATCGAAAAGGCGCACCCCGACGTCTTCAACGTGCTTCTCCAGGTGCTCGACGACGGACGCCTCACCGACTCCAAGGGCCGCACCGTCGATTTCAAAAACACCGTCCTCATTATGACCTCCAACGTCGGCGCCGCGCAGCTCACCACCGCCTGGGCCGAAGGCGAAGAGGGCTTTGCGGAAGCGAAGGAACGCGTCCTGGGCGAACTCCGCAAGCAGTTCCGCCCCGAATTCCTCAACCGCGTCGACGACATCGTCGTCTTCCACCCGCTCGGCGAGTCGCACCTCACCCACATCGTCGATCTCCGCCTGGACGACCTCCGCAAACTCCTGCGCGACCGCAAGATCACACTGGAGCTCACAGACGCCGCCAAGGAGGCCATCTTCCAGGCCGGCTATGACCGCGCCTACGGCGCTCGCCCCCTCAAGCGCGCCATCCAGCGCCTCGTGCAGGACCCCATGGCGATGCGCATCCTCGACGGCCGCATCCTGCACGGCGACCGCGTCGTGGTGGCCACAGACACGGCCAAACATCTCCTCTTCACCACCCCCGACCGCACCGTCATACCGGAGCCTGTGGAAGCAACCGCACCGGCCGTTGCTTCTGCTGAACCCGCCTTCATGTGATTGCAGTGAGTCCGTATCGCAGGAATCAGAAGGAGGCTAGAGCTAACAGGCTCGGCCTCCTTTTGGCCGCTGATACCATTTCCCCAATGGTCTCATCCTCACGGTCCTGGCTGGTAAGTCTTAGCGTTATCTCTCTTGCCTTCATCGCTATTTCTTCGTACTGCTATGGGATTTCGCACGCCCGTATTTTATGGAGCGACGAGCTGTTCGGCTGGATGCTCGTCTCGGATGCGACCTGGCGACATATGCTCTATGCCTGGGAGCTTGGAGCAGATGGCGGTGGCTTGGCATTCTACGTGCTCTGCCGTCTTTGGCTGGGGATCTTCGGTCACAGTGCGCTTGCATTCCGTGCCTTTTCCGCTGCAAATATCTTTCTCGCCTTTGTCGCCATGTGGTTTACATTACGGCGTTACTATCAACCGGCTTTCGTTGCTGTAGGTCTCTTTCTGGTCTGGTTCGGCAGCCGAACGATCCTGTGGCAGATGTTTCAAACTCGTTTTTACGGCCTGCTGTTAGCCGCTTGCGCTGCTGTTGTGTGGGCTCAACTGCGGAGTGCACGGGAAGCGGACGCCGGCGCGGTTGGCCGGCGCGGCACGATGTTGCTGGTCTTCTTCTTCAACCTACTGCTCGTCGGCACACACCCGCTAGGTATTTTCTACAGTGCGCTTGTACTTCTGGCTGCCGTGATGGATGACCTGCTCTCCCGTCGTCGAAGACCCGTCTTCTATCTCGCCGCACTTAGCTCCTGGACACTGCTCCTGCCATCGCACACGGCCATGCGAAACTCAGCCGCGGTAGGCAAGCCCTGGTTTTGGACGGTGACGCCAAATGGGAAAGATTTGGTCGACTACTTAACGCCTTATTGGCTGCCACACGTGCACAAGCTCGCGTTTATTCTGAGCGTGTGTTTTGCAATCGCCCTATGCCGCTCGCAGTTCAGGGCACGAATCGCCGGCGGAGCCGTCCAGCGCAGAAGTCTGCTTCTGATTGGGATATGCCTAGCCAGTGCACCTTTTCTCGTGTGGCTTGTCTCGCACCACGGCACATCGTATTTCGTTGACCGCTATCTCATTCCATTCACGATCGGTATGGGTATTCTTTGGATCGAGTTAGTAACTTTGCTGCTTCCACAGCCTTTCCAACTTAGAAAGCCGATTCCCCTGGTCGTCTCGATGGCTACCCTTCTCATTTTAGGCTCATATATCGCGAGGGACAGTCTGCATGATTTTCCGCAAATCATGCAGCTTCCCCCTCATGACTTTACGGGCTCGTTGGCAACCATGCTGCCTGCCGGCGAACCCGTTCTTTTTGAGCGTGTGGACGTGTTCGATCTTATGACGTTCTATCGCGCCGGACCTCGCCTTTTCCCTGTGTTTGTCATCGATAAACCGATGGCTATGACCTCCCAAGCGCCACGCGGTTTGATCTCCGGCGAAAATGAAATGGAAAACTGGCGGCGCGTCGGTTATTTTCCGGAACACATACAACTGTCCGATACCTTTCTCGCGAACACGCATGCCTTTGCTGTCGTTTCCTCGCCAGAGATCCCTTGGCTAGAGCAACGTTTGCAATCTCAGCCTGGCTGGCACGTTACTCGTCTTGGTGAATTTCACCATGGCTTCTGGAGTGAAACAGTATGGCAGGTTGTAAAGCAGTGAATGTGTCTTCTAGAGACAAAAGAACTGATCGTGTAGAGGCATTTCGTCCTTTGTTGTCATCCCGAAGCCGGGTTGTTTTTGCCTGTTCTCTAAACTGTTGGCTAATCCGCTCCAAACAGGCGTATCGGTCGTATGAGGGAGTGCAAGAGAAATGCTTTATCCCGGCTTGGAGATAAGGCTTTAATCAGTCTTCAGGTCCGAGACCACGCTACGCCGCTCAGCAGGCAATCAACCCGGCCCGCACCCGTGCCATCGTCTCCAGATAGAAGTGCAAATTGTGGGTGGAGTTCAGGGAGGCACCCAGCGGCTCGCCGCTGGCGTATAGGTGCCGCAGGTAGGCCCGCGAGTAGCGTCGGCACACCGGGCAGCCGCATCCGGCGTCGATCGGCCCGGCGTCTTCGGCCATGTCCTTGCGCTTGATGTTCAGCCGCAGGACGGCGCTGGCGCGGTCGGCCGGATCTTCCCGCGCGAAGACCAGGCCGTGCCGGCCCGCGCGCGTCGGCAGCACGCAGTCCATCATGTCTACGCCCATCCGCGCGTACTCCTCGATCTCGTCCGGATAGCCCACGCCCATCACGTAACGGGGCTTGTCCCTGGGCAGAAACTCAAGCGTGTGCGCGATCATCTCGCGGGTTACCTCGCGCGGCTCGCCCACCGCCAGCCCGCCGATGGCATAGCCGGGAAAGTCCATCTCCATCAGGCGCTCCGCCGACTCTTTGCGCAGGTCCTTATACATCCCGCCCTGCACGATGCCGAACAGGGCCTGGTGCGACGAGGAATCAGGGCGCAGGGCACAGGGTACAGGGGTTGGAGCACAGGGATCAGAACCCGGCCCCGCAGCATCCAAACCCGGAACGCCCTCCCTGCCCCCTGCGCCCTGTGCCCTGATCCCTTCAATCTCCTCGATCTTCTTGATCCACGGCACCTCATGCCGATGCTCCTCCCAGTACGCCAGCGACCGCCGCGCCCACTCATGCGTCAGCCCCATGGACTGCCGCGTGCGCTCCCAGGTAGCCGGCGTCTCGACGCATTCGTCGAAGGCCATCATCACGTCGGCGCCCAAGGCGATCTGCACGGCCATGGAATGTTCCGGCGAGAAAAAGTGTTTGGACCCATCCAGGTGCGAGCGGAATTCCACCCCATCCGGGGTGATTTTGCGCAGCTTGGCCAGCGAAAATACCTGAAAACCGCCCGAATCGGTCAACATCGGCCGATTCCAGCTCATGAAGCGGTGCACCCCGCCCATGCGGCGGAGCAGCTCATGCCCGGGCCGCAGGTACAGGTGATAGGTGTTGGCCAGAATGATCTGGGCGCCGGCCTCACCGGGTCCCAAGCGTTCCAGCACGCCCTGTTCCACGGTTTTTACGGTGGCCGCGGTGCCCACCGGCATGAAGACGGGCGTCTGCACGGCGCCGTGCGGCAGGTGCAGGGTGCCGCGCCGCCCACCCTCGGCGGTTTGGGCGCGGACCTCAAATGCAAGCGACATAGCCTTTCATTTTAGAAGGGCGGACGTGTACAGGGGGCGAGTTCAGGAGGCGTTCAGCTCCCTACCCGGGGACAGCTGCCATCCTTCAAGCATTCGTTGAACAGCTGTTGCGCCTTTTGGTTCAGGGCGCGTCCGAGCTCTCCCTGCTGCCGGCCGATGTCCCCCTGCCTGGTGCCGATCTCTCCCTGTTGCCGGCCAATCGCACCCTGCGCCTCGCCGATGCGCCGCATGGCTTCCGGGCTGGCAGCCTCATGCATTGCGGCACTCAACTCCTTTTGCTGCGCCGCGAGCGGTTTCTGCTGCGCCGCCAACTCCTTCTGCCTGGCCGACAAGCCCTGCATCGGCGCGTACTGACCTGCCAGCTCATCTATCTTCTGCGCATTGTCCAGCCGATGCAGCTCTCCCTCCTGCTCGAAGACAAGGTACCGCCCCGCATGACCGTGGGCGTAGTCTTCGAACGCGTCGCTCTGGCGCCAGTTCACCTTCACAACCTGCACGTAGCTACCCAGAACCAGCGCAAAGGATCGCTCTCCTGGCGATGTATTTGAAAAAATCATCGTCTCGCCCCCGCGCGTTTGCGCGCGCAGCGTCCCGGCCATCAGATGTGTCCCGGCTACTAAACACGACACGGCCATTACACACGACGCGGCAAAGCCCATCGCCTTCCGTTGCTTGAGCATGATTCTCCTTCACCCCCTGGGGGCTTCCGATCGATCGACTTCGGGTAGGTCTTATTACTGCTGTGGATCTGGCGGTGTGGGCGGGATGGGTGCCGCAGGCACATGCAGCCGTAGTCCGGCGTGCCCCGCGGTGTGCGAGCCCAGAAATGCACCTGAGCCTGCCGTGCTGGACCGTGCCTGGGCGGCGGCTATCCGCGCCTCCATCTCCGGCCCTATCGCCGCCATTCTGGCCTCCATCAACGGCTGCATCACGGCCAGGCGCGCCTCCATCACAGCCATATGGGCCTCCATCTCCGGCCCGAGACGCGCCATCGCGCCGTTCATCTCCGAGCCTGCCAGCCCCGGTCCTATCCACATCGACTCCCCCGGTCCGCCATCCCGCAACAGGTTCATCCGGCTATCCGCGTGCTTCACCGTGTGAATAAACGTCAGCTCCTTCGGTTCCACGGTGATGATGGCCTGCTCCACCAGTCCATCCGTGCGCCGCTTGCTGCAGATATCCGTGCTTTCACCGCTTTTCAGGCTGCGCGTGTGCACCGAGCAGTGCCAGTCGCCCGTGTCCAGCTTGCGGCGAAACTCCTCCACATCCGCGATGTTGTACATCCCCGGCCTGTCATACTCATAGGTCCGCACCACATTCAGCACCATGCCCCGGGCCCGCTGCTGGTCCCTGCCGCTCACCATGCCCAGCGTGTCCGGGTCCATGGTCACCTCGGTGACGTCGCTTGCGCCCTTGGCAAACTTCTCCGTCCCGTTGAAGAGATCGTCTTTTACCGTCGAGCTCGTGCCCTGCGCCCCCGCAGCGGCTCCGCCCAGCATCGCCGCCAACATCCAACCGCCGATTGTCCCTGCCATCCTCATCCCTCACCCCCTTCTAAAATTCAGAGCCTTAACCCCACGCGCTACCCTACCGGCCCTCGGCCTCGAGCACACCGGCCCGCTCCAGCTGCTCCCGCGTGTGCGCCAGCGCCGCGTCGGTGATGCGGGTGGCCTGTTCGAACTGCTGGTTCGCGATCGCCCGTTCCCGGGTCACCTCGCGATGCCTGCGCTCCAGCTCCACCCCAAACGTTCCCGCCAGCACACTCGCCGCCAGCGCCCCACCCGCCACCACGCGCCAGACCGCCGTTGGCCGCCGCCGAAAAGCCAGCAGTTTGCCCAGCCCCGGCACTGCATCCGGCAGCGCCTTCGGCGTCACCTGCGGGCTGTCCACGATCCGTGGCGCAGGCCGATCCCCGAGTTCTTCCTCCGCGTCTTTCGTCATCGCGGCGGTCGGGGATTGCCCCATGCGCTTTGCCTTCGCCGCCAGCACGCGGTCTTTGAACCCCGCCGGCAATGCGAGCGGCTGCTGCCACTGCGCCCGTAGCCTCCGTTCGATTTCCGGCTCGGAGCTTTCCGGCTCGGAGCTTTCCGACTCAAAGCCCGCCTCGTTCTCCCCTGACCGGAAGCGCAAGGAGACGTCGGACACCTCCGGGACGGTCTCCGGCTCCGGTCCCTCGCCGCTTTTTACGTTGTCTTCAGGCCCGTTGTTCACGCACATACCCTTTCATGGTGACGGCGGCCTTTTGCCGCAGCAGCTTCAACCCGCGCTGCAGATTACTTTTCACCGTCGGCAGCGGCTGTTGCAGCGTCGTGCTGATCTCCTCCGGCGTCATGTCCTCCGCGTAGCGCAGGATGACCGCCACGCGCATTGCCTCCGGCAGGCTGCCGACCATCGTCTCCAGCCGGTTCCCCATCGCATCGCCGATCCCGCCGGCTGTCCCGCGGCTCTCCGCCATCTCGCCCCCATGCGCCGTCTCCATCCACTCCTCCGCACCCGACTCCGGCTGCCGTCCGCGCCGCCGCACCGCATCCGTTGCCCGGTGCACCGCCACCCGCCGCAGCCAAAACCGCCTGTGGTCCTCGTTCTCCAGCCGGTCGGCGCTGCGGTCGAGCTCCAAAAACACGTCCTGCGCGACCTCTTCGGCTACTCCCGGGTCGCGCACAATCCGTTGCGCAATGGAAAACACCATGCGCCCGTGCACCTCAATCGCCCGCCCGAGTTCATCCGCGTCCATCGCCATCGGCTTCACTCTCCTATACGCGCGACGGCCGCTGTCCGGGATGCAAATCCGGATGCAAATCTTCAAAATCGGTTGCGAGGGCAATCGCGGGGCGCTCCGGACACCCCACCCCGGCATCCAAATCCCGTATGCGCCGCCTGCTCGCCATCCTTCTCGTGCTCCTCAGCGTTACCTTCGTGCTTGCTCCCAAGGCCCGTACCGCCGCGCAGACGCCCGCGCCCGCTGCCTCACCCATCGGAAATCCGCCGGCCGCGGCTCCGGTCGGTCCCTCCATGGCCGCCCCGCTCAGCGCATCGCCTGCTGCCGAAACCGGCACACTCCCTGAAACCAAGGCGCCCACGCCGCGCCAGAATGCCGGGACGCCAGGCACGGGACGCCCCACCAGCACCCCCTACAGCGGGGATCTCAGCATCTTCGAAGATCCAAACCGCGATAAGCTCCTGCAAACCGGCAAGGTGCTCGACACCCTGCATCTACACCCCGGTTCCGCTGTCGCCGATATCGGCGCCGGCGGCGGCTGGTTCTCCGTGCGCGCCGCCCGCCGCGTCGGTCCTACCGGCCATGTCTACGCCGAAGACATCAACACGCACGCGGTCGAAGCCATCCGCGACCGCGCGCAACGCGAACAGCTTACGGACCTCACCGTCATTCTGGGCACTCCCGATGATCCCAAGCTGGCTCCAGACTCCCTGAATGCCGCCGTTATGCTGCGCGTTTACCACGAGGTGGCGCATCCGGATGCCCTGCTGCCGGTCGTCGTCGCCGCCCTCAAACCGGGCGGTCGCTTCGGGGTGATCGACCATCCCGGTAACGGGGCCGACCACGGCATCAACCCCGACGTCGTCAAAGGCGAGGTCACCCGTGCCGGCCTCCGCTTTGTTGGCCTCTATGACTTCACCAAAGGCGATCAGAACGACTATATGGAGGTCTTTGAAAAACGATAAGCCGGCGCTTCGGCCCATAGCGACTCACAGCTACACCTCCAGCCGCGTTCCCCAGAATGCCTGCGGATAGTGTGCCCCGATCTGTGCGCAAATTTCATGGTGATCCGGTGAATTTCGTGCTAATCTTCTCCCGCAATCGCATAACAATTCAAACCTGCATCAGGGGGATTACCCGATGTTTGCCTTGAAGTATGCCGTTTCGGCTGCGCTCGGATTCGCCGTCACCACCACCATGCTACCTGCCCAGCACGTCAAAAGAGCCTCCGCCGCCGCACCCGTGGCCGCGCCCGCCGGCATGACCAACGACGACGTCATCGCCCTCGCCGGGGCCGGTATGACCGACCAAATCATTATCGCCAAGGTAAAGGCCGCGCCCTCCACCGCCTTTGATACCTCCGTTGCCGGGCTGAAGGCTCTCAAAGCGGCGAACGTCTCCGGCAACGTCATCGCCGTCATGATCAATCCCTCGGCGCCCGTTGCGGCGGCGGCCCCGATGCCTGTCATTGCCATTGCGCCCTCCAACCCCGACGATCCCATGACGATCCACGCGCCCGGCATCTACATCCTGGCCAAGGGCAACGACGGCCAGCTCCACATGACCCTGCTCGAGCGCAGCACACCCAAAGAGCACAAATCCGGCGGCATGTGGGCATCCAGTATGACCTACGGCATCGCCAAGGGCCACAGCAAAGCCGTGCTCGATGGCGCCAAAGCCTCGGTCGAAACCCCGGACTCCAAGCCGGTCTTTTACATTTATGTTCCGGAGGGGTCGGCGGCCGGCTTCGGCGGCAGCATCTACAATCCAAAAGACTTCGCCATGGTGAAGCTCGACGTCAGCAAGGACACCCGCAGCGTCAACACAGCCTCCTACAGCATGTGGGGCTCCTCCTCCGGCACCGATGAGAAAGCTCGCCAGGGCTTTTCGAGCGACACTGTCAAGGCTGGAATCTACCGGCTTACCCCCGTCATCGACCTTCCGCCCGGCGAGTACGCCTTTCAGCAGGGCGGCGCGACCTACTACGACTTCGGTATTCAGCCGGCATCGTGAGACCCGCGCATGGCCGGCACCCCTGAGCGAACATTGAAGGGGGCATGGACAGCAGGCCATGCATTCACGCCACGTAACCCGTTCTCAGGGCTTTTGTACCCCGCCTGTGCCTGCCAGATCCGGTTGGTAATCCTTACGCCGCAGGATGACGTCGCCGGCCGTCAGCGGCACGGAAACCGGCACATAGTCGCTGCTGTTCTTCGCCACATTCTCCCAATACCAAGGTTTGGCGTGCACAAACACGTAGTCGGGCCGATCCTCCAGGAACCATGCGTTGCTGTCGTGCCTGGACACATACGCCGCATTCTTCGGTGTGGTCAGTCCAATCGCGTCATAGATGTAGCGATCGGACGACCAACCTAGCAGGCCGATCTCCACGGCGCCTACCCTGGCCGTCTTCGGGGTGTTTTCCTGAAACCAGCGACCCGCCTCGACATAGTCGTAGTAGTACGGTTTCGGCTTGAAATGCCGCAGTAGGCGTCCCGTCTGGAACACATTGAGGCATATAAACACCCCAGCCACGGCCAGGCCCAAGCGTGTGTGAGGGATGGCACTGGCCACATAGACCAGAGCGAAAAGTACAAAAGGCCCCAGGTACCAGAAGTAATCCCCCGGCATGTTCATGGCCGCATAGATCAAAAACAGCACGGCGCAAAAGGGCAACGCCACCTCGCCCAGAGCCTTCGACCGCCGGTCTATAACGCCCGCAAAGGCCAGCCCCAGCAGCACCGGCGTCGCATAGATGACCCCTCCAAAGAGGGTATGCAGCCAGCCGATGCCCGCAAGGCCCAGAAACGCCGTGGGCCAACGGCCCCAATAGCCGGAAAATCCCTGGCCCAGCTTCGCCATCGCCGAGGAA
Organism: uncultured Bryocella sp.; assembly: GCA_964242585.1. Taxonomy (GTDB): domain Bacteria; phylum Acidobacteriota; class Terriglobia; order Terriglobales; family Acidobacteriaceae; genus Granulicella. The sequence goes on from CAXTBJ010000007.1 coordinate 73,365, forward strand.
GGCAGATACACCTCGTAATATCGCTTGTTCAGCAGCAGGTAACCCGCTACCAACAGGACAGCCGGTATGAAGTACGCTACCTTGGGCAGCTCTTTGCGCCGGAATAGCCGCACCGCAATCACAGCCACCAGCACCGCGCCCTCAAATCGCGTCAATGCCATAAGGACGGAAACCAGCGGCAGCCAGCGGTACTGACCCTTTGCGTATAGCACCACCTCCAACATCAGCACAGCCGCAAAAACCGTCGTCTCCATGCCGGTGAGGGCGTAAAAATAGGCGGTTCCGGCCAGCAAAAGGCCGGCAAAGGGCACCAGAAACTCAGCTAAAAGCGAAGCGGCCAACATGCCCAGAGCAGAGAGCACCTCGGAGGCCAGCAGCACGTTGCCATGCGCCAGCCACGATCCCAACAGCAGCAGATACGCAAAGACAGGCGAACTCAGGGCATTTACATGCTCGCCGAGGTTGTACACCAGTCCATGGCCGGCCAAGGCATGGGCGACATACCGGTCGTATATGTAGGAGTCGTCGATTTGCGAGACTCCGGCACATACCGTCAGATACGCCACCACCGCGCAGATCAAAGCCGCCCGCAGGGGGAAGGCCGGAAGGGCCATCGTGCGCTCGTCACCTTGCCACCGGCGCAGCAGGTAGGGAACACCTACGAAACAAATCAGAACGGATAGCGCGAACACCAGCTTCCTTGCCGCCAAACGCCCTCCTGCAGGGGTCATGGATTGCTGAAGTGAGCTTACCGCAAGGCGCTCGGAGGCATGACTACTCTTTCGTTCTGCCTACAGTAACCAACGCACCGGCATGTGTCCCGAAATGACCCATCTTTGGCACCGGCGTTGCCGATTTGAGAGCACCTCCGCGCCTACGCTTTCAGAGCCGCACGGACAGCCGCACGCAACGCTTACAGACGAATTCCCTGGGGAGCCAGCTTCGTGGACGCGGAATGACCGTGCTATCTCTCGGCAAGATCACCATCCACCGGTTCCGGGCCCACCCTTGAACGGACCGCGCACCCGGGAGGTGATCCAACCGCCGTAGAAGTCTCCGGGCTGCGCCTGTACCCGTTCGCCGTCGACCCAGCACTCGTCCACGCGGCTGGCATAAAACGCGAGGTGATCTTTGAGCGGCAGAAAGCCCGGGGACGGCCGCGCGTAGCTCCACGCCGCATCCGCTACCGCCGTTTCACCCGGGATCGCGAGTGTCCAATAGCTCGCCACGCCCTTCCATTCGCAGAAGCTCCCCCGCGCCGCCGAAGGCCGCATCAGTTCCAGGCGCACATCGTCCGGCGGCAGGTAAAAGACCGGCGGATGACTGGTCTCCAACACCCGCAGGGCCCTCGGGGTCTCTGCCACCACCACTCCCCGATGCACAACCCGCACCAGTCCGTTTGCTCTCTCCAACCGGGGCGGCCGAGGGTAGTCCCAAACCGATTCAGTCGCCGATGCTTCCGTCATGCCAGCCCTCCAGGCAGGATGATGCGGCTCCGGTCGGGTCAGGCACCCTGACTCATTCCCGTCGCAACACCCTTGTGCCTATTCTGCTCTTCTGCCCAGGAGGGTGAGGCACAGGGTCCGACCGTGTAGCCGGGGTGTAGATGGATCGACCTCGTAACCCTGCGCGCCTTTCAATGAAGGATGGCGTCGTTGCCGGAGGGCAAATCCCTGCAAGAATCCCTCATCATGCACCATCCGCAGGACATACCGGGTGATTTCTTCATCGGATGGAAGTGCCGGGTGGCTTTGTCTTCGAGGTGTACAGGTTCAGGTTGGTATCGTCAGTCCAGCTGCATCTGAAAAGATTCCAGCGGTTGTGCTCGCCGTCGTTCGTGTCCATGACGCACCGCAGAAAGGAAGGTCTTTCCATGCAGACCCTAAAGACCGGTTTAGGTCCGTCCACCGCAATGATCGTGTTTACGGCGGCTGTGTACGCCTTCCTCGTGTTCCAGTGCCGGACCTCTAAATAGCCCTGCACGCCTCGCGCTCCTACAGCGTGACGGCAGTACACACGGATGCCCACTCGATTTCAGATACTCCGAAGCGCATCGGAGGGTCGTGTGAAGCTCTGCGCGTATTCGGCCATGGCCGCGCGCAGGCATTCTTCGCCCGCGCGCAGTACCGGGGAATGGTAGTTGCGGAGCAGCTTCAGCCGCACGCGGATCACATGCGGTGTGGGTTGCGCCCTGTCGGACTTCTGTCTTTGATGGGCTCCGTGGATGGATCGAAACGAACTCATGAATCTGTACGAACTCATAGATCCATAAAAAACCAAAAGAGCCCGCCCATGGGTAGCAGACGCCGCCCCCGGAGGTGGAAGTATCCATGGAGGATCGTCCGAGATGGCGCAGGCAACCGTGGCGGACGAACGAAAGACGTAGAAAAGCCCTGTCCGGCGCGATCTGGGACGCACCGGACAGGGCACCTAATTGGAGGGCGGCGAGCGAGGCCCGCTCGGATGACGGCTGGACGTTACTTGTTGGCCGGTTCCGTCATCTTTTCGTGCATCTTGGCCACCAACGCCTCCGGTACCAGGCCCATCATGGCCCCTTCAAGCTTGGTCTTCAGGCTGGCCGCGTAGACGTGTTCGTCGCCGGCCATCAGCGCCTTGAAGCCCTGCTTGGCGACCTCGTAGGGCTCGGAGTCATGCTTGCCGTCGACGCCGACCTTGGTGTCACCCATCTCCGCACGCTCGAAGAAATTCGTATCCACCGGGCCAGGCTGTAGAGCCGTTACCGTCACGCCCGTCTCCTTGAGCTCAAAGCGCAGGCTCTTGGCAAACGACAGGTCAAAGGCCTTGCTCGCGGCGTAGACCGCCTCCTTGGGAGCGACCATCTCCCCCGCGATGGACGAGGTAATCAGGATCTTGCCGTCGTGCTGCGCCACCAGCTTGCGAACCGCATGTTTGGCGAGGTGCACCGTGCTTTCCACGTTCAGGCGCACGATGTTGATCTCTTCGGCGAGATCGGTGTCCACGAACAAGCCGCCGACACCGACGCCGGCGTTGATGGCCACCGCATCCACCTTGCGGTCGAGCGCCTCGACCGACTTCCAGAAGCTCTCGCAACCCTCATAGGTGGCGAGATCCGTCTGTACCGGCGTCACATGCACACCGAGCGATGTGAAGTCGTAGCCGGCCTTTTGAATGCCTGTATCCTCTGCGCCGATCACCAGATCGTAGCCGTTTTCCGCAAAGACCTTTGCCAGGTTGTACCCGATGCCGCTTGATGCGCCTGTGACGACTGCCAGTTTATTTGCCATAGCCATACCTCTCGCTCACGCCGTTCGGCCGCGAGCTTCATCCTGTTGGATGCACCGGCAAAAGGCCATGCCGGCCGGCCTGGAAGATGTCGTTTTGGATCTATGCGGAAAGCGTTTGAGATGGCGAACAATGCGCCGGGAATTCTATGCCCGGGTTTGGCCGGATCGGGGTCAATTCCGGCCTGGATCAAACTGTTGGTGCCGAAGAAAGGACTCGAACCTTCACACCCTTGCGAGTACATGGACCTGAACCATGCGCGTCTGCCAATTCCGCCACTTCGGCTCAC